>NZ_JBFRFX010000064.1:0-30384 GCF_052115045.1 Cupriavidus sp. 2TAF22
TCACGCGACACGCTGGGCCGCCCATCGGCGAGCGGGACGCCGAGCGTCAGCCCCACGCGGCCACGCAGGCGCGCAAGGAAAAGGCAAGCGTCGGATCGATGTACTCGCGCGGCAGTTGCCGACCTTGCGTTCTTGACGGGGTTGGAGCACACGGGCGCGAGACGGGCCAGCGCAACCGCGCGCCGTGCACTGCGCGCGCATACGCAGTCTGCCTCGTCGCATCCAACGAATGCCTGATGCGGGGTTTTAGTGCTTGTCGCTCTCCGGATACCAGTAGATGCGCTTGCGCTTGCCCACGCCCGCGATATTGATCTTCTGAGCACCTAGTGCCGAGGTGGCGTCGCCACCTCCGGCTCCGGTCTGGTTACCGCCACCGAGCAAAACCGGCACAACGGTAGCTGTCGTGCCGCTGCCAATCGATACCATGCCGAATACCGGCGAAGGCGGAAAACCGCCGCCATCCAGGATAATCGAACGTTGTGGGTTTTGGCCTGATGCCGTAAGGAAGCTGAAGGAATAACTCCGGGCGATGCCGAGATTGGGGTAGCACATGCCCGCCTGAGGCACTGCTGGTGTATTTGTGCCAACGGTGGTATTTCCGGCCACGGTGAGCGGTGCATTCACTGCTTTCTCGCCGGGATTGCTGAGCGTAATGTAGAAGCCCGAACCGGTACCGTCGTACTTGGCAGTGGTGCTCGTATTGTTGACGAGGAGCGCCTCTGTGATGGGAGTCCAGGCGGCCGGCATGCCGCTTAAGTTGGTATCCTTCAGCATGTAGAGGCGATTGACCACGTTGTAAGCAGTCCCCTGCGTGGTCGAGGCCGAGTACAGAGGATGCTCGCGGTCACCCGTTCCGGCCGTAATGGCATCGTAGGTAGCAGTGGAAATGACGTCGGGTGCATAGAAGAACTTGCGCGCGTCATTCGTGTTGGATGCGCCGCCGAGTGCAGCGAGCTTGTTAAGCGTCCAGTTGGCAGGCGCATTGCCCGCGGTGGTTTCAAAGTCGGCTCTCCAGAGATTGCCGCCGACGTCGCCAACGTACAGGCGTTCGATATAACCGTCGCCATTACGGTCGAGCACAGTAACATCCGACGGGATGGCCCGGGTCAGGCCTGCAACCGACAGGCATGTACCGCTCATACCGCTACAGTTAGGCAGCGCGCTCCACACAATGGCACCACTGGCGGCATCGAATGCCACGATGCCGCGCCCCATGCTATCGACGCCCGGCGACGGGTCGCTATCCTCGGCCGAGTCATAGCCCGCGCCCATCACGACCAACGGGTTGGCGTAGCCGCGCACGCGCATGATGCGCGGCTGGGACCAGGTCTGGCCGAGTTCGGGAATATCAGCATTGGAGCGTTTCCACAGGAAGCGCGGATTGACGGGATCGGTCACATCGATTGCATAGATCAGCCGCCCGCCGCGGCGTGCCGTCAGGTAAATGACCACGCGAGGATTGGCCGCGTCGCGCAAGTCCTGCATCACGGTGGTACTTCCGTCGAAGAAGTAATCCCGTGGCGCCGGAGCGGGAGTGATACCGGCAGGCGTGGTCGAGAGCTTCACCTCCGGAGAGTTGGTGTAGAGACGGCTGAGCTTGCCAAGGAACTCCGGTGCGATGAAGCCCCATAGCTCGCCGCCCGGCCTCACGCTGCCAATGCCCTGCGTTTGGTTTCCGTTGATCGCGTGGAACACGCCATCGTTGGTGCCGTAGAACACCACGACTCCCTTGCTGCCGCCATAGTTGATGACAGCCGGCCGGGAATGCAGTACGTCTGCGTGGATCGAACTGCGCACGGTCACCGACCCGCCGGGACCCGGCTCCGCTTCGGTGCCGGCCAGACTGGTGGAATCCGAAGCGGCGACGTCCTGGCCGCGTACCCAGGCGATAAGCTTAGGCAATTCGGTGGCGGTGATGGTGGCCGCGCCGCTGGTCCCCGAGTTGATAATGGCAAGGCCGCCGGTGGCGCTCGCGTCCTTCAGCCACGCATTGGAACTATCGAATGACGGCATCGCCCCGTTAGTCGGGCAACTACCCGCGCCATTGCAGGTTATCAGTTGCCGGCCGGTCTGGCTGGTCAGCAACTGTGCGCGCAGCATCTCGCCCGCGCCTCCTTTCTCCACAACCTCCCCATCAGGGAAATCAAGTCCCCACCCGACACTGGACGGGCTGTTCTGCCAGTATCCTGTAGCAGGCCAATTACTGACCGCGCTGGCCCCATAACCGGCCGCGCCGAAGGAAAGCGGCGGCTCCGTCGTCCAGAAGCCGACAGCGTTCGGAGAGATGAAGCCCGTCGATGCGTTGCTGATGGCAGCGTTGCCCTTGGCATCCTGCAGTACGATGTTGCCGCCGGTGTCATAGCCGATCTGATACTGCTTGAGATTGCCTTGCCACCGCGGTGCTGCGGTGGCATCCGGGCGGAACATACCCACATAGACCTGGTTGAGGAACTGACCTTGGGCATTGACGGAGGCCGGAAGGCTGACCGAGGCAAACACGCTATTGATGGCCTGCACCTCGTTGAAGATTTGCAGCAAGGCCGACGTCAGCCCATTGACGTCACCGAGCTGGACCACATATGTCTTGCCGCCGCCATTGGTCGCCATGCTGCTCGCGAACTGGACATAGTCAGGGTTTTTGCTATCGGTCACCGCGATCGTGTAGGTCACGATGTTCTGACGGTTGGCCATGTTGCCCTGGACGTCGGTCTGGTACATGAAGCGAGCCCATTCGTCGCCCCAATTACTCTGGTATTTGTTGTTGGGAGCGGGAATGACAATTTGCTGTTGCTGAGCTGCAGTCGCGCCTGCTGCAACCAAGGCATCGGTGGCAACCTGGCCTGTATCTTGCGGCTTGCCGTTGTTCACGGCGTTAGCGATATAGATGACAAAATTGCGCTGACACGGATTGTCTATGGGCGAGGTGTACTTGGTGCCGGACAAGCCAGTCTGGCCGGCATAGTAAGCCCACGACTCCTGCATACCACCGCCGACCTGCGAATTATTGGAGTTGTCGGCCTGACGGTCGATTGTCTTCACATAGGTCAGGAAGCTGTCGACCCCGCTACTGTCCATCACCGGCAACTTATAGGGAGCCGCCGACGGGAACTTGAACTTGCCGCCGTTGTTGCTCCCGGAGCCGAACATCATCACGCCGAGATTGAGGTTACCCAGCAGTGAGGGGCTGGTCTTGATCGACGACACCGCGTTGTAGAGCGCGCACTGCTCGGCACCGACGTCCTTGCCTGCATTATTGCTGGAGACGACCCCCGATGTGGAGCAGGTGAAGCTGGCCGACGCATCCCAGGTCGATGCATTGTCGAGCAGGATCAGCACATTGGGCTTGCCGGCCAGGGGCTGCAAACCAGTGTACAGATCGATGTCCTCCGCTTTTGCCTGGTGCAAGGCGGACAGCGCGAGTAACGCGGCGATGGCAATGCGCGAGGCGGCGTGTTCAGCGAATTGACGCATTGTGGGTCCTGAGGTCAGGGGGTGAGGCAATCGAAATCTGGGTTGACAGCAAGCTTACGGGCATGCCGTGCCGACAGGCACGCGCACTGAGATGCCTTGGTGCAAGGTGGTGCTGGCGGCTGTGGCGGCGCTATCGCTGACGCTGGCCTTTATGTCCCATTGCGTGGCGTTGCACAGTGAATTTCCGCCACCGCCTCCGGATGCCGTCAAGATGCCGGTGTCCTGGTTACCATTGCCAACGAAACAGGAGACGTCGTCGGCATTGGACGTATCGAGGTCCGCATTCCTTACCGGCTTGCTGGTCTGGCACACCGGCGCGGCGACCTGCGCCGTATAGTCAGCGCTACCGTCGCCGTTCACATCGACCGGGACGCTAGCAGCGGCTGCCGCCGGGTTGGCGGTGAAGTCCTTGCTAATGACTTGCTCGATGCCTTGCTGCGCGGCATTCTGCGCCTCCACCCCGTGCTGCTGATTAGCGGCGACCTTCACATTGACGACACTGGAGCTGACCAACGATATCGTCATCAGCAAGAAGATAACAAGGAAAATTAGCGTAACAATCAGAGTGGCGCCGGACTGCCGGCGCTGTGCGATTAGCATGACTTACTCCCGGCGGCCAGCCACATTGGCCAGCCTTGCCACCCGGGCGTAGACATGGCGCTTGTAGCCGTCGTTGAACGGGCCACTGACCGTGGGCCGTCCGAGATCATAGGTGCGGCTGTCTGCCCAGCCGAGCGAGGTCCGCCGCGTGCGGGCAAGGACCTGAATGCGTACAGAAGTGACGTTCTGCCAGTTAGTGAGGGCAGTTGCCCAGTCGTATGCAGGTACCGAGGTGCAAATGGCGCTGTTGTTCACACCAGGGTCGCCGACGTAGCAGTCGGCGGAGCCGTTGCTGTCGAGATCCACGCCGTAGGACAAGTGCATATCCTGAATGCCTTGCGCCACCGAGCTGACCTGGAAGGCTCCGCCGGACAATTCCGCCATTTTCAGCGTCGGTACGCCGTCGCCAGCGCCGGAACACACATCGCAAGCTGCAAGATAAAAGATACGGACTACAGCCGCGCGCAACTCCGCGGTAATAGCCGGGTCACATGCCTTGGTGCGCATGGTGAAGGCCGGAGCGCTGGCACCGAACACGAACGATGTAGCGTCGTTGGAACAGTACGATACCTGCATATAAGGTTGCCCGACGGTGGCCGCCGCCGCGGGCGTCGTCGACACGCGCCTTATCACAAGTATTTCCGATGCCGGAGCCAAGTTCGGCAGGCATGGGGCCACAGTACCCGGTGCGTAGCCCTGAAGGCCGACAGGCACCGTCCCCGGTGAGTTGACGAAACCCAGCGCGCCCGGCGATGTAGCGCACAGCGCGGGGCTTGCCACGGTTGCGCCACTGGCTACGCTGGCGGCGCCGAAAAAACCGGCAAGCTCGACTTCACGACCCACGATGTCTACCACATAGCGCCCGTTTTCCACCTGCTCGGCACTATTGGAGAACTCTGAGCGCGACCGCGTGGTGGAATAATACAGACTCCCCAGGGCAGTCAAGAGCAGTAGCCCAAGTGTCATTCCGACCATTAACTCGATCAGCGACATGCCGCCCTGCCGGAGGCGCTTCGCAATCGCGGTGCGCTGCCGATTCACGAGAGAACTCCAATGCGTACCTGAATGCTTACCGCACGGCGATAGCTGTCATTGCCGAATTGTCCGTTGCCGCACGGCAGCGTCGGCGCGGTCGTCTTTGCAAGGCCCTGCCAGGCTACCGTGATGCGGTAGATCTGGTTTGTAGCATCAAGGGCTTCGATACAACCGATTGCACCAATCATGGCACCTACCGTCGCTCCGCCATTGCTCTCCGCGCTGCCAAGCAATGCTGCCCCCCAAGCTGCCAGGTCGGTACTTGTGATGGATTGCTGTGCAGCGGTGCCGACTGTGCAAGTTGGAGCGGGAACGGTGGCGCTGCCCGCCTTGGTAATGGTGGCGCCACTGGCATAGCAGGCTGCAGCCTGGCGGTTAGCATTGAGTCGGGCGGCCATGTCCTGAAGCAATGTCAGCGCCTGCACGCGCTGATAAGATTCCATTTCCGATTGGCTGGAGCGGGCAATCAGGCCTGCGGTACCCAGCAGCGCCACGAGCAGGATGACGACCGAGATCAAAACCTCGATCAGGGTGGCGCCGCGCTGCGCCGACTGGCGCAAGCGCTTACACGCATGGGGTGAGCGCGAGTTCATGTACATGTTCCGGATACCAGAGCGACGCGGCCGGTTCCGCTTACCTGCACGCAGATCGTCGTGGCTGCCTGAGGTGATACCGACGGCGCCACCTGGAACGTCAGGCTGCCGGCAGTGGGCCTCCCGTCGTTACCGACCGATAGGGAGTTGCCCGCGCTGCTAGTGATCGAAATGCCGTCATATGGACCGAAACTGCGCACCTTTTCGGTGCCGGCGGCCACGGCCCAACCCCCGGCCCAGGCGCCGGAGGCGGCCATGGTGACACTGCTGTTGCGCTTGACTGCCTCGCTGCGCGTCAATGTCAGCGCGGCGGAAAGATCCAGCGAGGCGTTGCGTGCGCGTTGTGTCACGATCAGGCTCGAGAACGATGGGGCCGCAGCAAACGCGATGATGGCAAGCACCGTCAACGCTACCAGCAGCTCTATTAGCGTGAATCCGCGATCCGCGACGGCGCTGGCTATATTCGATGCATGAGTATTTCGCATGGGCTATTTCCAGCAATTCGAACCCGTTCCGGAGACGCTCTTGTCCCCGGTATTCGACAGCGTCAACGTTCCACATGCCGCGTCGTTCGTGGCTTGGGTGCCCTGAGGGGCCGCCGTCAGGGAATATCCGAGTGGCGGGCCTGCGACCGCAGTGACCGTGATCTGGTAGCTGGGGGAAACTGTGCTGGGAAGACTGGCATAGCCGAGTGCGGCCAGGCTGGTGGCATAGGCCCGGTTGTCCACCAGGAAGCGCTCCTGCATGCTGGCGACTTCCAGCAGGAACGACTCCGCCGCTGCGCGATGGGAGCGCACAACGAATTGGATATAGGAGGGATAGGCAATGGCGGCAAGGATGCCAATAATTGCCACGGTGATCATCAACTCGATGAGTGTAAAGCCACCCCTGAGCCGAGCCTGGCGACCCAAGCCGCCGCACCCCGTGACTACCCCCAACTCCCGAAATAGCCGATGTTCTCGGCCATATCGCACCGCCGGGCTTCTGTGGCCCATGCTCGCGCTCCTTATCTTTTTTGCCCCGGATGACCCAGTTCCGGAGACGCTACGCGGCGAGTGTAGTCGCGAATCCACTCATGGTCAAAGGACTCTCGTTTTCTTGGCTCATCGAGCGTTGCACAGGATCCACTGCAGGGCGCGACTTGCCCTCGCGTACCCTAAAGCGCTTTGCATCTTTGGCGACTTTCGAGGGACGAAAAGTATTGTGCACCCAACAAATCACAATTCATGGGTCGCAGGATCTTTAATGCCGTACGTCAAGCCTTTCGTGAAGGGAAATAAGAATTATTTCGTGAATTCCGGAGCAATCTGCGCAGCAGCCGCCTGGCCGGCCATGCGTTTCGTTACGCCAAAGTCGGAGGCTCAGCAGGGCCCACAATGCGCCATCACAAGGAGACACCCCATCGAACTAAGATTCCAATGCAGATCGATCCGATAAAACGGGATACCCCCGATCCCGGGTTCACTATTTATTACAAATGAGCGGGATTGCGACCGATATACTCCCGCGAAGGTCCCCAGAAAAAGAGTTATGAAATCCATTTTGTTGTTGCTGATCGCCTGTGGCGCTTTGCTTAGCGGCTGCGCCGTGCTTCCTTACGACGATGGCTACGGCGGTGGCCAAGGCAATGGCTGCCCTCCCGGTCAAGCCAAGAAAGGGAATTGCCGGGTTGACCAGTATGGGAACGAGTCCTTCTGCCCGCCTGGGCAGGCGAAGAAGGGCCGCTGCTGATTTGAGCGCGCGGCGATCACATCGGCCTCCTTTGGCGCGCTTTGCGCGGCAGGCGCTGCATATCGACCGTCGGCTGTGCCAGCGCGTCGATTTGCTCGCACGGCCACATGCGCCCGGTGTCGCGCATCACAGATGTGCGTTTGTCTTGCTGCCGGTCCAACCTCTTGTCGATTAGTCCGTTGCAGCCTATCAAGAAGAGATGACTCGGAATCCCTATGTAACGGCCCCGAGTCGGGCCACGAGACTACCAGTCGGCGAGTTCGCCATGTTCTGTCCTACTCGACTTCGCCGTCGTCGGTGTCTGCGTCAGCCGCGTGCCGCTCGTGGTCCATCGCCGCGGCAGCCAGCGCCGCCGCGTGCGCCGGGGCCGCCTCTTTGCGCTCGCTGTAGCGGTCGGTCAGGTAATCGGACCGGTCCCGGACCAGCAGCGTGAACTTGTACAGTTCCTCCATCACATCGACCACACGGTCGTAGTAGGAAGAGGGCTTCATCCGGCCGGACGTGTCGAACTCCTGGTATGCCTTGGCCACCGACGACTGGTTCGGGATCGTCACCATCCGCATCCAGCGGCCCAGCACGCGCAGGGCGTTGACCGCATTGAAGGATTGCGATCCACCGCAGACCTGCATCACCGCCAGCGTGCGGCCCTGCGTCGGCCGGATGCCGGCGTGTTCCAGCGGCAGCCAGTCGATCTGGTTCTTGAAAACCGCCGTCAGTGTGCCGTGGCGCTCAGGGCTGCACCAGACCTGACCTTCGGACCATTCGGATAGCTTGCGCAGCTCCATAACCTTCGGATGGTCGGCGGGCACGCTGTCGGTCACCGGCAGGCCATGGGGGTCGAATACACGCGTCTCCGCGCCGAAATGCTGCAGGATGCGTTGCGCTTCCAGCGTCAGCAGCCGGCTGTAGGACGTCTCGCGCAGCGAGCCGTAGAGCAGCAGGATGCGAGGCGGGTGCGTGCTGACACGCGCTGGCTCGAGCTTCTGCAGGTCAGGCGTGTCGAGCACTGACGGCACGACATTGGGCAATGCAACCGTCATCGCGTGACCCTCTGACCCTGTGCGTCGATGACGACCTCGCCATCCTCCTTGGTGAACGGACCCTGCTGCGGCGACGGCAGAATGTCGAGCACGAGCTCCGACGGCCTGCATAGCCGGACGCCGCGCTCTGTCAAGACGAACGGCCAGTTGATCAGGATCGGATGCGCGAGCATCGCGTCGAGCAACTGATCGTCGGTCAATGCGGGATCGGCAAGGCCCAGTTCCGCGTACGGCGTCCCTTTTTCGCGAATCGCTTCACGCACGGTCAGGCCGGCTTGCGCGATCATCTGCTGCAACTTTGCACGCGAGGGCGGTGTCACCAGATACTCGATGACTTCGGGCTCGATGCCTGCATTGCGGATCATTGCTAGCGTGTTGCGCGACGTGCCGCATTCAGGATTGTGGTAGATCGTGACAGACATTGTGTTTCCTTGGTGGGCCTCGGCCCTGTATTACTTGCCAGTTCCCGTATCAATCATCGCGCGTCGCGTGCTGGCCAGACGCCTCGATGACGTTCGGATGCCCGGGCGCGTCTGGACGTGGCAGCAAGGCGGTATGGACCAGCAGCCCGATACCGGCGCCGATCAGTTCCGCGAACATGAATCCGGGCACGCTTGTCGGTGCAATGCCCGCAAAACTTTCACTGAACATCCGTCCGAAGGCGGCTGCCGGATTGGCAAAGGAAGTCGAAGCCGTGAACCAGTAAGCCGCGCCGATGTAGCTGGCTACCATGGCCGGGGCCCGCCCGTCCGGTGCGCGCAGGATGACCAGGATCAGCCCGGCCGTCGCCACGGCCTCCGCGATCCATTGGCCTGGCCCACTGCGGAGCTTGGAAGAAAGCTGAAGGATGCTGACGTCGAACATGGCATGTGCCAGCCAGGCACCCAATACCGCGCCGGTCAACTGCGCGACGATGTACGGAACCAAGGCAGATCTCGGCAATTCAGCCCGGAGCGCCATCACGATGCTGACCGCCGGATTGAAATGTGCACCGCTGACTGGGCCGAACACCTCGATGAGGACGTAAAGTCCACCGACCGTGGCCAGTGTGTTGGCCAACAGCGCAACGGCAACGTTCCCGCCAGCCAACCGCTCGGCCATGATGCCTGATCCGATTACCACCGCAAGCAGCAACGCCGTACCGATGAGTTCCCCGGCGATCTGGCGTGGCAGATCAATCTTCGTCATAAACTAGCTCCGCGCGAGACGCTGCAGGGTCTCTTGCAACTCCGCGTCGGTCATCTCATCGATTGGCAGCAGCAGCAACTGCAGCATCCGGTAGGCGATGGCCTGCCGCGTCAGTTCGAACGCGAGCCGCTTCTTCTCGTCTCCCCCTTGCGTATTCGACGGATCCGGATAGCCCCAGTGCACCTTGACCGGGCTGCCGGGCCAATAGGGGCATTCCTCCTCGGCGGCGCTATCGCAGACAGTAATGACAACGCGCATCTTGGGCGCGCCTTCGGCGACGAACTCGTCCCAGTTCTTGCTGCGGAAGTCGCTTACGTCGACCCCGGCTTCGCGTAGCACGTCGATGGCGAACGGGTTGGTGCGGCCGCTTGGCGAACTGCCAGCGCTGTAGGCGCGCATGTCGCGGCCAAATTGCTTCGCAAGATGGTTCAGCATGCCTTCGCCGAGCACGCTGCGTGCGGAATTGTGGGTACAGAGAATCAGGACGTTCGTAGTCATGGGGGCAGCAAAAAAGTTAGGGGTCGGGCGAGAGAGACGCTGTCAGCTCGTTCCGATGTCCCGCACGGCCTTCTGGAGCGCGACGGCGTCCAGCTTCGGCAAGGGCAGCGACAGGAACAGTTCGATGCGACGCTTCAGCGTGATGGTGGCGTCGTTGATGGCCTGCTGCTTTTGTGCATCGGTACCTTCGCATGCCGCGGGATCGGGCACGCCCCAGTGCGCGGACATCGGCTGGCCGGGCCATATCGGGCACAGCTCTCCGGCGGCCTTGTCACACACGGTGAAAACGAAATCGAGTTGCGGGGCGCCATCTTGCGAGAACTCATCCCAGCTTTTGCTGCGGAGCCCCGCTGTATCCAGTCCATGGCGCGCCAGTGCCGCCAGCGCGAAGGGATTGACCACGCCTGTCGGGTGACTGCCGGCGGAATAGGCGCGAAAGCGGCCCTTGCCCAGATGGTTCATCAGCCCTTCAGAGAGGATCGACCTTGCCGAATTGCCGGTACCGATGAACAGCAGGTTGTAGATCTTTTCGCTCATGGTTGGCCCTTAGCAGCAAGAAGGTTTGGACGTGACCGCGATACCGACGGGCTTTCCCTTCGGGGCTCGCGGGGCGCAGCATGCGGATTGCGCCGACGCGGCCTCGACCTGCCGGGACTCCCCGTACACCGGCACGCTGCCAAGCGTGTGGAAGTGTTCCCATGCGATGCCTTGCGGATCGGTGAGCCAATACTTGTCGCTGCGGGCATAGCAGCAGCTCGTCTCGCCTTCGTCGAGTCGCGCCATGTCGGCAGCCTCGGCACGCGACTTCAGCTCCGACAGTTCGGCGGCGCCGTCGGTCTGGAATCCCAGGTGGTCCACACCGGGCTGCGCACCGCGCGCGGAAATGGCGAAGTTCACGCGCGGGTCTTCGAGCATCCATTTCGCGTAGTCGTCCTTGACGACGCTTGGCTCGGCGGCAAACAGCGCGGAGTAATAACGGATGCTGGCCGACAGATCGGCCACGCTTACGTGAACGTGGAAGCGCTTCATGATCAGGACTCCGAGGTAACGGAACAGCCGGTGAGCGGCGAGCACAGATTCCCGCCGCAGCAGTTCTCTGTGAGATAGCCAATCAAACCATTCATGGTCTCGAAGCGAGCCATGTAGATGATGGATCGGCCGTCCTGGCGGCTGGCGAGCAGGCCGGCCCGGTGCAGTTCCTTCAGATGGAAGGACAGCGACGACGCCGGCATATCCATGAGTTCGGCGATGCGACCAGCGGGCAGGCCCTCTGGTCCGGCCTGCACGAGCAGGCGGAACACGGCCAGGCGGACGGCGTGAGCGAGCGCGGCAAGCGCGCCAAGTGCGGCATCTGTTTCCATTATTCGAATGTAGTCGAATAATGGAAACCGTGCAAGCTTTGCTACTGCTTGAGAAGACCGATCGGGGCTCACGCTAGGTCAGCGCGGCACCCGTATCGGCAGAAACTGCAGAGCGCTGCACTTCGCTTCGAACGGCGGTAACCAACTGACCTTCGGTCATCCCTCGGCTGCCCATCGACGGACTGAAACTGGCCGGCAAACGACCGCTAGCCGGCCAACCCTCTACAGGGCGAGCTGGAGGCCGCGCGCCAGGCCCTCGCGGCTGCCCAGGCGCGTCAGGAGGAAGGTACGCGTCAGCTCGCAGCGCTCGAGCGGCAACTGCAGGAGCTACGTACCCAATTCTCGACCGAGTTGGAGCACACCCGCGAGCAGGTCGCCGTGGCCCAGGAGCGGGCCAGCGCCACCGAACGCCGTGCGCTGCGCGAGATCGACCAGGAACGCACACTGCGCCAGAAGGGCGAGCAGGCGGCGGCGGACCTGCGCACAGAACTGGCGGCCGGGCAGGCGAGGGCGCAAGACGCCGCCGTGGCCAGTGCTGCAGGCCGAGCGCGACACGCTCGGCGAGCAACTGGCGCAGACCCAGCAGGCGCTCGGACAAGGGCAGGCGGCACAGGACGGGCTGCGGGCCGAACTGGAAGCGGCGTTGCGGCGCGCCGAGCGCGCCCAGGCCGAAGCCACCGCGGCGCGCCGCCTGGTGCCGGCCCGGCGTCGGGCGCCGGTGGCGCGCACCAAGTTCAGGCCGGGGCCGGCTTGAGGACGGCCCCCGGAAGGGGTCGGATGGCATTTATCCACCGCGCACGGGGACAAGCCTGTGGACAAGCCGAGCGGCGGCCGAGTGCCGACGGCGTCAACGGAATTGATTAAAATTTAAGCAAAGAGAGCGGGCCACGCCTTCCCGGCGACGCCACGCCGGATCGCTCGCCTCCCTACATCTGTTCACCAACACCATGTCGATTGAAATCGAGCGCGCCGAAGCAATTACCTGGATCCGCATCCAGATGGCCCAGCACGGCCTGACCCTGGCCCAGCTGCAGGCGGCCGGCTGTTTTACGGAGCCGCCACCGGCGACGGTGCCTGGGGCGGTGCGCTATCGCAACGCGCACGGGCAGGGCTGGGACGGCCAAGGTGCCATGCCGGACTGGCTGCAGCGGGCGGTCAATGCGGGGCAGAGCGTGGAGCATTTCCGGGTAACCGCTACGAAGCAATAGCTGACCACTGCCGCAGAGCCAAAAACCAGAGAAGGGCCCCGGGCAGAAGCTTCGCCGGCAGCACGCACTGCTAGAATCGTGCGAGGTTCTAATAGGAGGCGCTGCTGCAGAGGCCAAGGTGCCGCAGCATCTGCCGCGGGAAGCCATGACGTCGGTTGTTTAGTGCCGGTAACCCGCTGAAAGCGCCCCGGCTTTGCACGGATGATCAGCTTGGCCTCAGCAAGGCAAGCGCGGGATCTTTCAGCCACAGCGTGACGGGTCCAGGATGCTCGAGATGCCGGACTGATGCAGCGTGGCCAAAATCAACGGCTGTAGAGATGAGAGAATGAATCGAAGGCACTTCATATTGAACGGCCCCCGCAAAGCGGGGCGAGGAATACAGCGCGCGGGCCATCTGCACAACAACTGCGTGGACCATTTGCGATGACGCGCAAACGAGTCACAACCCAGGTCCCGGAGGTGGTAGTGCCACAGGGGCCCGTGGTGAATGCCGACGCGCTTGCCGGGGACATCCGGCGCCTCATTAGCGAAGCCCGTGCGGGGCTTGCCGTCACGGTCAACGCGACATTGACGATGCTGTACTGGCGGGTCGGCCAGCGTATCCGCTCGGAAGTACTGGGCGGGGAGCGTGCCGAATACGGCGAGCAGATCGTCGTTTCTCTGTCGCGGCAGTTGGAGGCGGAGCATGGTCGTGGCTTCAGCGCCAAGAATTTGCGGCATATGCTGCGCCTCGCCGAGGCTTTTCCGTGCGAGGACATTGTCTACGCACTGAGTAGACAATTGAGTTGGACCCACCTCCGCAGCCTGATTTACATAGATGACCCACTCAAACGCGAGTTCTACCTTGAGATGTGCCGCAACGAGGGCTGGAGCACTCGCACTCTCCAAGACCGCCTGGACTCGATGCTGTTTGAGCGCACCGCATTGTCCCGCAAGTCGGATGAGCTTTTAGCGGCCGCCGACAAAGGACAGATGGAACTCTACCTGCGCTGGCTCGCCAAGCATGAGCAGGAGCCTGGGGAAGCGCCGCCGCTAGGCATCATCCTCTGCTCTGGCAAGAAACGCGAGCACATCGAGTTGTTGGAGCTGGACCAGACTGGCATTCATGTCGCTGAATATTTGACCGAACTGCCGCCCCGGCAACTGCTGGAGCAGAAGCTCCATGAGGCCGTTGCCCTGTCGAAGGCTAGGCTCGCGAATCGCGCCGACGACACAGGCGACGAGCTCGAGGCGGATGCGCACTGACCCACAGACCGGGTTACTTGGTTTGAACGGACTCAGGTTGAGGGCATGGATCTGTTGGCCATCGCTATCATTGAGGGGTCACCCTCTTTCGGCTCGATCATGAAAACTCTGTTTCTTGTGCGGCATGCCAAATCGAGTCGCGATGACCCGTCCTTGCCCGATCGGCAGCGTCCGTTGGACGATCGCGGCCGCCGTGACGCGTCCAAGATGGGCAAGCGCCTGGCTGATCGCGGGGTGGAGCCCGATCTGCTCGTGTCGAGCCCGGCGTTGCGTGCGCTGACCACGGCACAACTCATCGCCGACAAGATTGGCTACAAGCGCAAGGACATCGTCGTCGATGAACGCATCTACGCCAGCAGCCCGGACAAGTTGCTTGCCGTGATCTGCGCACTCGACAACGGGCTAGACCGCGTGATGCTCGTCGGCCACAATCCAGAGTTCACCGACCTCGCGCACCGGCTATCGAGCACAATCATCGACATGCCCACTTGCGCCGTCGTCGAGTTCCACTTCGATGCAAAAGCGTGGGCGGATGTCGCGGAGACCGGCTCGGCGAGGGTGAGGATGGACGCTCCGAATAGATAGTTCAGACTTCGTCGCTTCGGCCGGTGGGCTTGCGAACCGTCGCATATTGCACTGGAATCAAAGCTACCCCATCTTGGGCGCGCGCAAGACGCGCACTTCAACCGTGTGTGCCAGGCGAGGGAAGCCGACGAGACCTTCCAGCCTCTCTGTTACGCCGGGCCCGAGGACGTCGAATACGACGAGTCGGCAGAAAGGTCCCGAAGTCGTACGGCGTTGATTGGGCGCGAGAATTCGTAAGGAAGGCTTGGCGCAGGCGAGAAGCGAACGACACGCAAGAGACAAGGTCTCACCGTCCATGGGATAAGGAAGCGTCTGCACGTGCAGTGACTTCAATGAAGGAGAACGAATTGGCCCCAGAGCAAGTGGTTGAACCCGTTGTCGCGAGCAATGCGACGGACGGACTTGGTCAGATGGAGCTTCCCATCGCTGAGGCGATGCGCGACGCGGATCCCGTCATTGGTGAAGCCAGTGATGCATGCGTCGGTAGTGGCAGCGTTGACACTCAGACCCGACGTTTGGACTTCTGGTCCACAAGCCAGGATAGCGGCCCGACGGCGACCGTGTCATATCGGCGCCGGCGGCCTTACACAGCCCCGGACGCTTCAACGGAAGACGTGGCACCGGAAGAATCGATGGAAGCCACCGCCTCGGAAGCGACCACTGAAGCCGTGGCCGAAGCTCCGGTTGAAGTCCTGGCCACGGACGAACCGACGGAAGCTGCCGCCCAGGACGAACTGGCCGAAACGGCCGCCCCGGTAGCACCGCTTTACGCCCCAGCTCCGGAAGCTGCGCCGGAAGAGACGTGGGCCCCGAAGCGCGGTCGGAAGCCGAAAGCGCTCACCAAAACTGCCGCTGCGGAAGCTGCGCCGGAAGAGACGCGGGCCCCGAAGCGCGGTCGGAAGCCGAAAGCGCTCACCGAAACCGCCGCTCCGGAAGCTGCGCCGGAAGAGAGGCGGACCCCGAAGCGCGGTCGGAAGCCGAAAATCCTAGCTGAAGTTGCCGCTCCGGAAGTCACGACTCAAGAGACCCCAACCCGGAAGCGCGGGCCGAAGCAGATTGCACTGCCTGGAGTGGAGGCTGCCCCGGAAGCGCCGACTCAGAAGACGCAAACCCGGAAGCCGCGACAGGAGCAAAAAGCGCCTACCGCAACTCAAAGCCCGTCCAAATCCTCACTGCTCGCTCAACTGGCATCTGTCAATGCGCAACTTGAGCAGTTGCGAGCCACGGAAGTGCCAAAGGTCGTGGAGGAAATCCAGCAGTTGATGCAGGATTACGACCTCAGCATTGAGGACATTGCGGGCAAGCCCAGTGTTGAGCCCGCTGCCCGCGCTGTGCCGACCAAGACGAAGGCCGCGCCGCCTCCGAGGTACCGCAACCCCAAGACGGGCCAGACCTGGTCGGGGCGCGGTAGGGCTCCCGCGTGGATTGGCAAGAAGCCCGAGCGTTTCCTAATCGATCTCTTGTACTGAACGACAGGTTGGCGGGCGCGGCCGGTCCGCCCCTATTCTGCCTAGCAAACTCGGCAGGCCGGAAGTTCGGCGGCCACTGCGTAGGAAGACCAAGGGGAAGAGCCGGGCAACGAGCCGGGGGCAGCGGCGCTGCCTAACAATCAGGACGAAGGCAACGACAGCAGTGACGGCAGCGATGACAGCAAAGACTGAGCGGGCTGACGCGATCCRCTGGATCCAGACGCAGATGGACGACTACGGGCTCACCCTCGAAGAGCTCGACGCGGCGGGGTGCTTCGCGCCGCCACCGCCCGCACCACCGGCGCCGGTGGTTTGCTATCGCAACGCGGAAGGGCTCAACTGGGACGGGCAGGGCGAGATGCCCTCGTGGCTCAAGCGCGCGGTCAATGCGGGGCAGAGCGTTGAGTTTTTCCGGGTTGGATAGGGGCGCCGATGCATTCGGCCCGCTGTCCAACGGCGATGTGACCAGGGCTAACCGACACAACCCACGACGACCCATTTATGAAAGTACGCGTTTTTACCCTGTTGTGGCTCGCCGCCATGGCGAGCGGCGGTATGCTGCCACCCACGCAGGCACACGCCGGCGTGTTCGACGATGAGCAGGCGCGCAAAACGGTCATCAACCTGCGCGACCAGTTCAACAGTTTCCAGGCGACGGCTACCCAGCGCATTGAGCAGAACAGCCGCACCACACTCGACCTGCAGAACCAGCTCGAAGGCCTACGCCAGGAAGTCGCGCGACTACGCGGCCAGAACGAAGTGCTGCAGAACACGGTGGCGACGCTGCAGAAGCAGCAGAAAGACTATTACGCCGACCTGGATGCGCGCCTGAAGAAGTTCGAGCCGCAGCACGCTTCGGTCGAAGACCACCAAGGCACGTCGCAGCCGGGCGAGAAGCCCGAATACGACGCCGCGCTCAAGCATTTCCAGACGGGCGATTTCAAGAGCGCCGGGAATTCGTTCTCGTCGTTTATCAAGAAGTATCCGCAGAGCCCGTACCTGCCGCTGGCGCAGTACTGGCTCGGCAACTCGCTCTACGCGCAGCGCGACTACAAGGGGTCCACCTGGGTGCTGCAGAAAATGATCCATGCCAACCCGACGCATCCCAAGGTGCCGGACGCCATGATCGCGGTGGCCAATAGTCAGCTCGAGTCCGGCCAGAAGGATGCCGCGCGCAAGACTCTGGAACAGGTGGTGGCCAAGTATCCAGGTACCGAAGGCGCGCGTGCGGCGAGCAACCGGTTGAAGACGCTGAAGTAAGTGCGGGTCAGTTCGCGCCGGCCGTTGAGGCCGGCGCCCGGAAGGTGGTGCCCTGGTAGTGGCGGTCGCCCTTGGTCTGCAGGAAATAGCACTTCTTATCACTATGGCGACAATTTCCGGAAAACCTGTACGCCGGGACTTCCGCCCCGGCGACCGGCTTAGATGCGCGTGATGGGCAATCCGCCGGTAACGGCCGCGATCACGCTGTCGGACAGCACATTAACCGTCATTTGCACGCCCACGATGGGGTCATCGTGGTGCTGCGCGACCCCCTGCGCCTTCGCCCAGGCGAACCCGCATCATGTCGGGGTAGTGTCGATGGATCAGGTCCCAGTCGATGGACTGGCGGCACAAGCGCTCGATATGTTCATATCTGCGACACCGATCCGCTTTGTATAGCACCAGATCTTTGATATTGCGCATGCGCGGCATCAGGTTGATGCCCAGCAGATAGGACAGACCAAACACTGGGCCGCTCTGCGCCTGGGTGTCGCCGTGAATGGTATCCGGCTGGATCTCAGAGCCATTTCTGATGAGCCCGTCCAGGATGTACACCGCCTCATGCACGCCGCACGGAATGAAGTTGCTGAAGAGCGCGATATACATGTCGGAGACATGATAGTAGCCAATTCCGCCGTATCCGCCATAGCGGATGTGATACTCCGACAGCAGATTCTGCTCATAGAGGTTCCACTTCGTTCCATCCGCGGAAGCGATTACCTGGCCGACTACTTCGACCCCTTTGCCATGGAATTCGTCAGGACGATCCGCAATGCCCTGCCAGGCAACGGAGCCAGCTATGCGCACTGGGCCTATCTGTTTGCCGTGGGGGCGCTGGTAATGAGCGTGTTCGACAGCCGCATCGAGCGTATCTCCGGTGGCGAGGTCAAGGCAGGCGACGTGCGACGGAAGTCCGAGTACCTGGTGACTTTCATCGCGGCGGGGATTCGCGCCGGTACAGGGCCGAAGTCGTCGACGCGTTGGAGGTAGTCGAGGCTTGGCCGGGATTCGCAAAAAATCCGCCGCATCTCCGCTAAGCTGCTGATTTGAATGCGAAATCGATTGATGGATCGAGTGGCGGTACGCGCCGCTGCAAGTCGAGCAGGTAATCTCCGAACCGGTTGATATGCTCGCGGCGGTACGGCGACAGGGCCTTGAGCATTTCGGCGTTCACCGGGTGCCCGCGTTCCTGCAAATCCTTGAGCTTGCGCGACATCCACTGAACGTTGTGGAGGATGACCATGTTGGCGACCTAACTCCTTGGCAAGCTCGAGGAGTTCATTGTCTACTTGGACAACAACCGGCACTTCATCGTGAACTACGGTGACCGCTATCGACATGGCGAGCCCATTGCCTCAGGTTTTGTCGAGTCAGCCGTCAACCAGGTGGTCAGCAAGCGGTTCGTCAAACGGCAGAACCGCCACTGAACAGGCCACCGCTACTTCAGTGTGCCTCTCCCCTCCAGCACAAAGCGACAATGCGGCCATCCATCACCGCAACATGGAACATATCTGGAAGCAATGATGCGTTGTCCATCAGGCCACATTCGTGTAGTACCCCGTGGTAATCGTGGGCAGGTCCGTCCGCAGTAGTGGCGGAGCGAATCTGTAAGGCTCGAATCATTGCTGCTCTGGCGTCCGACGAAGAAACTTATCCGTAATGTATTTACTTAATAGATGTTGAGCACACGATACCGCAACGTAGTTTTAGGGACAGGCCGGTATTAGGTAATACCGGTCAGACGATCCGTTATTCTTCGAATGAACGGCGCAGCAAACACCACCACGGGCAACATCGCAGCCCAGGACAGCAGCCACAATCTAGCCCAGTGCATCATGAAATTCCCGGTTTCCCAAAACGGAAAACTTGCAATGCAGGCGGTAATACCGGTCGTCAGGCAAGATTGGACGATTCCGTAGATAAAGTGACCGTGGCGTTTTGCAGCTCTTGACATTGTATTGAATAATGCGACGGTTCAAGCTATTTTCAAAAAAAGCCCGGATACTTAACGTAATATCCGAGCTTCCTTCAGGTAAGCTTCATTTAACTTATTTCGATTTCTGTAGGTAGCATGTTGTGAATAATTAATGGCATAATTCGGATGATGACAGCAATCAATTGGCCTTCAACTGCCGATGCGGATCAATAACGAATTTCTTCGGTGCCCCCGCGTCGAACTCAGCATACGCCTTTGGCGCATCGTCCAACGAAATCAATTGCACGCCAACAATATCGGCAATCTTGATGCGATCCCAAAGAATTGCTTGCATCAATGCGCGGTTATATTTCATGACCGGTGTTTGGCCCGTAAAAAAACTGTGCGATTTCGCCCAACCGAGACCCAAACGAATCGATAAAGAACCCTTCTTGGCTGCCGTATCGGCAGCACCAGGATCATCTGTAACATATAAGCCGGGAATGCCGATCTTGCCGGCAGCGCGCGTCACTTCCATTAAAGAGTTGAGCACGGTAGCCGGCGCTTCGTGTTGCGCACCTTCATGCCCGTGACCGCGTGCTTCAAAACCTACCGCATCGATTGCGGAGTCAACCTCAGATGTACCAAGTATCTGTGCGATCTGATCTACCAACAGCACATCCTGCGACAAGTCGACCGTCTGAAATCCTACTTTACGCGCATGCACCAATCGGGCTGGGTTTACATCTCCGACGATGACTACAGCAGCGCCAAGCAACTGCGCCGATGCCGCTGCGGCAAGCCCGACCGGCCCCGCGCCCGCAACATACACCGTGCTTCCAGGCCGAACACCAGCCGTCACGGCGCCGTGAAATCCCGTCGGTAAAATATCCGACAAACACGTCAAATCACGGATTTTTTCCAGCGCCACCTCCCTGTTCGGAAATTTCAGCAGATTGAAGTCTGCATAGGGCACCATCACATATTCAGCCTGACCGCCGACCCATCCGCCCATATCGACATAGCCATAGGCTCCGCCGGCGCGGGAAGGATTTACTGTCAAGCACACGCCGGTATCCTGCTCCTTACAGGTACGACAGCGACCGCAAGCCACATTGAACGGTACCGACACGATATCGCCCACCTTAAGGGTTTCGACATCGCGGCCCATTTCGATCACTTCACCGGTGATTTCATGGCCGAGAATGAGGCCAGCCGGTGCGGTGGTGCGACCGCGCACCATGTGCTGGTCCGAGCCACAGATGTTGGTCGAAAGTGTTTTGAGAATGACGCCGTGTCCGATGGGGCGGCCGCGTGGATCAACCAACTTTGGAAATGGAATACCTTTAACTTCGACTACGCCCTGCTTGATGAATGCAACACCGCGGTTTTCCACCATGAAATTATCCTTTTTTATATTTATTTAAATATTAAGAATAGACGAAATATTAAATAATCACCGCATTATGCAATTATACGTTCAGCGTCGAGCTGCGATAGGCTGTATCCAGAGTCAATGTTCCACCGCTAATTCTCGACACACAAGCGCACATTTTTTTGCTGTCTGCTTTTTCGGACGGATTCAAAAATACATCACGATGATCCACGGGTGCATCGCTTTCCAGTATATTGACTACGCATAATCCGCACTCGCCACGCTTGCAGTCCGACATCACCTCCATTCCTTCCGCTTCGAGCGCTGCGAGTAACGTCTGGTGCGCGGCAACCTCAATTGTCTTGCCGAACCGCGGAAGTACGACGGTGAACGGGCGAGTCGGATAATGTCCGCTGGAGGCGAATGTTTCGTAGCGCAACGCACCCATCGATTTTCCGCTTTCTTTCCAAATTCGGCCGACTGTCTCAAGCATGGCGATCGGCCCGCAGATGTACAGTTCACCATCACCCGTCACGCTGTCGACAATTTTCTTCAAATCGAGTGGTCCTGTTTCCTCGGCCACGGATAATTCCAGGCGGTCGCCCAGCCAACTTCGTAGCAGGTTCACCAGCGCCGCTTCCGTATGGTTTCGTACGCCGTAGAATAGCCGTACGGGCTTATCACTATTTCTCAAGGCATATGCCATGCTGATCAACGGTGTGATCCCGACACCGCCGGCGACCAGCGTATAAGAGGGCGCATAGCGGCTCAACTCGAAATGATTATGTGGCTGCGATATTTCGAGCGCATCGCCGACTTTCAGGCCCCACATGTAGCGCGAGCCACCCAACCCTTCTTCCATTAGCTTAACCGCGATGCGATATATTTTTTTGTTATCGCCAATATCGATCAACGAGTAGGTCCGAATTTCGGTTCGCTCCTCCACTTTCACCCTTACTCTCAAATGAGAACCAGGCGTCCAGATGTTGAAATGGTTGCCAGCAGCAATTTCTATCATTCGAATGCTCGGGCTGACGTTCTCAATGCGTTCAATAGAGACTATTGCCCAGTCGTCTCGAAATTTCATGATTTAAATTTTTACGGGTTGATTTTTTCTAATTCACGGAATTAATTCATCTAACGCGTGCGTCGCCTTAGTTCGCTACGCGAATCGGAATAACGTCAGAAGGAAGCGTGGTGCTATTTTCAGCTTGAATCATCCGATCTATGAATCGCCGCGCCCATAATGCTCCGGCATCGATATTTAGATTGTAAAATTCGCGCTCCGGGTGGTCCAAAATCGCTTGTTGCTGCGCCTCGACGATAATCTCATCTTCGCGGAACACGCTACGCACGCCCTGACGGAATTGCTGCGTGATGCTTTGTTCGCTAATACGATAATTGCGGCAGAAAGCCCAAATGTAATGCGACGTGGTATCTGTTTCCGGCGTGATCGTATTCAGTACATAACCATTAACGCCCTGCGAGCGATCGCCTTCGCGTGCACCTGTTCCTACGGGCGCGACGCCAACATCGATCGTGACCGTACAAGGTGCTTCGAAGCGGATAATCTGCCAGCGATCGACCTTGCCGGTCCAGCCGTTATGTTTGCGCAATTGCACGGCCCAAAACGGCGGCGCATCGACATTGTGCATCCAGCGCGATACGGTGACGAATTTATCGTCGTAAGTCACCTCGAATGGGGATTCGGCTTGTTCGCTCTGATGCAGGCTAGTGACGTGAACGAAAGTCTCGTGCGTCAAATCCATCAGGTTATCAACTACCAGACGGTAATCGCACTTGGCGTGAATGGTCTCGCCGTCGCCGGCCCAAGCAGGATCGTCATTCCAGTGAAAATCGGGAATCGTCGCCGGATCGGCCTTCGATGCATCGCCGAGCCAGAGCCAGATCAGGCGATGTTTTTCCACCACTGGATAGGATCTGACGCAGGCCGAGGGGTTCAGTGTTTCCTGCGATGGCATTTCAATGCATCGGCCGCTGGCGTTAAATACCAGCCCATGATAACCACAAACTACTGTATCGCCTTCGAGGCGGCCCCTCGACAGTGGAAGCAGACGGTGCCAGCAGGCGTCTTCCAGTGCCACTGGGGTGCCGTCGGTTTGTCGATACAGGACCACTTTTTTATTACAGATAGTGCGCGCCAGAAGTGTGCGCTTGACGTCCACATCGTATGCCGCCGCATACCACGCATTCATGGGAAAATTGGGTGTATTTGACGGTGAATTCATTCGCGTCTCCTGTAGATAATGTTGATTATCGTCCGATTTTTTGATTGTCGCCACGCGTCTTAATGGCGACAATTTTCCGATATAAATGACGGTCACGACCGTTCTAAATAACAAATATCGAGCGCAAGGCGAAACGCCGGGTTCTCAATCTTTTGAAAATAGCCAAAAAATGAATTGCTATTTCTGCATGTTTAAATATCCGGGAATCTTTGGAATATTGCCGCGCCCTGGTACATCAGCTATGACACTGCCGGTTCACGTCGGTTACGGGAGTCCGGAACACTTGCGTGAGCGATGGCGACTGCTATTGCGGCACCGGCCATGGGCAGAACGAAAGCGATGTATAGGTTGGCAACGGACCATCCTCCGTCCAACAACGCGCCCACTGCAAGAGGTGAAAGTACCGCTCCAATTCGGCCGGCACCTGCCGCGAGACCGACGCCAGTCGTCCGGATTCCGGTCGGATAGATTGTCAACGACAAGGCATACATGCCTGCTACGGATGCGGTGAGCACGGCGCCAAGCAGAATGCTGACTGCCATCACCACGTTGAGAGAGGTGGTGTGGGTGCCGAAGGCGAACATAAACGCGCCACCGGCTACCAGGCTGGCGATGAGAAGAGGACGCAAGCTAAATCTGGCGGATAGCAAACTAAATAGCACTGATCCTGCAATGCCCCCAAGATTGAGCAACACGCCACCGGTAACGCCTTGTTCGGCTGACATGCCGGCTTGCACTAGCAGCTTTGGCGTCCAACTGGCGACGAAGTAAAAACTTCCCAGGACAAAGAAGAAAGCGGCCCACAATGCCAGCGTCCGATGAAGCAGCGGTGCCCTCATGAGCGCGGCACCACCATCGAATGGCTTAGCGGCCTCAGTCACGTTGGTCAGCTCGGGAAGCGTGTCAATCGGGGAGCGCTTCATTCTGACAAGTGTCCGATTGATTGTTCGAAGCGCGTGGGCAGGACGCTTGGTGAGGAGGTAGTCGAGAGACTCGGGTAGCACGGCGAGCACCATTGGGATGGCCAGAAGCGTAGCTACGCCGCCGAACGCGAAGACGCTGCGCCATCCCCAGATCGACATCAGGTAAGCGGCAATGACACCGCCTACGGTAGCCCCCACGGCATAACCGGTGGACTGAAAACTAATTGAAGCGCTGCGCCATCTGTTCGACGCGTATTCCCCACCAATTACCACGATGCTGGCCACCATGCCTCCAATTCCAAGCCCCGTGTAAGCGCGCGCTGCGGCAAGCTGCAGGACGCTTTGCGTGACCGAGCTCACAAGCATCCCGCTCCCGATGATGCACAGACAACACAGGATGACCTTGCGGCGGCCGATCCGATCGCCAATCGGAGCGATCAAGACTGATCCGACGCCTATGCCGACCAGTCCCGCGCTGAGAAGCAAGCCAAGCTCCTTGCCACTCAGTCCCCACCCGGCGGCGAGTTGGGGCGCAGTAAACGCCATCGCCAGTACGTCAAATCCGTCGAGCATGTTCAAGATGATGCACGCGATGACGGCCACTGTCTGAAGCGTGCTCATGGGCGACTCATCGATTATCTTCCGAATATCTGTACTCACTCCGCTATCCTCCTGAAGGTTAATATTGCCAGCTGATCTGGCTGATTTGCACTTAGCAAGTGCGGCAGCAGCTCTTATTGACGTTCCCTCGTCTTCTCAGAGGAGGAGACTCAGCACATATAGACGATACGAACGGGCGACTTCGCATATGCGATTGCGGCTGGCTGCTGCAATGCTGGCGATCTTTTGTGGTCAAGCCCGTAGCTACTCGTTCCGTGCCATAGCGTAGTGAAGGGTCATTGTGTGGTTATAGGCGCCGAAAGTGGCCTCGGATTGGGAACCTGTCATCACTTCCGGTTTCCTAATCTGAAGCCGTATTCGGCGTCGTCGACCGTTACACAAAGATGTGGTGACTGCGGCCATCGTTTTTTTCCTGAATGTTGTGGACGAGCGGATTAGCCCTGCGTTGGCCGACAACCCGGCCTGCTCACGCCCGATAGCTGGCCACACTCTGCGATTGGTATGGACCTCCACAATCGACGAAGCGCGGCCGCGTCGCAATATCGCGAAGGAAAAGACCGTGATTCGGAAATCGAATGATCCAGCTACAAGCCAATTTCGATGGGGAAAGTGGGCACGCGAAAGCGACGCGATATAGCGGTGCGCGCCGCAAATAGTGTTCATCACATTTGTCTGCGCAATGAACGCCGACCTACTCTTTGTCTATCGCAACCGCAAGTGGGGTTCGCATGCTGGGGCTACTCTGAATAAGGTGGGTGAACCGAGTCACGTAGACTGATCAGGAGCGTGTTCGAGCGGAAAGTGGCACCGTGAAGAGAATTCGCCATCACGTACCCTCGCTGGGGTGTGCTGGCGAGGCGCCCCTTTCGCCCTTTACGGGCGGACTGCTCCCATCAGATGCCCTCGACTCAGGTAACGATTGACCAGCGCTAGCGCCGTGAAGGAACGGCCGGCATACTTCTTCAGGCCGCGGTAGCTGACTTTGCAGCAGCTTCCAAGCGGCGGGATTGCTGCGCGACTCGCTTGCTCACTGATGTCGGACGATTGGCACAGCGCCTGACATAGCAGCGGACCAGAGCTTCATTGCACGCCGCCGACAAATTTCGGTGAGTGCCCATCTTGTAAAGGATTTCGACCTTGTTGAATATTTCCCTTTCTGATGGATTGAGGCTCGCAACGGGAGCGACGGGACTGTCCAAAGCCATTGGTGTTCGTGCAGTCCGAGTTGACGCGGGCCCATTTTGCCGCTGATACCTATGCCGAACGCTACGGCAAGTCGCTTGCGTTGTATTCTGAGGCCGGCATCTTGCGGGTCAACGCCAAAGACGCGGTGCGCGCGGTGAAGCTGAGAATAGAGAATCAACGCAGGCGCGAACGGCGTGCCGCCAGGTCGCTGAGTTGTCCGGCAAATAGCCTGCGCAGGGGGAGAGCGGCGAGCCTATGGCCGTCGAGGCAGCGCTCGAGCGGGCATTGATCGCTCGCTTTGGCACCGTGAACCGTGTGCCGAGACCGCTCCTGCGCAGTATCTTCCGCTCAGCGCAACGATCGAAACGCAGATCTTAGTTCTGCACTGAACAGCTCAGGCTCTTCCCATGCCGCAAAGTGACCGCCTTTGTCGACGCGGTTGTAGTAGATCAGGTTTGGATACGCTCGTGCCAGCCACTGCTTCGGCGGCCGGTAGACCTCCCCAGGGAAAACGGTTACTGCCACTGGAACGGTGATGGGGGCATTGTTTGCCGGGGCGACACTGGTTTCCCAGTATATCCGTCCGCTCGATGCACCCGTATTTGTGAGCCAGTAGAGGGATATGTTGTCAAGGATCGCGTCACGGCCTAGTGCCCGTTCCGGATCGCCACGCGAGAATACCCAGTCGGCCTGCTTGTCATAGATCCACGCTGCCAGCCCCGCCGGCGAATCGGCTAGGCCATAGCCGATGGTTTGCGGTCGCGTTTGCATGATGGCCGCGTAACCGAATCCCTTGTTGAGGAAATCCCTCGTCTCGTCGAACACCTGCCTTTCTTCGGAGGTCAGGCTTGCCGGCGCAGGGTCCCCGCTTTTTAGCGCCATAGCGATCGCCGGTGGCAACGTCGTGGCGCGCTCGATGCGGTTGACGTGGACGCCAAGCAGCCCTTCAGGTGCCAGACGGCCAAGAGCGTCGGAGATGATTGCGCCCCAGTCGCCTCCCTGCGAAACGTAGTGCGCGTATCCGAGCCGCTTCAGCAGAACGTCCCAAATTCGTGCGATGCGGCCTGGATTCCAGCCGGTGTCCGTGGGCTTCTGTGAAAAGCCGAAGCCGGGAATCGACGGAATCACAAGGTGGAACGCATCGCCCGCGCTGCCACCGTGCGCTGTGGGATCCGTCAGCGGACCAATGACGTTGAGCAACTCGAACACCGATCCTGGCCAGCCGTGTGTCATGATGAGCGGCAGCGCATTCTCATGGCGCGAGCGGACATGGATGAAATGAATGTCCAGGCCATCGATGCTTGTCAGGAACTGAGGCCAGGCATTGAGTTTTGCCTCGGCCTTTCGCCAGTCATAGCTCGTTGCCCAATAACGCATGAGCGGCTGAAGTTTTTCAAGCTGCACGCCCTGGGATCGATCGCCGATTGTTTCGTGATCGGGCCAGCGCATAGCGGCTAGGCGGCGGCGCAGATCGATGAGGGCCACTTGCGGGACGTGCGCGCGGAATGGGCGGATCGCATCTGACGCCACGCTATGCCCGGATTCTGCCTGCGCAGCGGTAACCAGGGTTGGGTAAAGCGTGGAGAGCGTTGCCGCCGCCACGCCGCCTAATAGAAGTGTTCGGCGCGACAGATTGGGAGCTTGACTGGATCCTTGCGTGTTCATGGGAATGCCTCCTTTAATGCGCTGCGGCTGATCCAGGTGGTTTGGCCGGCACTACCAGAGGCGCGCTCTTTTTGACGATGTAAGTTGCCAGTTCGGAGGCCTTGCCGCTGCCGACATTCCGCGCCGAATGGGCACTCCCGGCCGGAATGAACAGCGCGTCGCCGGCCTTCAGTGTGACAGGCGGCTTGTCGTCGAGTTGGTATTCCAGCGTACCTTGCAGAACATAGGCGAGTTCTTCCCCAGGGTGCGAATGTTTTGGTGCGAATGCGCCGGGGTCAAAGTCAACGCGTACCTGTACGCCCTCACGATCGGGCACGCTGAGGTCGCGCTGGACGAGATCGGTGCGGTGGACTCCAGGCGTTTGCGCTTGAGCCGTTGGTAAAAGGAAGCCACTGATAGCGATAAGCAGGGCCGAGGCGAAGAGTCGGGTCATTTTCATTGGCAGGTTTCCGTGATGAACGACGGATGGGATTCACGGGAAGGTCCGTGGCACGCATCGGCGAGAATCGACCAATGCGCGCGAAACAGGAGAGGGTTTCTTATCTTATGTGTCGTGCGGAATTCGACCGTCCTCAGACGATTCTGATTTCGACATCAATATTCCCGCGCGTGGCCTTGGAGTATGGGCAGAGCTGGTGTGCGGTATTTGCGACAGACTGGGCGACCTGGCGGTCAAGGCCCGGCAGGCTGACGTTGAGCCGCGCCGCCAGAAAGTAGGCGTCTCCGGTCAGGCCGAGATCCACTTCAGCCTCAACGGCCGCGTCGGCCGGAAGCGCGACCTTGGCCGCCCGTGCCGCTTTGGCGATTGCACCTAGGAAGCAAGCCGACCAACCGGCGCCCAGAAGCTGCTCCGGATTGGTACCGCTGCCGTCGCTGCCGGGTCCTGAAAGGTCGACGACCAGACGGTCGTCGGAACTGCGGGAATTGCCGTTGCGACCGCCGATAGTGCGGGTCTTGCCGGTGTAAATCACTTTGTCGATTTGATTGATCATCTCGGGATGTTCCAGGTTAAGGGTTGTTTGCCACGCGGAGTTCAGCGTCGTCAGGGGCGGCGCCTACGTGCCACGCGGAATGAGGGCGGCTGCGCGGGCCCGCTCGCGATGCGGGCTCACCGGAATGAGGCGCGAATTTCTTCTACGGTTTGCTGCGGGTCCTGCAGATGCGGGTAGTGCCCAATCCCGTGAAGAAGGCTGAACGGTGCATGGGCCTTCCCGGCGAACTCGATGCCCATTTCTTTCTTGATGTAGATGTCTTTTTCACCCCAAACCACCTTCACGGGCGTCTTGAGCCGGACCAGGTTTGACTCGAAATACTCCTGGTCCCGCGTGAAGTGTGAGTAGTAGTAGTAGAAAGCGTCCGCTGAGGTGATCTCCCCGTGGCCCCATCCGCGCGACATGTCGTCCTTGAGTTCGTCGGATAAGTCGAACTGCACTTCTCTGGGCAAGCCGCGCCTGTAGGCGTTCTGGAGAACATCCTCGCGATTTGCATTCAACTGAACACGAGCCCGCTCGGCGGAAGGTTGCGACTTCAGGATCTGCAGGCTCTCATACATGTATTGAGGTCTGTCGAACGGGGCGAAGTCGCCCACGATAATCGTCCTGGCAATGTCCGGTTCTTCGAGCGCCAGCAGAAGGGCCGGCAAGGCTCCGATATCCGTTGCGTAGATTGTGAGTTTTGACGTGTCGATGCCTGCCTTGCGGATGTAAGCCTTCAGGAGACGGGCATAGTCTCTCGGTGCATAGGAAAACTTGTCGGCCGTCGGTCGCGACGATAAACCGTAGCCGGGCCAATCGATGGCGTGTACTTCGTAGTCGTCGCCAAGAGCCAGGGCAATGTCCTTCCAGGCGTACAGGGTCTCCGGGAATCCATGCAGGAAAAGAACGGTTCCTTTCGGGCCAGAGTTGTGCACGACCATCCTTCTTAGCGAGATGTCCTTGTCGATATCGATGAATCCGATCTCGGCTTTCTGTACCTGCCTGTGGGAATCGTGGGCGCATCCCGACGCAATCAAAGCGCCAAGAACGAGCACGAAGGTAAGCATCCGCTGTGGGAATGGCTTGGACATGTCAGTGATCCTCGATGCGGGCCTGTCGGCTTAGTAAATCAAGCGATCGACCTGCGTTTGCAGACGCGGACCGAACAGGAGGATGGTAGGAATGACGATCACATAGCCGATGCCCCAGGAACGCAGCCACGTCAGGGCAAATCCTTCTGAGAAGCCGAGATTGAGAGCAAGGAGGACGAAGGAAATGATCCCGGTCGTCACAATTCCCATCGACAGGGCGAATACGACTTTCCGTTTCAGTTCGACGCGCATGGTTACTTCCCCTGGCAGATAAAATACCGAATGGTATATTTTTGGTCGAAAAAATCACGCCAGGTCGACGATGGTTTTTTCCACCGCCGACATCACGACCTTGCTGTAGCCGGCGTTGCCGGTGAGGCGAGAGATCATGATGGCGCCCTCAATCAAGGCAATCAGCGTGACGGCAGTCTGCTCGGCGTCGACGCCATTCCGGAACTCCTGCGAGGCAATCCCTGCCTTGATGACCGTGATAAGGTTCGCCTTCCAGCCCCGGAACGCCTCCATGGCCTTCTCGCGCAGGGCTGGGTGAGTGTCGTCGGCTTCAATGGCTGTGTTGAGCAGCGGGCATCCCCCCTCCGGGAAATCCTCAGGCAGGTTTTCGTACACGCCTGTCAATGCCAGCAGCTTCTCCTTGCTGGTTTCTCGCGTGGCCATGATGGCCCTGACTGCTTCCTGCGCCTGCTTCCAGTTGTGATCGAAAGCGGCAAGTGCTACCTCTTCCTTGTTGGCAAAGTTGCCGTAAACACTCCCCTTCGTCAGCCCGGTGGCCTCCGCCATGTCGGCCAGGGACGTACCCGCATAGCCCTTGACGTTGAAGAGCGGTGCTGTCTTCTCGACGATGAACTGACGGGTTCGCTGAGCTTTATTCATGGAGGCAAGAATATACCAATCGGTATTTTTGTCAAGGGCACCCGTGGATCCGATTGAGGTGATCTCTCCAGCTCCCGTGAACTACCGGAGGTCATAATGGGGCGGAAAGTGCACCCGTCGCAATGCGCCAGATGCGCGGTCCGCTTTCGTGGACGCTATTGCCGCTGGCATCCACGGCGACGACGACGGGCAGGTTCTCCACATCGAACTC
>NZ_JBFRFX010000065.1:0-27507 GCF_052115045.1 Cupriavidus sp. 2TAF22
CCCTGCCCTGCAACTCTTCAACATAGCCGCGGGTGCTTTCCATCTTGCGCCTGCCGAGAACTCAGCCCACAGCGGTCTCTAGCGCAGCTTCGTATTGCCCCAGGCAAGCCATGCCATTCATCCGTGAGCGCTGCAGTAGCGTCCGTTGCGCTCGTGCCGCGTTAGCGGCCTCGCCGTGCCAGKCCAGCAGGGGCGGCTCCTGCAAGGCGCGCCCGTAGGAGAAGGCCAGCCGCCAGGGCAGCGGGGCAAGCCGGTTCATGGCATCGAGATTGGCGGTGGCCTCAGTGGGCGTTTGGCCGCCGGACAGGAAGAAGAYGCCCGGCACCGCCGCCGGCACTGTGCGCTTGAGCACCYGCACAGTCTCCACGGCAACCTCAGCCGGCGCGGCGTGCCTGGTCTCCTTGCCGGGGAGYACCATGCTGGGCTTCAGCAGCATGTGTTCGAGCACCACCGCATGCCGGTGCAAGGCGTGAAAGACTTCGTGCAGCACGGCCTCGGTGACYTCGGCGCAACGCGCCATGGAGTGCGCGCCATCCATCARCACCTCGGGTTCGACGATGGGCACCACGCCCGTCTCCTGGCAGATCGCKGCATAGCAYGCCAGCGCCTCCGCATTGGCCTGGATGGCGCGCCAGCCAGGCAGYTTGTCGGAYACGTTGTACACCGCGCGCCACTTGGCAAAGCGCGCGCCCTGCTGGCGATAACCGGCAAGGCGCTTGGCCAGTCCGTCGAGGCCCTCGGTGATCTCGTCGCCGGGAGCGTGGGCGAGCGCGAGCTTGCCCTTATCCACCTTGATGCCGGGCACGATGCCATGGCGCGCGGCCAGTTCTGGCAGCGGCGTGCCATCGTCGGCGCGCTGGCCCAGCGTTTCCTCGTGCAGGATCACGCCGCTGATGAATTCACCAAGACCTGGTGTCGACAGGAGCAGGTTGCGCCACGACCGGCGATTTTCCTCGCTTGATTCCACACCGATGCGCTCGAACCGYTTGGCGATCGTCGGCCCGCTTTCGTCGGCGGCCAGCAGGCCTTTGCCCGCTTGAACCAGAGCGTCCACAGTGGCTTGCAGTTCGCTTCGTGTGTCCATGATGTTGCTCCGCGCAGGTGACATGAGAACAAGCATTAGCTCGCAAATGCAATTGTGCAAGCGAGCCCGGGGCCCGTGGCCGGTGCTTTGGTGGCCGCCCGACAAATCCTCGCCCCCCTATTCTCTTCAGGCCGGCCCCGGCTTGAACTTGGTGCGCGCCACCGGCGCCCGGCGCCAGGCGGCGCGACGCGGTGGCTTCGGCTTGGGCACGCTCGGCGCGCCGCAGCGCCGCGTCCAGTTCGGCCTGCAGCGCTCCTTGTGCCGCCTGCCCTTGTCCGAGCGCCTGCTGTGCCTGCGCCAGTTGCTCGCCGAGCGCGTCGCGCTCGGCCTGCAAGCGTGCCCGCACTTCGGCACCGGCCACGGCGGCGGCTTGCGCCCTCGCCTGCACGGCCGCCAGTTCGGTGCGCAGGTCTGCCACCGCCTGCTCACGGCCCCTGACCAAGATAAGCCCTTATGCTCTGCAGAGCATAAGGGCTTATCTTGGTCGCAGGCCTGGCCCAGACATGGAATGCATCCGGACGGCGGCTTTACGTCAGACTGCGGCCGTCGATGGCGGGGGCCGTACGGCGCAAAGGGGCGGCGGACGTTCACATGCCATTCACTCTCCTCGCGTCATCGGCCATTTGTGCCGCTAGCCGCAATTGCATGCCACCTTGCGGGCCAGCCAAGACTCGCGATTAAGCTACCGTTCTTCAGTTATTTCTGTCTTGACAGAAATAACTGAAGAACCTAGGCTTCAAGCCATGGAACTCACACCCGTCTCCGAACGCTTCATCCTGCACTGGGGGGAAATGGGCACCCGTTGGGGCGTGAACCGGACTGTCGCGCAAATCCACGCCTTGCTCTACTTGCTTGGTCGCCCGGTCACTGCAGATAACATTGCCGAGACGCTCGGCGTTGCGCGCTCGAACGTCAGCAACAGCCTGAAGGAACTTCAGTCTTGGAAGCTGGCGCGCGTTGTCCACATCATGGGCGACCGCCGCGACCACTTTGAAACGTCCACCGATATCTGGGAACTCTTCCGCCTGATCGTGGAAGGCCGCCGCCAGCGCGAGCTCGACCCAACGCTGGCCACGCTGCGGGATAGCCTTGCAAGCCCGGAACTCAGCGAAGAAGACCCGGAAGTGCAAAAGCGCATCCGCAACACCCTGACGTTCCTTGAAACGGTCACCACTTGGTCCGACGAGATGCTGCGCATGAAGCCCGATACGCTGATGAAGACATTGGGTCTTGGAGCGAAGGTGAGCCGAACGGTGAGGCGCCTCAAACAGTAGTCTGCAGGGACGGTGCACGGGCGAAATGCTCGCTGGCCCGTGATTTCTGTCTACGTGGAAATTTCAGAATGAAAAAGACCGGATGACGGCATGCCCTTGACAGCAGTCAGTTCGGATCCTCGGCCTCATTGACAAGAAAGCAGCGGCGCCATGAACGCCTATCTGGCCGTCAAGGCTCTTCATATCATTTCTTCCGTTGTGCTGACTGGCACTGGATTCGGAACCGCGTTCTATTTCTTCTTCGCGAACCGGACGCGATCTGTCCCGGTAATTGCCGCGGTTTCCCGGCTTGTGGTGCGTGCCGATTTCTGGTTCACTGCGCCGGCCGCAGTCTTTCAACCGTTGTCCGGGCTCTGGCTTGCGCAGGCGGCTGGATGGGGGTGGGAGACACCGTGGCTGATCGGATCAGTGGTGCTGTTCTTGCTCGCAGGTGTCTGCTGGCTGCCGGTCGTAAAGCTTCAGCTTCATATGGCCGACATGGCTGCCCGAGCCCAGGCCGCCGGCCAGACTACATTGCCGCCGCGCTACTGGCGTTGCGCGCGGCTGTGGGAATGGCTTGGATATCCGGCCTTCGGCTCGATGATTGCAGTGTACTTCCTGATGGTGACCAAGCCCACATTGGCGGGGCTATGAACAGCACCGCCAAGATCATCCCGGCGCTTGCGGTAAGGATCAAGCAGACAGGGGAGCAGAAATGAGGATCGTGGTAGTTGGCGGCACAGGCAATTTTGGGGCGCGAATCTGCCGGAGCCTCGCGGCGGACGCCCAGCATGAGATCATCGCCACGGGACGCAGCGAGAGTTCAAGGGGCACGCCGCCATGCACGCTGGGGGTGCGCACCGCCACGCTAGATATCCTCTCGCCCAATTTCCGGACGGACTTTGCTAAGCTGCGACCAGAGTTGGTCGTCCATTGCGCCGGGCCATTCCAGGGTCAAGACTACCGCGTCGCTGAGGCCGCATGCGCGCTCGGTGCACACTACGTAGACCTTTCCGATGGCCGCGATTTCGTAGCCGGCTTCGCAAAGCATCTGGACATCCGAGCACGCAGCGCCGGAATCTGCGCCGTCAGCGGGGCAAGCAGCGTTCCCGCGCTATCCAGCGCCGTCGTGGACAAGCTTTCCGCAGGCTTCTCCCGGATGGATTGCATCAGCGTGGCGATTGCACCGGGCCAGCAGGCGCCCAGGGGCGTAGCCACGCTCAAGGCTGTATTTAGCTATGCCGGCGCACCTATCCCGAGGTGGGAAGACGGTTCATGGCGGGAGGCATATGGCTGGCAGGATCTGCGCACCATGATGTTCCCCGGCCTGGGTACGCGCCTGGCCGCCGCTTGCGATGTCCCTGACCTCGCGCTATTTCCACAGCGCTACCCATCCGTGCGGACCGTAGAGTTTCATGCAGCACTCGAACTGCGGATCCAGCATGCGGTGCTCTGGCTTGCAGGCGCGCTACGCCGGCACGGTCTGGCCGTTCCCCTTGCGCGCGGCGCGCGACTGCTCGACCGCATGTCAACGATGCTGCTGGACCGGTTCGGCAGCGAGAACGGGGGCATGCGGGTCAGTGTAAGCGGCGTGCGTCCGGATGGGACACCGGGGCAGTCGATATGGCACCTGACCGCACCACACAAGAACGGGCCCGAGGTGCCCTGCATGTCGGCATTGCTGGTCACGCGCAAGATGCTTGCTGGGCCGCCGCCCTTTCTTGGCGCCCGCGCTTGCATGGGGTTGCTCGACCTGGCGGAATTCGAGCCGCTGTTCCGGCAGTGGGGTATCAGCACATCTGTCGAGGAGCAATGACGATGGCCAGACGACGCCTAATCCTGACCATGCCCGGCTCAGCCGTCGACGCCTTCGAGGTATTCCACAACCACGAAAAGCGCCTTCTCTGGGATACCCTGCTCTCATCGGCCCATGTTGAGGGAGGTGGTACATATCCTTATGTCGGAGCGATTACCGCCAACACTGGACGCGGCTGGATGCGTAGCCTCGCGATGCGTACGCAGTTTGTGAGCTACCGCCCACCGGAAATTGCCGCCGCGGCAAGTGTCCGTCCCTCGGGGCTGATTGAGTTCTGGGCGGCGTCGATGCGCCACCGGGATATTGCGGCAGGCCAGTCAGAGTTGATCTATACGTTCAGCATCAAATTGCGGCCATCCCTGCGCATCTTTGACCCGCTGGCGGCATGGGTCTTCGAGCGTGAATCCCAACGGCGGTTTGCGGCGATGGCGGACTATCTGCGCCGGATAGCCCATGAAGCAACAATTGACTTATCCGCGGCAAATGACTGATCACGAGCGGGCGTACGTCCGAATGGACCGACAAGCGGCAGACATTTCAGCGTGAACAAGAGATAGCCACGGCCTGGCGGTGGTCAGCCGCCCGAGACCGGCCATGAAACGCCGTTGCCCCCGCGATTCCTCGGTCGTTCGAACTTCGGCCCCCGACAAGCTGACGGACTCTCAATTGGCCAGCGATGCATATCGCATCGTTGGCGGTTGCGGGCGGTCGAGGCGGCGCAGCACGCGCCTGACAGCCAGCGAAACTTGACGGCCAAGTGCGCCTGCGTAGTGCCCCGACGACAACTCGCCCTTTCCACCGGGAGCCGTAGGGGCGAGTTGTTCCACGGCCGCAGTGGGCCGACTGGCTGATCTGCCACGAGCCGGAGGCAGGCGCATGTTCCCGCGCCTAAACAACGAAGCGGCCCGGACAAATCGCCCCGTTGCCGTGCCCTGCTCAGGACAGGCACTCCCCGCTGGCGAGTGCATCGCTGCGCGCACCGTCGGTGAAGCCATCGCGCGAGCTGATGCGGCCGCCATCGGTGTAAGGATCAGGCTTGCGCATGCCGTCCTGGTACGGATCAAAGCCACGGACCGCGCACACGGACCGGCCCTGCTGTGCGACCACGGGCAACATGGTGGCCTCGGTGGTCAGGCGGTGCGCGCCATCGGTAAAAGCGTCGCGCTGGCCGGTATGTCCCGGCGCGGCAACGATCAGCGCATCAGCATATGCACCGGCGTGGGCGGTCTGGCTGAGCCCGGCGGCAAGTGCGGCAGCGGCAAGCAGGGTCTTGGCAAGAGTCTTATGCATTGCTATCTCCAACAGGGGGGTCGGCGGCGTTGCCGCGACGGCCCTCCTCGTGCAGGCGATCAGCTACGGAACGGCACTGCCCGCACGGGATCGCCTCTGCCGTGCAAGCCATTGCCAGGTGCGGACGGGCTGCCACCCCATCGTGGCAGCGGCGTCGCGCCGGACTTCTGGACCAGGGCGCAACGGCTACCCGCGCCCCATGTCGTAAGCGTGTTGCGTCCGGCGGGCCTGATGTTCTGATTCACGCGGAACAGGTTTGCCGGGTCGTACTTGCGCTTGATCTCCGCCAGTTGCGCATAGTTGTCGCGATCGAAAATGTGGCTTGAGCGCGGTGGCGACGGTTTCACTCTGAGCACCTTCCATGGTTGCCTCCTGTCCGGTTGGTATGCAGGAGTTGTATCAACCTCGGCGTTTGGAAAGTGTTAGGCGCGCCGTTATATGCACCAGTCTCTGAAGCGGCGGACCCGGAGCGGCTCAACCAGGACTAACGCCCCAGTAACGCGCACGCCCGGACGATGTCGGGCTGGTCAAAGCCTTCGATGAATCGCGCAAGCGACGCCTCGACCTCCTTATGCGGATTTGTGCGCCCCTGCGAAGTTCGCAGCGTTGTCCATGACGGGGGTACGCAGTTCACGCGGAGCGCGCGTTGGGCTGTGGCGATTTCGGTGCATGGCGCCCATGAGCCTGCGGTCCACTTTCCCCTTCGAATGACCGCTTGAGATTAGACGCAGTCGTAGAGGCTGCCCCAGGCCGAAGGGCAACTCTTGCCGACTGACACTGGCGTGGCGGATCTCGGGGTCGATCAGGCACTTGCCGGCCATAAGCAGTCATCAAGCCAGGGACTCGAAGATTGCTGCCGCGTCCAACAAGGCGGCGCGACTCAAGGCCACCTGCGGTTCGTCTATCTCGGCCCTGCCCAGGGCACGCACCGCTTCCCTGAAGCTACGCAAACCTACGCATAGCCTCAGGCGCGCGGGAATCACTCCCGGGCGGCGATGCGACGCCGGACTTGTCACAGCAACGCCCGAGGACGCGTGACAAGATTTAAGCGGCTACAAGTGCCTAATAGATATCTTTGTGGTCTTTACCTTGGCATCGACACCGATTCACAAAATCCACGCGTACACTTCACTTCTATAACTTTTCCTACGCGAGTGCAAAAAGTCATGGCTGTTGGCTACGAATTCCCGTTTCCGTAGCCATGAAGCGGCACGAGGCCGAGTACCTGGCCGCCTTGCAGTCCTATTCCCGTCCGGCGCGGGATCTCGTTGGCGTGCAGTGGATTGGCGAAGGAGACTACCGCTTCTCTTTCAAAAGCGACGACGCGATGTTTCGGTACTGGGATGCCACGCCGTGCGTCGCTTTTGGCTTCAAGATGGCGGAACTGGCGCTGGAGGTAGAACTGCGGCACGAAACCGAGTTCATCGCTCGCTACGACCAGATTGCGTAGCGTGAACGAACAGGTGGACTTGATGGGCAACGACCTGACCACGCTGATCATCATCTGCATGGACGCCGGCGGCACGATCGCGAACAAAAAGCGCAAGCGATATGCGACACGCGTACCGGAGCGCTACTTCGATGTCATCGAAAATGCCGTGCGCGAGGTGCTTGACGACGTTGATGCCGACGGCTCGTCCTTCTGAGTCCCAACATTAGGTGACTGCGTCAGACGGATCTATCAGGCCGCTGAAACTCGATCCATCCCCTCTGAGAGCAGCCGTCCCGGGCCACGGCCAGAGACGGCATCGCCCGTTTTACGGCGTGTACCGCGGCGCGTAGCTGGCCGCGCGTGCCGCCACCGTGAGCCTGAGCCGGCCCATCATCTGCCGCGTGGCGTCACCAATGACTGGTAACGGCGAGACTGAAGGCCATTGCCTGTTGCGCCGCACAACGAGGTCCAGTATCATTCATGGTCCCCCATTTTGCGCACACCGGATTCCTGCGGGAGGCATTCCGGCCTCGACAGTCCGTGCGTCATTCCACGATTTCGTTCGCACCCCGCAGGCGTGACCCAGCCGTCATGTCCGCGACGATCGTCGGCCTACCCGGCCAGGAGAATAGATTGGCAAATCCGGTTCGCGCCGACTCAGCATCCCGCTTGATCGAGATCACCTCCAAGACCAGCCGCCGCAGGTCGGCAGGAAAGACCCAGGCCGTCGCAATACCGCTGGACATCGTGTCTACGCACCGGGATGAGGAGCGTCAACGCCAGATGCGAGCGCTGATCGCGCTTGGCCGTGAGCGCGGTTATCTCACCCACGCGGACATCAACGATCACCTGCCTGACAACTTTACGCAAACCGCTGCGATGGAGACGATCGTCAGCACGTTCAGCGACATGGGGGTGGCCGTGTATGAGCAGGCGCCGGACGCGGAGACGCTCCTGTTAAGCGACGCCGCGCCTGGCGCGGCAGCATCCGACGATCAGGCGGCTGAGGAAGCGGAAGCGGCGCTGTCGACTGTCGATTCCGAATTCGGCCGCACGACTGATCCGGTCCGGCTCTACATGCGCGAAATGGGCGCAAATCAATTGCTGACCCGCGCCGGCGAAATCGAGATCGCAAAACGCATCGAAGGCGGCCTGCAGGACATGATTCAGGCGATCGCCGCGTGCCCGTCGATCGTGTCAATGATTCTTGCCGATGTGGACCGCATCGTCGCTGGCGAACTGCGTATCGACGAACTGGTCGACGGCATCAGCGACCACGCGGACGAAGGCGAAATGACGCCAGAATCCGATGACGGTCCAGTGGAGGCGGACACCTCCGACAACGACCCGGACGATGAAGACGTTGAAACGGATGCCGGGGATCCGGACAAAGCGAACGCAGTCCGTCTTGAACAACTGACGATCGACAGTCTTGCGATATTCGCGCGCGTGCGTGCCCTGTTCGAGCAGATGCCGGAAACACCCGTTACTGGAAAAGCCCGTTCCGCAGCCGTGGCGCAAGTACGTTCGGAGATCCAGCGCGAACTGGCGCCGATCCGCTTTACGGCCAAAACGATCGACCGCCTGTGTGCCAGTGTGCATGAACAGGTTACCGAGGTTCGTGCGGTCGAGCGCAGCATCCTGGAGATCGCCGTCGAACGTTGCGGCATGCCACGCGAGGCGTTTGTCGATTCGTTCCCGGGCCACGAGACAGACCTTGAATGGACCAGCCACGTGGCTGCGACTTCGCAGCGGTTTGGCGCGGCGCTCGAGCGACATCTGCCGGCCATTCAGGCCTGCCAACAGAAGCTCATCGACATCGAGGCCAGGGTCTTGCTGCCGCTCCAGCAGCTCAAGCAGATCAACCGCCAGATGAGTTCTGCCGAGTTGAAAATGCGGCAGGCCAAGCGAGAGATGATCGAAGCGAATCTCCGTCTCGTCATTTCAATTGCCAAGAAATACATGAACCGCGGCATGCAGTTTCTGGATCTGATCCAGGAAGGCAATATCGGCCTGATGAAGGCGGTGGACAAGTTCGAATACCGGCGCGGCTGGAAGTTTTCGACGTATGCCACTTGGTGGGTCCGGCAGGCTGTCACGCGCGCGCTTGCCGATCAGGCACGGACGATTCGGGTGCCGGTGCACATGATCGAGACGATCAACAAGCTGAACCGGATCTCGCGCGAATTCCTGCAACAGACTGGCCAGGAAGTCCATCCCGCCGTCCTCGCCGAACGCATGGAGATGTCCGAGCAGAAAGTGCGAGATATCCTCAAGCTCGCGAGGCAGCCTGTCTCGCTTGAGACCCCTGTGGGCGACGACGCCGACGCTACGCTCGGCGACATGATTGAGGATGTCTCTGCGAGTTCACCGGCTGAAGCCGCGATTCAGGCGAGCCTGCGCGCAGAGATCGATGGGGCACTCGGCGAGTTATCGCCGCGCGAGGCCAAGGTCCTTCGGATGCGATTCGGACTCGATACTACCTCTGAGCACACGCTTGAAGAGGTCGGCAAGCAGTTTGACGTGACCCGTGAGCGAATCCGTCAGATTGAGGCCAAGGCGATGCGCAAGCTCAAGCATCCCAGTCGCGCTGACAAGTTACGGCTCTTTCTGGAGCGTTGAGAAAAGGCACTGGCGCGCCCCTTCTCGACACCCTGCGCCAAGCCGGCAACGACCACGCAGCCTGTTCGGCGCAAACTTTGCGCAACTCCTCCTCGGGGTCATCGTACTTTCCAAAAAAAAATGGCGGTAGCAGACCGCAGAGCCGCCTGTAGCAAGGTTTTCCGGCGCAATGCATCACGTGCCGCCGGAGTGTTTGCAAACGCTTGATAGATAAGCCCATTCCTGTGCATACCGCCAGAAAATGCAAGGAAAGTACGATGACCCCTATATGGCAATACCTAGCGAAAGCCATGACCTGCATCAGCTGGACGACTTTGTTGCGTCGCTAGCGCTGTGGGCGTCGTCCCGGGTCGAGCTAGGAAAGCAAGGCGAAGCGACCGTCGTGGAGGACAAATGGAGGCCAACGAATGAGGTATGTAGAGGCCGGCCCCGTTATAGGCAATGCGTCTCGATGTCGGCGGCCCCTTTTGTGGCCGGGTTACAGTGATTCTCTGATCTCGGACCTTCACATAAGATGCGACGCCTCGTGGGGGCATACTTGTGAGGGCGAGGCGTCCCCTAGGCTGCCCTTCTCCTAGCCTCAGCGCAGAGCAATCTGGCCCAGGCCCCCTGCGATAATCCGGGTGCTGTCGAATTCCACCAATAGCTCGCGACCGTTCGCGGCACGGTCACGGCCATCTCCGCACCTGAGCGCACGACGCGCGTGACCGGATCAGCATTTTAAGCAAGCTTCCGACATCATTGAAACGAAGGTTGCTTGTCCGGAATTCCGAAGCTGGGTTGCGGCGATGCTAAGAGCCGCCGGCGTGATTGGCAGCTCACCCTTGCCAACTTCGCCGAGCAGTACCAGGCCGTCCTGCTGCAAAGAAGATGGTGGGGCCGGCGAAGCCTGAGGCTGGCGACCAGCGAGGCGTGGCGCGCGCGCGGTACCCGCTTCCGGGCGAACTGCACTACTACTCGATCGGAGGATTTTCCCTGAGCCCTATCTCGCCTATCCTGATATCTAACTACAACAAGCTCACGAGTCGACGCTAACTGCCTTGGTCGCGGCAGAAAAATTGAAAAGACGTAGCCACGTGGATGGTGCTGTACACGATAAATTTCAACCATGATGGAGAACAAATCATGCTTAAACGTCTGATATCGATTCTCACAGTCTTGTCGTTGCTGTTACCGATTTCCTCTGCCTGGGCGGACGAGTATACGGACACGATCAAGCTGTTCAGGAATGCGGGAGAAAGTGGCGAGCTCCTAAAATCTGCTTACGGCTACGCCGTATTTCCCACGATTGGCAAGGGAGCTGTCGGCATAGGAGGGGCCCATGGCAAGGGCCGTGTGTACGAAAAGGGAAAGTATATCGGCGACACTTCGATGACCCAGGTGACCGTGGGCTTTCAGCTTGGCGGCGAAGCCTATAGCGAGATGATCGTGTTCGAAGATGAGCGGGCGCTCAAGGAATTTACCGGCGGTAACTTTGAGTTTGGCGCAGATGCCTCCGCGGTTGCGATCACAGCGGCAGCGGGCGCGCAGACAAGCACGACGGGCACTTCTGCGCGTGCGAGCGCCGGCAAGAAAGACGCCAAGACTGCGGGTGGCTATCACAAGGGCATGGCGACATTTACAGTGACCAAGGGCGGCTTGATGTACGAGGCGAGCATTGGCGGCCAGAAGTTCAGCTACAAGCCTCATTGACTCTCACTATAAAGGGCAAAGATTGCCGCCAGTCAAAGTCGAATACCAATACTAGTCCCACCAACCATAGGATGCGCAGACGAGCAGCGGCGCCGAGCGGTAAAACTATCGAGGCGCCGCGTGCGACATCGGCACTCGCGAAAGAATGAACGGCGCGTAATCGGTCGGCTCGGTAGGACGCCCCGCCCGCGTCGACCAAGTAGGCGGCAGGAACGATTGGCGTCGGGCGCGGGGCGAAACGGTCGGCAGCCGGCTATAAGACAAGGGAACGCGGTACTGCCAGTATTCATTCGCGCAGCGCCTGCACCCTCCCTGACTTCACCGCCGCCTTCAGGGCCGACCAGTCCATTTCATTGCGCTCGGTGTAGGCAATGGCAAACTGCTGGATGGCTTCGTCGAAAGCATCCGACTTACCCACATACCCAAGGATCGTGGCGGGATCGCCGGCCTTAGCCATCGAATGGGCCAGCGCGTGCCCGCAAGACACTGCATACTCGCTGAGATCCTTCGCGTTGAAGGTATTAAAGTCGAAAGCGCCCTTCATGTCGCGCAACTGACGCACGTAGAAGTCGTTGCCCGTTGTGCGCACCCTGGACCACCCGAGGAAGATGTCGCTGGACGACTGCAGCAGGCGCTGCCCGTTCACGACTCGCTCACCGTGGTTGGGGAACTTGCTCGCTGGCAGGTATCTCTCCAGCACCGATGCACGTGCCTCCTTGACCTGCAGGAAGAGTGGACTCCGGCCATCCGCCATGAAAAGCGCCTCATAGCAACGCGTGCCAACCGAGCCCACGCCGACGACGCGCACCGCCGTGTCGACCAACTCGTAGCGATCAAACAGTGCGCGTACCGAACCCGTCACAGTCAGGCGATACTCGGCAAAGAAGCGCCTGACAGTATCGTCGAACTGCTTCGCTTCCTTCTGGCTCTTTACGGGAAAGTGATAGACCAGAGGTGGCTCCTCCTTGATGCGCAGCTTGCCGTTGACAACTGCCGCGGTGTGGCTCAGCACGAGCCGCGACGATTGCTGCCTGGCCTTGCTGATCACTGCCTCCTCTTTTTTCCGCTCCTGGACTGTGTCCGCAATGGCCAGCATGTTCTCGGCACCAAACTGGTAGTACCAGACGTCGAGCGTGTCCATCGCGCTGAACGTGGTCATGCACTCGCGGAACGTCGCACACAGCCGGCGCACAATGGCGCGCTGCTCTCGCGTGCCAAGGCCGCGTTCGCGTCCGGCGATGACGAAGGATGCGGCCAGCCTGCGCACATCCCAGTCGAATGGTCCGGGCAACGTTTCATCGAAATCATTCGGCCCGAACAGTATCCTGCGCTCGGGACTGGCGAACAAGCCGAAGTTTGCCAGGTGGGCGTCACCGCCTAGCTGCACGATGATTCCCGAATTGGGCAACCTGGCCAGGTCGAAGGCCATCAGCGGCGCGGCCCCGCGATAGAAGGCGAATGGACTGGCCACCATGCGGCCATAGCGGATCGGTATGAGGTTTCGCAGCCTGCCTGCATTGGAAGCCTCGAGCAGCGCAATCGGATCGCGGTCCGCCAGCGTACATGTTGCAAGCTGGGCCCGCGGCGCAAGCCGACGTGCGGCCCTTCCCGCGTCGATGCGCGATGCCCGTGTGCCGCGGCCACCAAACAGCTCAGAGAGATCCTTGTGCACTTGGGCGGCATGCGGCTCCGCGTGCACTGCCGACGATCCATCTCGTTGCAACTCGGCAGTCTTTGGCATGGCATGCTCACTTGAACTCGAACGGCGCGTGATCGTGTATGTCAACCCGGCGTGCCGGCAGACGCTGGCCCTGATGCAGGCGGAGGCCGATCACGCAGGGCTTTGATGGCGTCGTCCACGGTCACGAAGACCTCCTGCCGCCCGGCGATGCCGCCAAGGGTGCGATAGCGCTGGAGTTCGTCAAGTACGCCTTCGGGAATGGCGACTGCGGCGACACCTATGCCGCGCCGTTCCAGCTCCTGGCGAAGCTGCTGCAACGTCTTGCCGGCGCTATAGTCGACGTTGAAGATTTCCGAGGCATCGATGATGACCCAGTTCACCTTCGAGCCCGTTTGATCGATCAGCCTCAGCACCTCCTCCATGAAGCGGCCCGCGTTCGCGTAGAACAGATCGGCCTCGAAGCGATAGGCGACGATGCCCGGTGAGGCGAACAGGTCTGGCGCCACTTCATTTGCCGTCCACTGACCGTTCGGGTGCGGTGTCAGCACTCGGGTGCGCAGGCGGTAGCTATAACGCGTATGGTCGATTAGGGACAACAGCACGGCGGCAAGGATGCCGTGCATGACGTCGACAAAAACCACTACGCCCGTCGTGATTAGGGCAACCACGAACTCATCCTTCTGCAAGTTGTAAAGCTCGGTCATGCCTTTCACGTCGATCAGCTTGACGCCGATCATGAACACGATTGCCGAAAGGACGGCAGCCGGCAGGAAGCTTAGCGGCCCGGTCATGAACAGCAGCACCAGCAGCACGATGACGGCGGTCGTCAGGTGGGCGAACTGGGTTCGACCGCCTGCATCGTCGATCATCTCCGTCTTGGTCGGGCTCCCGTTGACCACGAAGGTGCCGGTCAGCGCGGCCACTGCATTTGCGCCGGCAAGGCCAACGATGTCCTGGTTGTCGTCGCCGCGCTCGTTGTACCGGTTGGCGTAAGCCCGTGCGGTCGCGGCGCTCTGCGCGATGATGACAATGAAGCAGGAGGCGGCGGTTATCAGTACCTGTTCCAGGTGCGCGAGATGCAGCGGCGGTAGCGACAGCGATGGCAATCCGCTGGGCACCTTGCCGACCAGCTCGATGCCGTGCTTCCCGAAATTGAATGCCGCACTGCAGGCGATCGCGCCGACCACGGCAATCAGCGGACCGGGTACACGTGGCGCCAAACGTTTGCATCCCAGGATCACTGCCAGCACAAGGAACGACAGGGCAGCCGTGACATAACTGGCCTCGCCAATGCGCTGAAAAACCGAGGCGAACTGCATGAGCGGCCCATGTCCCTGTTTGGGCAGCCCGATCAGCCCGGCAAGCTCGCCAACAGCGACCTGTACGCCGACACCGGTCAGGAAGCCGATCAGTGCGCTGCGCGACAGGAAGTCGGCCAGGAACCCCAGGCGAAGGATGCGCGCCAGAACCAGCATGACGGCAACAGCGAGTGCAACGGCGCTCGTCAGCCCGACATATTCCGGACTGCCAAGCGTCGCCACCGCAACCAGGGAACTGGCGAGGATGGCTGCGGTTGCGGAATCGGCGGCAACAACCAGATGGCGCGACGCCCCCAGAAGGGCAAAGACCACCAGCGGCAGCAAGATCGTGTAGAGGCCCGTGACGGTCGGCGTGCCCGAGATCTTGGTGTACCCCATCACTTCAGGGATCCCGAGGGCGGCCAGTGTGATGCCGGCGATGATGTCGTGCGGCAGTTGCGCGCGATTGACCGGCAGCAGCCCTTTCAGGAGGGGCATGCGACTTGGGGGTGCAACGGTCGGGGAAGTCGGCATGATGTCGTGCGCCTCCAAGTGAGGTTGCATGATCCGGCCCGTGCGGTCGCAAAGTCGCTCGACTGACTAACCCGCGGGATTCCCATGCTCGGGTCGTAAATCCGGGGGGATACTCTTACCCCCGCGCTTCCATCATAGCGTCACATTTGCGTCAGACAACGAGCAAGTTCGGTCCACGTTTTGCCGGCCGGCGGACCAGATCCTTGATGTCCATCTGGCAAGCAAGCGCGCGACGCAGGCCGCGGACTTCCGCCTCTCGGCCGATTCCCCCCCGCGACGCGGCATTCGGGTCTTACAGCTTGCTGCCTGCTTATCCCCGACTCGGGATCCGCGCGGCGCACGTCTGTGTGACGAAAAGAAAACTCCAACATAACGTGCCGCACGCCAATGGCGTGCGACGTTATCGTGGCGAGGCGTAATTCCAAAATGCCCGGGCCCCATGCGACGCAGCCAAGCGTCCTCAATATTCGTACCACTCTTGTCAGCCTGGCAGGATAAAACATGCTCCAGAGAGACTTTTGTGTGAGGGTTCCATGGGTTCTAAGATTTTTCGGGACTTCAATGGCTTGGCAGACCTGTTGCTACGAACTCAGTTACAACTTACACGCCGCGTGCCGACGTAGGCACCTAATGCGCGACCGATCCCCGCGCTCTGACCATGGCGAGATGAGGGGTGGAGGCTCTTCCCATGTGTCGGGAAATGCCAATATGATTTTTGCTGCCGATTTCATGAACCGCCCACGGATGTCCCACCTCGCGTAGTGTCAAAGCCGGCTCGCCCCGAATACGCAAGAGGGGATGGTTCCCAGCCTCGATTTCTGGAATCAATATTCTCCTTTCCGGAAGCGCGCCCTGCCCTACACTATTGTCCAAATGGGTAGTAAAGACGGCACGCCTGTGGCCGGCCCGTTCTGGCTCCCCGTCTCTTGGTTCTGACGAAGGGAGGAGCCGTGACTGAAACGCCCCGCACTGCTGGCGAAGTCACCAGCGGCGCTTCCGTGGGCCGGTGGCGCGCGGTACTTCCTCCAGTTCAGTGGTTTTCCACCTATCAGCCGCAATGGCTGGCGCACGATGCCATTGCCGGCGTGACACTCGCCGACTACGGCATCTACTGCTATCTCGTCGGCGGTCTGCTCTACGCGTTGTTCGGTGCGTCCCGCCAGCTTGCGATCGGTCCCACCTCCGCAATCTCGATGGTCGTCGGGCTGAGGGTGGCAAGAATGGCTAATGGGGATTCCGCCCGCTGGGCGTCCATTGCCGCGCTGACGGCGCTGCTCATTGCTGCCATGTGCCTGCTGGCCTGCCTGCTGCCGYCGTATGCGGAAAGCGTTTCCGCAGCGCGTGCGCTTGCGCAGACGAACGGCTACGAGATCGTGGCGTTGGCTAAGCGTATGCGCAGCCGTATTGCGCCGCCTGACTGGGTTGTTGAAATGACTGGTGAAACGAAATGAGTAGCGGCCGAAGCTTTGGATTGAAGCGAACGCAGCCCGCAGCCACTTCCGGTGACGATATTCTGCGAGATCGGAAAAATTTTTCGCTGGTCTTAGGAGGGCCGCTCTATCAACTGCTGCGTCGGACACACTTGTCCGACGATGCATTGCTATTGGCGCGCCAACGCATCGTCTTCCTATCCCTCTTCGCGTGGTTGCCGCTTCTGTTGCTCTCTGCCTTCGAAGGAAGTTTGTTGGGCAAAGGTGCGACGGTGCCGTTCCTGATGGACATGGAAGTTCACCTCCGTTTCCTTGTTGCAGTACCCTTGCTAATCGCTGCGGAACTGGTGGTGCACCGGCGCCTACTTGGTATCGGCCAGGCGTTCACGGAGCGGAATTTGATCCCCGAAGCCGCTACGGATCAATTTGATGGCGCCATTAACGCGGCATTCCGACTGCGCAATTCCGTGCTAGCGGAGGTGCTGTTGGTCGCCCTCGTATATGGAGTCGGCGTCCTGATCATTTGGCGTCATTATACCGGCCTCCAAGCGGCCACATGGTACGCATCGCCTACTGGCGGCGGCTTGACGCTCACACTGGCCGGCATCTGGTATGGCTACGTGAGCTTGCCGCTTTTCCAGTTCCTGCTAATTCGATGGTATTTCAGGCTATTCATTTGGATGCGCTTTCTCTGGCAGGTATCGCGCATTAAGCTGAGCCTGATTCCGACTCATCCGGATCGTGTCGGTGGACTCGGCTTTCTTTCCAATACCGTCAATGCCTTCGCACTGCTTCTCGCGGCGCATGGAGTCATGCTTGCCGCAAATCTCGGTAATCGCATTTTCTTCCTTCGAGCAGCGCTACCGGAATTCAAGATGGAAATCGTTGTAATGGTCGTCTTTCTGCTGGGTGTGGTTTTCGGCCCGTTGCTGGTATTTGCGCCTCAGCTTGCACAGACGAAGCGGATAGGCCTGAATGAGTATGGTGCTCTGGCAGAACGCTATGTGCGCGAGTTTGATACCAAATGGCTACGTGGTGGCGCGCCAATCGACGAACCCTTGGTGGGTAGCGGCGACATTCAGTCGCTTGCCGATCTGGCCAATAGTTTCGAGGTGGTACGCGGCATGCGCCTCGCCCCTATCACTAGGGATGCCATTGTGCAACTTGCGGCGGCTGTCCTAATTCCAATTGTACCGCTGGCACTGACCATGATGCCCCTCGAAGAACTGCTAAAGCGCCTATTCGGACTCTTGTTCTAAATTGCGACGCTCCTGTCCTCCGGGAAGCATCAGGGGTTCGTCCTGGTGAAACACCACACACTCGCTGGCATTGTTCAAACGGTCTTTCGAGCGGGAAGAATCGACCACGGAGGAAGCTGAGGCGTTTGCACAAGCGGAAGCCAGAATGGAGTGGCGGCTTGCTTGGCTGCGTCGACGGCATCGGACAGCTTGGGGTAATCGTGATTTAATCCGACACCGCCATTGTCCGGAAAGAGTCGTGGTTGCGTCCTGCGGGCCGTGCCGAAGAAGCGCCACAATTCGCGGCACTGTCTGAGGGGGAGGAGATTGTTGGGGATTAGCGGTCGATGGGCCTGCAGCCCCGTGTGACTGCCAACCCTGTCGGGAAACGGCAAGGATCTCCTCGCCGTTTTTCTATGCTGCCTTGGCTTCCGCGCCGCGCCGGATGTCCTTCTCCAGCGGCGGACTCGCAATGTCCGAGAGGCTTCGGACGGCCTGCTCGAGCGTGCGAATCAGATCCGGGGTGGCTCCCAGGCCTTCATAAATGTTCTTCCAGCCCCGCACTGCACTCCATACCCGGCGAATCACGTCGAGCGCCTTAGGCCGGTCCGCCACGAAAGCAGAGAATTCGCTCATCGCATTGTCGAGGGTTGCAAGCTTCCCCTGCGTGCCCACGCTCAGGTGCAGGCGGCGCTCCATGGAGACGGACGCCCGCGGCACGACGTCATACAGCGGGCTCAAGCGCCAGCCCTGCAGCTGCGTGTCGTAGGCAAACGCGTGGTTGCGCAGGTGGTCATCGTCGTTGGTCAGGAAGATGTTAAGCACCATGCGGGCAAACAGCTCCTCGTTGTCGGCTTTCACGCACGACGCAACGACCTGCTCGCGAATCGTCTGGGCCAGATCCTTGTAGCCCTTGGCCATCGACTCCATCTCCGGGCATCCCATCAGGGTCAAGGCGCTGACTTGCGCTATGCGGCCTTCGGTATAACCAGGCATGGGCTCGGTGTCGTAGCCGCGCGCCATGGCCGAGAGCGCTTGCCCGGCCGGCGCCCAGTAGCGGTCGAACCGACGGATCATCAGCACCGGCTTGCCCCCGACCGCGATCATCTTCACCGGCGGAACGGAAAGCCCGGCGGTCCGCGCGATCTCCAGGGCGCCGGCCTCGAGGACTGCCATGTTGAGCGTGTCGGTCTTGGACGGGAACTTGGCCAGCCACAGGACGCTGTCGGCCTCCCGCACGGAAGCTTTCGGGCGCGCGCCGCCGGCCGACGGCACGCCGCCGAGGTATGGCAACAGGTTCGCCGGAATGGGCTCGCCGCTCTCGACCGCGTCAGCCGCCTGCAAGAGGTATGGCAGATCGATCAGCCCCCCGGCCCCCTTGTGAGCGGGGCTCTTTGTGTCCTCCCGCACGTCCAGCGCACCAACGCGGTCGCTGCCGGCCTCCAGCAGGTAGGTGAATTCGTCGAGCGAGTTCGGCGCGGCATTGAGCCGCGCCTCGATGACGCGGCGGCCCCAGGCATCGGGCGCAGCATCGCGGATCCCCCCAAATTCGTTCACCTCGGGCAGCGGGTACCAAACCGTGCCGGGCTCCGCCTGCCGCGCCTGCGCCAAGGTGAGCGCGCGAGGGTCTACCTCGATGGCGTTCGGCCGCTGCAGGTAACGCGTGCCATAGGCGAAGCTGACGGTTTCCCGACCCGCGGACGCCTCGCGACTGAGCAGTCCTGCGGGCACGAAGTGATGCCCTTCCGCCTGATCGGCGATGTGGGCGAATACCGCTACCTTGTTGGGAGCGCGACGAGGGGCCAAGGTTTATCCTTAGAAATCGAGTTCACGCAGTTCCGCCTTGCTTGCGGAGCGAATGCGCTGTGGCAGCTTGCGCGCATGCAAGGCGATCAATGCCGGCACATCGCCTGCCAGGAGCGCCTGCAGGGTGACTTCCGGCGCCAGGGCATGAACATAGCGCAGGAGCTGCGTAAGAGTCCGTCCCGGATCACCTTTTTCGATCAGGATCGCGGTTCCCCGGGAGAGCCCGGCGCGCGCAGCAACATCCGCTTGGCGTAGCCTCAGGCCTTGGCGCAGCTGAGTGATACGCTCACCGAGCTGCTCGGCTTCAGTGAGCCGGGAAAGAGGCAGAAGTGGAGATTCGTCTCGTTTCATGATGTCCGTAATCCTGAACTATAAGACGCTTTAGGTCTGTGATTACGAACATGGTAGCGATGGGGGTGCTTGTGGTCAAGACCGGAATATGTTCGCAAACTTAGACTTTATCTTGATTAAGGTCCATGATTGCAAACATTTCATATCGTTTCGATCCATCCGTCTCTCGACTTGGCTAGTGTGGCGTTAACGTCATAAATCACCTCAGCGAGTTGGATCCAGGGGAGGCTTCCTGGCTGGCGCTTGCCGAAGAAGAGGGCTGGCCGCCCGAAAGAGGCGGCGTCATCGTCCCACTTCCCAGGCTCGGACAGGCGGAATCACCTCATGTCGCGCGCCACTCAGGAGCGCCGTTTTGCTGCGGCGCCGGGTGACGCTCACGCTCTGGCGATTGAGCATGGCCAGCGTCGATCGACACGTCATTTTATGACCGCATCCGCTTTAGCTCAGCGATGCGGCGATGATAGCTTAGAAGTAGACAAGCCTTATCACCACACACATTGCGAGAATTGCGAAGCCATGCTCTCTGATCCGCTCGTAACCGATCCTTGTCAGGCGATGATTTTATCTTTTGATAATAGATTTCTGTCAACTGTCTATCAATACGAGCAAGTTCCGCATCCCCGCAAACAAGCTGCGCTTTAATAGATATGAGCTTGCTGCAATCAAGACTTCTCATCAACGCGATCTTCGTCTCGTATTGAACTTCCAGTAGCCCTGGCTTACAGAGCCCCTGCAGCGACTTACAAGCGACGTCGCGCTCGACCCATGCCATGTCTCGCGCACCATATTGCTTGACGAAACGATTGATACCTGCGTGGCTGATCCCTCTTTGCATTGCGTTGGCCGCGATTATTTCGTTGCAAAGCGAGTCATCGGTATAGGTTCGTCCTTCGCGCCGATAGCAACTGTGAAAACCGAGCAGCCCCGTACCAACAACACTTCGGCGTTCTCCGGAAGCGAACAGGATAGAAGCGCAAGCAGACGCGCACCTGGCATTATCTGGAACTATTGTATAGACACGTACTTCATCCATCGCATCGACGACTCGGAAAGCAGCCTCGACATTTCCTCCCGGACTATTTAAAACAAGGGTAACAAGTCCTTCGTCATCACGGTCAGCTATTTTGGCGAGCGCCAGAAGCTTATCTGCATCACCATTCTGAATCCTTCCCTCCCCGATAAGCATTTTCAGCTTAAGTTGGGGTTGGTAATAGATCTTGAAGTCCATCCCCAGCACCACACCGGGAAACATAAGCATAGCGACACAGAGCCAGGCAAGCATCCGGAGGATCAGGTTTTGCGCCACCGCGTTACTGGCTGCTAGGTGCTGAGTGCTGCGCATACACTTTCCCTCGGAATGTCAGAGGCCGCCGAACGCCTTGTCCATTTCAGTGGAAAGGACGGGCCATATCCATGTGCCCGCGAGTTGTCCGGTAATGAGACCTTGCCGAGCGCACATAGCCCATGTTCGACCTCGACCCATTATCGCGGATTGAAGGGCTGTTCAGGGGCCGGCAGCGCCGACTGGCGATCGGTTGACCGATGTCGCTTGCCGGGCCATCAAGCGATATCCCCGCAAAAGAAACGCGCGCCGCAACTGACGTGGGATCGTCGGCCACTCACGAACCATTGCCACCCTTTGAGGAATGGCTTGCGCATGGGAATTTGTTCTCGGCGACACTCATTCGTGCCATCATCGGCTGCGGGCAAGGGATGCTTTCTTTTGTCGGAGGAGGCTTCTTCAGTCTGGCTCTCTACGAGCCTGCGAAGGCGGCGTTGTGCGACAACTGACCGCCGTTTCTACCCAGCACGGAGGAGGTGAAAATGGTCGAATCACGAAATGGACTTTGGAGGCGGGCGGGCGCAATGCTGGCCGCCGCCGGACTCCTGGCGCTATCGGGGGCTGCCCTGGCCACCAACCAGTCGCAACAGCGCCAACAAGGCAGGGACGCAAACCAGGCTGCCAAACAGGAAGCGCGCGCGGGCAAGGTCGACTGCCGGGCTGCAAACCAGAAGAGCAACTCCCAGTGCCGGCAAGACAAGCGCGACACAAAGCAGGAGGGCCGCCAGGAAAAACGGGACATCAAGTACTAGCGCGGCCGATGCTGGCCAACGAAACGATGATACGAATTCGTGCGACCGTTTCGGGCGCGGCCCTGCTCATGCGCAACCGGCCAACTACGGTCACAGGACTGCGCTCTCAGGCCGACATTCGAATGTCGGCTTCTTTCTGACAGTGCTGCTTGCGAGCAGCGTCCAGCCGATGGCGCGACGTTGTTCCGGATGCCCCCCCCGCCTTCACATATACTGGTTCAATCCAAAATCCCACGAGCAGGTAGTGATCGCTGCGTTGACCGTCGCGTTCTAAGGCTTTCATGGCGGGATAGCCGGGAGGAGACATAGATGCCAGGGTGGGACAGACCTGCCGCGTACGCACCGTGGGTCCGATGGCTGTTGCCTTGCCTTGGCGTGCTCGCCGACGGCTGTATGGCCCAGGAACTCGAGCCGCGCACCTATTCGGCGGCGCCGGTTGRCACGCATTTCCTGCTGGCAACTTATGCAAGGCTCGGCGGCGATGTGCTGACCGACCCCTCCCTGCCGATTACGGACGTCAGCGCGAAGATCGACATTTTTGCATTGGGCTATCTGCAGGTGTTCGACCTGCTTGGCCGCACGGCTTCCGTTGGCGTCGTGCTGCCCTACTCGCGCGCCAACGTCGCGGGGAACGTGTTGGACGCGCCGAACAGCGTCTATCGTGCCGGCGTCGGCGACGCCTATCTGCGTTTCGCGGTCAATCTTCTGGGCGGCGGCGCAAAGACACCGGCCGAGTTCGCGAGGCATCCGCCAGTCCCCAGCCTGGGAACAAGCCTGACGGTGGTAATGCCGAGCGGGCAATATCACGCGGATAGACTGATCAATATCGGCGCAAACCGTTGGGCATTCAAGCCGGAAGTCGGCGTCTCGGCGCCATTTGGCAACTGGTTTGCCGAAGGTGCGTTCGGGGTCTGGCTCTTTACAGCCAATGACGAATTTCTGGGCAGCAGGCAACGCCAGCAGGGCCCACTAGCAGTCGTGCAACTACATGGCGGATACCAGTTCCGGCCCGGCCTGTGGCTCGCCGCCGATGCAGGCTTCTATAGCGGAGGCAATACGACAGTGGACGGCGTCCGCAACGACGATCGCCGCACCAATACGCGGTACGGGCTGACGCTATCGGTGCCCCTCGCGACCAACTGGTCTGGCAAGGTCAGTGCGTCCAAGGGCTGGATCACCCGTGCCGGCGGAGACTACAAGACGATCACGCTGACCGTGCAGTATCGATGGATTGACTGACGGCGTCGCACTCCAGCAACATGTCGGACTTGGTGACCTCAAAGACCGAAGGGGCCGTGGCGACGGCCGGGCTAATCCTAGTCATCCTGCGCAGGCGCTGGCGCCGTGGCTGTTCGGCATCTGCATCGACCTCTGGGGCGCGCAAGCACTATGGATATCGGGCGGATTGGGGCTCGCAGCTACTGCCGCGCTGTTTGCCATACACTCTGCCTCGGCCGAGCCGGCGACAGGCGCCGTTGCTAGCAAATAGCCGCTTCACGTCTTTTCTGGTCGCGGGTTTCGCCCGATGCGCGGATGACGTAGGCAGCGGCGATGTATGATGAGTTCCAAGCTGTCCAAGACAACGTTCCAGCCATGTCCGATGTCGTTCTTCAGTCGATTCTAACGTGCCCTCATTGTGGCTACGTGGCGGCAGAAATGATGCCGATCGAAGCGTGCCAATGGTTCTATGCATGTAAGGGCTGCGATCAAACGCTCACCCCTAAGCGAGGAGACTGCTGCGTCTTTTGCTCATACGGGTCGGTTCCCTGCCCACCCGTTCAAACACATGGCAAAGGCGACTGCTGCAGCAACTAGCTGGGGCCGATCAGTGACCTCCTGGTTCAGACTCCGAAGTCCGGATAGCCAGCCGCTTCATCTTCTCCCACAGCGTATTTCCGGGTCGTGATCTCCTGCGCGGCGGGCGTGCTGATGTAGTCGTAGAAGGCCTTGGCCTGGGGCGGTGCCCCGCCTTGCTGGATCTGCAAGTAGAAGTTGCCCGAGGAGAGATATCGTGCTGTCCCACCATGTGCGGGACTCAATCACTTCCGAGCAGCGCCGCTTTTGGTCAAGACGCGTCAACCATAGCGCGATTCGCCAGATCTGCTGTCAGGGACTTGCCGATTAGCCGGCGAACACTGTATATTTATACAGTTGTGGTCGCATCCCGGAAAGCTGGCTCCTGAAGTCAAGCCCGTGCGGCGCCTGCGCTTTCTCTCCCCCACCTCGAAAGGCAATCATGTTCGTGGACCGCACCGAAATCATCAACGCCGCCAAGGCACTGCGCGCCAGCCAGGAAGAATCCAGGTACAGCAAGCTCGTTGCGCTCGCGAACAAGCAGCTCAAGGCAATGCAAACGGCAATCCAGAGGGGCAAGGAAGAATTCGAGACCAGACTGGTACTCGACATCAACGAAGACAATCCGCAAGCAGCGCTGGAACCGCGCGCGCAACGGCTAGCCGACGACCTCAGAGCGCAGGGCTACACCGCAACGGTGACCACGTTTGCCGAGGTCAGCACCGACCGCAAGAACTGGACGCCGAATATCACGGTCGCCATCGGTCTGGGCGACATGGTTTCCGAAGTCGACAGCGAGATAGCGGAAAGCACGGTGACCGACGAGACGGAGGTCGCGCTGGCTGGCGAAGCTGTCAGTGAAATGGCCTGACGGCGGCGGGCAATCCGAGATAAGGCACGGCATCACGGGGCTTCGCGGACGGTCGCGTGCGTGATGGCTGTTCCTACAAGGGAAATCTGCACGCGATCTACCAGTGGCGCCCGATGTAGGAAACCGTGGCGTATAAGGACGCGATGCCTGCGCTTTGATCGAACGAGGACTGTCACCACGCATGGCGGATCTCACTGGTAGGAACATGCTCGCGCCGTGAGCCTGTGCGCGGCTATCCCTGCTGGCTTCGTCGAGGTCGACGATCGGCCACTAGCTGCCGTTCGCCATCACGCGCGATTCACGCAGGCCTGGCAGGCCTCAACTCTTCCTGGCCGTCTTCGCCACAAACGGCGTCGGCACGTGCTGGACCGTTTCGCTGCCGCACTTGGGGCACGGCGGATGGGCCGTTGCATGTTCAGCTAGATGTTCAGCGTGGTCGAAGACCTGACCGCACTTCTCACAACGGTACGAATAGGTGGGCATGACACGCCTCCATTCTGCATGGTGCAGGGACTCGCTGCATCTGATCTGCCGGTCACTTCCCGCAGACCGTCATTTCAATTCTAGGACACCGTCGCGTCCAACACGGCCAGTCATATCGCATTGTCAGCACCGCATCAGGCACCTATCCTTCACATCACCCTCCTTCGCGCTTTGCGTGCTTATCATGGAAACATGCCCAAATCGCCCGATCGGACGACGCAATGCCTGAATAGCTGTAGTTCTTATTTGGCAGTTCTTACACATTGCCGCCAGTTTCCCTCGCCATCGGTTTCATTTTTGAAGCATCTCGCGGAGGTTGCCTATGTCGTTGCGACCCGATTCCCATAGGGTTAGTCTAATTGACTCTTGGACTGAGAGCGCTAGACTAGAGATCGACCGGAGACACTCATGCACCCACGCAACATTGCCGGTGTCGCGGTTTCAGCGTTGATGTTGGGGTCGGGTTTCGCGCTCGCCGACGAACACCACGCGAGTACCTACCAGCTAGGCAAAATCACCTTCCCCACTTCCTGCGACCCGAAGGTACAACCACTCTTCGAGCGGGGCGTCGCGATGTTGCACTCCTTCTGGTTCACAGAGGCGGGCAAGACCTTCAATGCGGTCGTCGAGCAGGACTCTAACTGCGCAATTGCTTACTGGGGACTCGCCGTTAATCTGCTGGGCAATTCGCTTGCGGGCCCGCCGTCGCTGCGCGACGCCCAGGCGGCCTCGGAAGCCGTTGCCAAGGCCCGTGCGATCGGAGCGAAGACACAACGCGAGCGCGACTGGATCGACGCGATCGGTGCATACTACCGCGACTACGATAGAGTGTCAGTGGACACTCGCCTGCAGGCTTACGCTGACGCAATGCAACGAATGACGCAGCGCTATCCGGACGATGACGAGGTCTGGATCTATTACGCGCTAGCTCTGCAGGCCGCCGCGCCCGTGAGCGACAGGACCTACGCCAACCAGCGTAAGTCGGCGGAGATTCTGGAGAAGCTATTCGCGAAGAATCCTCAACATCCTGGAGCCGCACATTACCTGATCCACGCCTATGATTATCCGCCGCTTGCCGCAAAGGGTCTCGCCGCGGCGAGCAAATACGCCAGCATTGCACCGGCGGCGCCACATGCGCGGCACATGCCATCGCATATCTACACGATGCTCGGGCTTTGGGAAGAGTCGATCAAATCCAACCAGGCGGCCCTCGAGGTTCAACCCGATTACTACCACGCATTGGACTTCATGGTCTATGCGCATCTGCAGCTATCGCAGGATGTGAAGGCGCGCGCCTTGATCGAACAAGGCCTAGCCGACGCCATGCGCAAACCGCCGGTCTTGAAGGGCAACAAGAACTCTGTTGCGGCGATGCCCGCGCGCTATGCACTTGAGCGAGCAGACTGGAAGGCGGCCGCCGCCCTGCCCATTACCTCGAACAACTGGGCATACGCTGATTCGATCACGCGCTTTGCGCGCGGTCTCGGGATGGCCCGCAGTGGCGGCTTGACGAGCGCAAAACAGGAGATCGACGCGCTCAAGACGTTGCGGGAGGAACTCGGGAAATCAAACGAGTCCTATTGGGTGGCCAGAACCGACGAGGAGATCGCTGCCGTCGCAGCGTGGACCGCACAAGCCGAGGGCAACCCCACGCAAGCGGAGCGATTGATGCGGGCAGCCGCCGATGGCGAGGACGCCAGCATCAAGAACGTGGCCATGGAGAATCGACTGTTTCCGATGCGCGAGTTACTCGCCGACTTGCTCGCCGTACAAGGAAGAGCCGGCGAAGCCCTGCGGGAATACGAGGCGGCGCTGCGGGAGTACCCGAACCGCTATCACGGCCTGTACGGCGCCGCGCACGCCGCGGACGCCTCAGGGCAACGCGATAAAGCGGTCGAGTATTACAAACGACTCCTCGTGCTCACCAAAAATGCGGACAGCGCGCGACCGGAGACTGCCGCCGCCAAGGCCTACCTCGCGGCGCACTGAGTGGGGCTCCGAACGGTCGTATCCAGCCGTTGCCGCGGCATCGGCGTGATTTGCTGCTGTCCGAACCAATCTGACATGCCCCCAAACGGCGTAGGGGCGCCAGACCCGCTGACCCCCAATCAAGTTTCCACTTGGGATACTGCGAGTGTCCGCTTTCGCGTCTCGACGCGAATATCCGCATTTGGCCGACAGCGCCAGTTGGTGCCGGTTCCATGACAGTTACTTCCTTGCGTTCCGCGGCAAGGTGTGACCGGGCGGTATGGCCCTTCGCGTTGGACGTCTCAAAGGGGTCGGTTGCAGTCCTCCCCCTACCGTTTCGGTGAATAGCGCGCGATGCAATGAAGAGGCCGGTGTTTCCACCGGCCTGCTGAGTTTGTATGTATTACGAAGTATCAATACATACGTCCCCAAAGCATTCAAAACCCTTTGCTGGCAGGCGGCCAGCAGACCATCCCCTTAACTATGCATCGTTAAGGTATAAGACTCGAGAGGTGCGTCAGTTTGATGGCCCGGAGTTTCCCGGCGAAATAAGGCAGTGGCTTGGCGTTCAGTCCTTATGGACGCGACGCCCGTTACGGTCTGCCCACAGCAAGTAGGCCGAAAGCAGACTGACTCTAGTACTTAAATAAGTGCGCGAATATGTATAATCGTCGTCATGGAGCGCACATATAGCACTGGAAAGGCTGTCGACTTGCTCGACGTGTCTGTGAAGACTTGCAGCGATGGGAGCGCGAGGGTCGGTCCAGTGC
>NZ_JBFRFX010000066.1:0-26091 GCF_052115045.1 Cupriavidus sp. 2TAF22
GAGTCCTTCGCTTCCCCTGGCTGTTATCTACTAGTAGATAGACTGTCTGGCCAAAAAAAACGGGGTGTCCCCGGTACTGCGCTGGATCCTCTTTCCTGCTTCAGCTTTCTTGCTGGGGCGGAGCAGTGGCTTCCATGAGCAGAATATTACCTACTGGTAGATAGATAGTCAAGGAGTTTTCAGAAGAATCTTTGGGAAGCCTCTTACGGAATCGGATCAACGGCCATCCATGCACCGCATGAAACGCTTCAGCCTCCCTTGGTACCCCTTTATATTCCACAAGAGGCACATCAAGCGGTGCCAATGGCGGTTCGCGCATCAAGCAACAAGCACTTACAACGTTTTCCTACGGCCTCCCCGGTTTCGCTCCTACGATTTAACTGTGCGACACACAGCATAGGCTAGGACGACCGTCGGCTAGGCGCCGATGGCTGGTCCCAATGCATTCTGTCATTACTCCTGGAGCAAACGATGCGCAAAGTACTCACAATGACGTTACTGGTCGCCGCCGCTGTGGCCTCTGGCGCGAGCTATGGCCAGCAAAAGAAAGCCGATCCCTACACCGACGGCGCCAAAACCGGCAAATTCGACACTTACACAGACGGCGCGAAATCCGGCAAGTTCGATACCTACACGGACGGTGCCAAGCAATCCACGCGGTCCGACCTGAACGCTACGCAGGGCAAGCGCGATCCGTACACCGACGGCGCCAAGGCTGGCAAGCCCGACCCCTACACCGACGGCGCCAAGGCCGGCAAGCCCGACCCGTACACTGACGGCGCAAAGTCCCAATAAGGGCGTCGCGCTGATCTCGCGGACACCGCGATTCCAGGTTGCATTCTGGATCGCCGCGCGCGCGGCGCGGCGATCCAGGCCTGGCCGCCGGTATTCTTCCGGAGGCCAGGCTTCCTTCTTCCGTCCAATCCCCCTTCCCCAGCCAACCGCCAGCGGCGGATTCGCGCTCGCCGGCGAAGATACGCTCTCGCCGCTCGCGTCTCCGGCCGTGCCCGGCACGACTTCCCTAGCCGGATCGCCGTCTTCGGACAACCCGCGAAGCGGTCGCGCAGGCCCTCGGTTGCGCCACCCCCGGCACCGTCATCGCCATGTTTCGGGGATTCTCCCGCCAGCCGCTTCGCCGGCCGGGCCAGGCGCCGTAGCCAGCGGCACCGGGCATCCAGGTGCCATGACGGCCTCATACTCCGGCACACCCCCCGCCAACGAATGAAACGTAGATTCTGACCTTGCAATTATCTGACTGCGCAAATACTATCCAGACAGCGCAACGACGAACGAGGGGGAAAGACGATGAGGCATTACACCAACGAGAGCTTCAACCTCACGCAAAGTGTCGGGTTCTTCCTCAACAAGGCCCGTAACCTCGTGCTGATGGAAATGGATGCGGCGCTCAAGGAACTGGACATCACCGCCCAGCAAATGGGCATCGTGCTGTCGCTCTCGCGCGGGACGGCGACCACGCCGTTTGAGCTGAGCAAGCTCCTGGTCATCGACTCCGGCCTCATGACCCGCATGCTGGACAAGCTGGAACAGAAGGGATTGCTGGCCCGCTCGCGCAGTATCGAAGACCGCCGCGTGGTCAACCTGGAACTGACCGACAAGGGCCGCGCCGTGGCCGCACGGATTCCCGAGATCGCTCCCGAAGTGCTGAACGCGCGCCTGAAGGATTTCAGCACGGCCGAGTTTGAAGAATTCCTGCGCCTGCTCGACAAGTTCGCGTTCGCGGCCTGAGCTCGGGTTTTTTCAGGCCATTATCTGACAGGTCAGAAAGACTACGTGGCGCGCGGCTCGCTGCAGACCGGCCTGTCCATGCAGGCCGACATGGATACCACCAAGCGTGACCGCGCACAGCCCGGCGCGGTCAGGAAGACCGCATACAGCACCGACGTCTATTGCGGCTACGCCAAGCAGGCCGATGCAGAGATCACCAGCCTCATCACCAGGAACAGCACCGCCGGAGCGCAAGCCCGGTCGGCCACGCTCGCCGCGAAGCCCGCGCCCGCACAGGGTGCGGCCCTGTAAGGGCGCAACGCGGTTGGCGGCAATCATCGCGATGCGCCGCGCGGCCGCTCACGCCGCGGCCAGCTCCTCCACCTGCGCCAGTTCGTTGGCGCGGTGAAAGAAACGCAGCGTCATGCGCTCGCCGCAGGCTGCATCGATGTTTTCGCGCGTGAGCAGGTGCACCGCGCGCATGCCGCCAGCGGATGCCGGGATCACGCGCAGGATCGCCGGAGTCCATGGCAGCGCGCGCCCCGCGCACCGCACCGCGCCGGCGTAGTCGTCCGCGGCCGGCATGCACATGCCTTGCGGCAACATCACCTGCAGCGCCGATGGCGCCTGCGCCGCGGCAACGACACCGCTGATCTCGTGCGGTCGCGCCAGCAGTGCCGCGGCTGCCCTGACTTCGCCAAGCTGGATCAGGCGGCGCGTCTCGCTCGACGAGCAATGATTGCCCGCGACGGCCTCCGCCGGCCCGCGCAGCGGCACGGGCTCCACCGCGAATCCCCACAGCGCCCCGAGCATGCGCAGGTAGTCGACCTTGCCCTTGCGGCCCCGTCCGCATGCGAAATTCTCGCCCACCACCAGCGCGCGCATGCCCAGTTGCCCGGCCAGCGTGGTGCCCACGAAGTCCTCCACGGCCTGCGCGCTGCGCTGCCTGTCGAAGCGCAGGACCAGGCAGGCATCGGCGTCGCCGGTGGCAGCCAGCAGGGCCAGGCGCTCGTCCAGGCTCGACAGCAATGGCGGCGGCCCGTCGGGATGGACCACGGCGCGCGGGTGCGGATCGAACGTCACCACCACGGCGGGCAGCCCGGCCTGCCGGCCGCGCGCGCGCAGCAGCGACAGCACGCGCCGGTGTCCGCGGTGCACGCCGTCGAACATGCCGATGGACACAACCGCGCCGCGTGGCGCGAATTCGCTTGCTTCGGTGATGACTCTCATGGATTCGTCTCCCGCACGGTAGGCATCCGCGTGAACGACCGGGGCAACACGCCCGGGACGCATGCAGCGAATGCTATGGCGTGAAACGCTGCGCTTCCAGCGCGGGCCCGAGCATAAAGACTATAACCGGCGCTCGCCGAAGGGTTTACCTGTAAGGCGTCGCCCCTATTCCGGCCGCGCCGCATCCTGCCGCTGGAACAGCGTGCGCAGCACCGAGCGGATCCACTGGTTGCCCGCCTCGCGGTGCACGCGATCGTGCCAGTACAACGCGATCTCGATGCTGGGCAGCGTCAGCGGCGACTCCACCATTTGCAGCCCCATGTCCCTCGCCAGCACTGTGCCCAGCGTCATCGGCAGCATCACCACTGCATCGGAATGCCTGACGATCATCGCCGCCGCGGTGAACATCGGCACGCGGCAGACGATGTTCTCGCGCGGCACGACAGCCTCCAGCGCGCGCTCGATGGAGAGGTGCTCGTGCCCGGTGCCGGCCGCCGTGACCAGCACGTGTTTCTCCGCCGCGAATTCCGCCAGGTCCGTCGTCGGGCCCAGGCGCGGATGGCCGGCGCGCGTCACCGCCACGTAGCGTTCGCGCCAGAGCGGCTGCCGCCGCACGCCTTGCGTGAGGTTGGGAAACGAGCCGACCGCGATATCCACCAGCCCCGACTCCAGCCACAGGTCGATGTGCTGCGCATCGCAGTTCACGGCCTGCACGCGCACGCGTGGCGCCGCGATGCCGAGGTGGTTGATGATCGGCGGCAGCATCTGCGCCACGCCCGCATCGGTGATGAAAAAACTGAAGGTGCGCTCCGCCTTGGCGGGATCGAACGGCACGTGGTCCGAGCGCAGCGCGCGCATGCGCTCGAGGATGCCGCGCACCGGCTCGGCCAGCGCCAGCGCCTTGGGCGTGGGCTCCATGCGCAGCGCCACGCGCACGAACAGGGGATCGCCGAAATACAGCCGCAGCCGCGCCAGCGTCTTGCTCAGCGCAGGCTGCGTGAGATTGAGCACGCGCRCGGCCTTGGTCAGGCTGCGCTCGGCTAGCAGGACCTCGAATACCTGCAGGTGATGGAGGCCCAGTTCGTCTTCATTCCGCGAAGGAATAGTGTCCATGACTTCGTCTCGATAGTAGAAGGCCGGCATTCCATTTAGTCTACTTTCAACGCACGGCCTTGAACACAGGAAGCCGCGAGATGCGCGCCGGACGCACACACAAAAGCGCACCAGAGACAGACATGCAGTGTTCTTCCCGATGATGGTGCGAAGACTTCCCCAGCATCGGGCAATGTCCACGAAAGGAGGATCTACCATGCCAGGCTTTCCCTTTGCAGCCCACGACACCGCGCATGACCAGACGCCCGACGCGCATCCCGGCATCACGGCGCAGGCCTTCCGCGAAGCACTCGCCAAGGCCGTCACGCCGGTGACCGTGATCGCCACCGACGGTGCTGCCGGCGTGGCCGGTGTCACCTGCTCGGCGGTGTGCTCGGTCTGCGACAACCCGCCCACGGTGCTGGTCTGCATCAACCGCAAGAGCTACGCCAATGCCGTCATCAAGACCAACGGCGTGCTCAGCGTGAACTGGCTGCAGTCCGCGCAGTCCGCCGTGTCGCAAGTGTTCGCCGGGGCCGGTGCGTTGCCCATGCCGGAGCGCTTCGCCAACGGGGACTGGGGCACCTTGCAGACCGGCGCGCCATGCAGCCAGGCCGCCAGCGTGACGCTGGACTGCCGCGTGGCGGAGTCCTACGAGGTCGGCAGCCACAGCATATTCATCGCGCATGTGCTGGCGGCCAGCCACGCCGACGCCGTTTCGCCGCTGGTCTATTGCCAGCGCGCCTATGCCACCACGCAACCCGTCGCTGCCTGAGCGCAGGCGTCTGGCGCGCACAGCCACCGCACCATCACCGCAGCACCAGATCGCATCGCATCCCCGCGAAGTCGATTCACTCAAGGAGAAGACAGCCATGATCCGCACCGGGAAGCAGTACCTGGAATCCCTCAACGACGGCCGCGATGTCTGGGTCGGCAACGAGAAGATCGACAACATTGCCACCCATCCGAAAACGCGCGACTACGCCCGGCGGCATGCCGACTTCTACGACCTGCACCACCGCCCCGACCTGCAGGACGTCATGACGTTCATTGACGACGACGGCGAGCGGCGCGCCATGCAGTGGTTCGGCCACCGCGACAAGGAACAGCTGCGCCGCAAGCGCAAGTACCACGAGACCGTCATGCGCGAGATGGCCGGCGCGTCCTTCCCGCGCACGCCGGACGTCAACAACTACGTGCTGACCACCTATATCGACGACCCGCAGCCGTGGGAGACGCAGTCCATCGGCGCCGAAGGCCGCATCAAGGCCGCGAACATCGTCGACTTCATCCAGTTCGCCAAGGAGCGTGATTTCAACTGCGCGCCGCAGTTCGTCGACCCGCAGATGGACCGCTCCAACCCGGACGCACAGCAGAAATCGCCGGGCCTGCGCGTGGTGGAAAAGAACGACGAAGGCATCGTGGTGTCCGGCGTCAAGGCCATCGGCACCGGCGTGGCCTTCGCCGACTGGATCCATATCGGCGTGTTCTTCCGCCCCGGCATCCCGGGCGACCAGATCATCTTCGCCGCCACCCCGGTCAACACCAAGGGCGTCACCATCGTCTGCCGCGAAAGCCTGGTCAAGGATGATCCCATCGAACATCCGCTGGCTTCGCAGGGCGACGAGCTCGACGGCATGACCGTGTTCGACAACGTCTTCATCCCGTGGTCGCACGTATTCCATATCGGCAACCCCGAGCATGCCAAGCTCTATCCGCAACGGGTGTTCGACTGGCTGCACTACCACGCCCTGATCCGCCAGATGGTGCGCGCCGAGCTGGTGGCCGGCCTGGCCGTGCTGATCACCGAGCATATCGGCACCAACAAGATCCCGGCCGTGCAGACGCGGCTGGCCAAGCTGATCGGTTTTCACCAGGCCATGCTGGCACACGTGATCTCCAGCGAGGAACTCGGCTTCCATACGCCGGGCGGGCACTACAAGCCGAACATCCTGATCTACGACTTCGGCCGCGCGCTCTACCTGGAGAATTTCTCGCAGATGATCTACGAGCTGGTCGATTTGTGCGGCCGCAGCGCACTGATCTTCGCCAGCGAAGACCAGTGGAACGACGAAAAGCTCAACGGCTGGTTCGAGCGCATGAACAGTGGCCCGGTGGGCAAGCCCCACGACCGCGTCAAGATCGGCCGCGTGATCCGCGACCTTTTCCTGAGCGACTGGGGCAACCGCCTGTTCGTGTTCGAGAACTTCAACGGCACGCCGCTGCAGAGCATCCGCATGCTCACCATGCAGCGCGCCGAGTTCTCCGGCGCGGGTCCCTACGGCAAGCTGGCGCGCCAGGTCTGCGGCATCGACGCCACCGCGGCCGACGAGACCGAATACAAGAAGACCGCCGACTACGCCAAGGCGCTGGATTCGGCCCGCCACCAGGAGGAAGTGGCACTGGCCGGCGCACTGTCCATCTGAACCCGGCCGACCAGCATCCCGCCCGCCGGCGTGGCCCCTTGCCGCGCCGGGCGGCCGGCTTTCCATTGCTTCCGTCCGTATCACAAAGGAACCCCGACATGCCCAAGAACGACATCCTCGACACCCTGTTCGGCAACGCCCGCAGCCAGAACGGCTGGCGCGACCGCTCCGTCTCCGACGCGCAGCTGCGCGAAATCTACGAGCAGATGAAATGGGGCCCGACCTCCGTCAACTGCTCGCCCGCGCGCATCGTGTTCGTGCGCACGCAGGACGCCAAGCTCAAGCTGAAGGACGCGCTCGCCCCCACCAACGTCGACAAGGTGATGAACGCACCGGTGGTGGCCATCGTCGGCTACGACACCAACTTCCACCAGGCGCTGCCCGAACTGTTCCCGCACAACCCGGCGGTCAAGGCCTGGTTCGAAGGCGAGGAAAAGAGCGCCTTCCGCGAGACCACTGCGTTCCGCAACGGCACGCTGCAGGGCGCCTACCTGATCCTGGCCGCGCGCGCGGTGGGGCTGGACTGCGGCCCGATGTCGGGCTTCAACAATGCCGCCGTGGACGCGGCCTTCTTTGCCGGCACCGCCATCAAGTCCAACTTCATCTGCGGCCTGGGCTACGGCGATCCCGCCAAGGTCTTCGCACGCAGCCCGCGGCTGTCGTTCGAGCAGGCCTGCACGCTTGCATGAGCGCGCAGTCCGGCCAATCGCTTCCTTACCGGTCCCCCAACGCAGGAGAAATAACCATGCGCAATCTCGACCAAGACACCATCACGCAGGCGGTACTCGCGCGCCTGACCGATACCCCGGATCCGCGCGTCAAGGAGATCGTGACCAGCCTGGTGCAGCACCTGCACAGCTTTGCGCGCGAGGTCAGGCTCACCGAGGCCGAATGGCTCAGGGGCATCCGCTTCCTCACCGACACCGGCCACAAGTGCGACGACAAGCGCCAGGAGTTCATCCTGCTGAGCGACGTGCTGGGGCTGTCGATGCTCACCGTGTGCATGAACAACCAGAAGCCGCCCGGCTGCACGGAGGCCACGGTGTTCGGCCCTTTCCATGTCGAAGGCGCGCCGCAGTTCGAGGATGGCGCCGACCTCGCCAACGGCGCCAAGGGCGATCCTTGCGACGTGCATTGCACGATCCGCGACCTGGATGGCAAGCCGGTGGCCGGCGCCACCATCGACGTCTGGCAAGCCGATGCCCAGGGCAACTATGACGTCCAGTACGAGGGGCTGGACGCGGCGCAGGCACGCGGCGTACTGCAAGGCGGAGACGACGGCAGGTTCAGCTTCAGCACCATCGTGGCGCAGGCCTACCCGATTCCGGACGACGGCCCGGTGGGAGAGCTGCTGCGTGCCACGGGCCGCCATCCGTGGCGTCCCGCCCACCTGCATTTCATGATCAAGGCACCCGGCTACGAAACCCTGGTCACGCATGTGTTCCGCAAGGGCGACCGCTACCTGGACTCCGACGCGGTGTTCGGCGTGCGCGAATCGCTCGTGGGCGAATGGGTGCCGCAGCCCGACGGCCGTCACCGGCTCGACTTCGACTTCGTGCTGCACCGCGCCGCCGCGGCATAGCCGCGGCCGCAGGCCGCCCGCCCGCGGCGCGCCGCACCGGCCGGTTCAAGTTGTTGTTCCCCTCTTGCAGACAACCAGGAAATCTTCATGGAAAAACGACTTGCCGGCGCCGGTACGGCGCCAGCCTGCGCGCGCGTGCACCGCTCCCCGGCGCTGCCCCGCCGCGGGGTGGACATCGCGCTGGCCGCCACGCTCGCGCTCGGCAGCGCAGCCGCGCTGGCCACCGAGGGCGGCGGCAGCTCATACCCCGTCGGCGTGGAGACCAACTACAACGGCATGATGCTGCCCGAGGGCTTGCACGCCTTCTTCTACTACTCGTACTACAAGGCCGCCCGCTCCAAGGACGACAACGGCCGCGACAACAGGCAACTCGCAGACTTCAGCCTGGAGGTCAATTCAGTCGCCGCGCGGGTGAGCTACGTATGGCACCTACGATGCCAGCGCGCGCGTCAACACCGGGCGCAACTACTACCAGTTCGCCCCCTTCTTCGCCGTGACCTGGTTCCCGCTGCCCAAGGTCGATGTGAACGCCAAGTTCCGCTACGGCTTCAACACCCGCAACAACGCCACCAACTACCAGTCCGGCGACGAAGCCACGATCGAATTCAGTGCCGGCTACCGGCCCGTCGCGCCACTGCAGTTCGGCATCAACGGCTACGTCTACCGCCAGACCACCGATGACCGCCAGAACGGCCAGGTCGTCAACGGCAACGGCAACCGCGGCCGCGTCAACGCACTGGGCCCTTACCTGAGCTACAACATCACGCCGGCCATGCCGCTGATCCTAAAGCTGCAGTTCGAGTTCGATGCCCACGACCGGCCCAAGGGCACGCGGCTGTGGCTGCAACTGAAGATTCCCCTGTAAGCGGCCGCGAACACCACCAGGATCGCCGCCCTCTCCTTCTCACCCGAAGCAACTCGAACCACACTGCCATGAGCATCGAATTCCGCCACGCCCAGCCACGCGGGCACGCCGACCACGGCTGGCTGCGCGCCCGTCATTCTTTCTCCTTCGGTTCGTACCACGATCCCCGCCATCTGCGCTTCGGCCCCATCGTGGTCCTCAACGAAGACCGCATCAGCCCCGGCATGGGCTTTGGCGAACACGCCCACCGGGACATGGAGATCATCTCCTATGTCATCAGCGGCGCCCTTGCGCATCGCGACAGCATGGGCAACGGCTCGGTGCTGCGCTATGGCGACGTGCAGCGTATGAGCGCCGGCCGCGGGATCGCGCACAGCGAATTCAATGCCTCGGCCAGCGAGGAGGTGCATTTCCTGCAGATCTGGATGGAGCCGCGCGAAAAAAGCCTGCCCGCAAGCTACCAGGAGCAGCACTTCGATGCGGCGTCCAAGCGCGGCGCGCTGCGCCTCATCGCCTCGCCCGATGGCCGCGACGGCTCCGTGCTGATCCATCAGGACGCCTGGCTGCGCGCGGCCATCCTCGACGGCGCCGACAGGGTGGAGTACCAGTGCGTCGCGGAGCGCCAGGCCTACCTGCAGGTGGCGCGCGGACACCTGCGCGCCAACGGGCACCAGCTTGACCAGGGGGACGCGCTGAAGATCGCCGGCCCGTGTGCGCTGACGCTGGACGAGGGCCGGGATGCGGAAGTGCTGCTGTTCGACGTGGCGCGCGTCTAGGAAAATGGGCCGCGACCGCCGCCTCCCGCCGCCGTCGCGGCTGCAACGCAGGCGGCAAGCGCGGCCGCGTGCCCGGCTAGGCGGGCTGGCCCAGCAGGAAGGATTCCAGCGCCGCGCTGGTGGCGGCCGGCGTTTCCAGCAATGGGTAGTGGCCCGCTCCGGCCAGCACCTGCACGGTCGCGTCGCGGTACCACTGGAGTGTAGTGGCGCGCGCGGCCGCCTCGGTGTTGACGGCGTCATGCTCGCCCACCAGCACCAGGATCGGGCGCTCGCTGCCTTCGACCTGCTGGCTGATGTCGGTACGGCTGGCATCGCGCGCATAGCTGGCGAAGGCGGCGGCATCGATGCTGTCCCAGCTGGCCTGGACCACGGCCCGCGCAAAAGCCGCGGCATAGCGATTCGCGGTGCCAGCCGCCACCAGTTCCGCGCGCCGCTGCGCCGACTCGGCCGCCGCCTGCAGCGTCTGCAGGCGCTGCGGATCGTTGCTGCCGCCGCGCGCGTTGAGCCCGGCGATCGACACGATCGCATCCACGCGCTGCGGCAGCGCCACCGCAAGCATCTGCGCGGTCAGCGCGCCCAGCGAGTGCCCCGCCACGGCGAACTGCCGCCAGCCCAGGAAATCGGCCAGCCGCGTGGCATCGATCACGGCCTCGCGCAGGGTCATCAGCCCGCGTTCCTTGCGTGCCTGCCCGTAGCCGCGATACTCCACCGCGACATACTGGAAGGCGTCGAGGTCGGCCCAGCGCAGCATGTCATCGAAGGCGTCGCGCGTGCCGAGCAGGCCGGGAAACAACATCACCTTGCGCGCGCCGGTGCCGGTCAGCTTGAACGACATCATGGCGTCACCTCCGAGGCCGCGCGCGGCAGCCATGCTTGCAGTCCTGCTTTGTTGCGATCAGACATGGATCGGGTCCTCCTTCTGCATTTGCTTGCGCAGGTCCTCGTGCGAGACGTTGAACTGCGGCGAGATCTTCAGCTCCGTGCCCAGCAGCGCCTCTTCCTCGTCCATCTTGAAGCCGAGCGACTTGGTCGCCTCGAACATCACGCCACCCGGGGTGCGCACGTAGACCGATTCGAAATAGCCACGGTTCTTGCGGTCCGAGAAATCGGTGAAGCCCATGCCCTCGGTGTCGAACTTCACGCGGGCCTGGCTATCGTAGTCCGCCACGTCGAAGGCGCCGTGGTGCACGATGCCTTCGGCCAGCGTCCAGGTGCCCTGGCGCAGGTCTGGCGCGTGCAGTACGTCGATGCGGCGCCCGGCGCCGCCCTCGCCCGCCTCGTAGCGCGTGAAGCTGCCGTCGTCCGCCGTCTTGCGGAAGTACCAGGCGCGCTCCATGAAGGTGTCCATGTCCTCCAGCTCGCGCACGGTCACGGTCCAGTTATGGAAGCCGCGCACCGCGTATTGCGCCGGCACGTGCCCGGAGCGCCACGGCTTGCGCGTATCGGCGGGATCCTCCACCACTTCGAAGTCGATGCCTGCATGCACCACGCGCAGGTACTTCTCGCCGAAGCGCTCCGACTCCTGCGCAATGGCGATGCCGTTGCGGCCGAAGTGCTCGCGCCAGAAATCCAGCGAGCCCGCCGGCACCGAGTAGGCAATGGCTGTGAACTGGCCCGATCCCTTGCGCCCGACGAGTTCCGTGCGTCGCATCGGGAAGGTGGTCATCACCGTGCCGGGGGTGCCATCCTCGTCGCTGAAGTAAAGGTGGTAGATGGGTATGCGGCCATCGTAAAAGAGCGTGCGCTTGATAAAACGCTGCCCCATCACCTTGACGAAGAAGTCGACATCGCCCTGGGCCGTGYTGGTGCACAGCGTGATGTGATGCAGACCACGAATGAGATTGCCTTGCGTATTGTCCATACCGTCTCCTTGACTGCCCGCGCAACCGGTGCATGCGGGCCTGGCAGAAGTATGGAAGGGCACCCGGCACGCGGCCATAGCCGCAAAGGCATAGACCGAATGCCAAAACGGCATCCGGGGGCGTCAGGCGGAGCGGGCCCCGTCGCCGCTTTCACCCCCATCGTCCGCGTGGCCGTGGTCGGCCAGCAGGGAGTGGATCAGGTCGCGGAACCACTTGTTGGCGGGATCCTTGTGGAAGCGCTCGTGCCAGAACTGGCGCACCACGAAGCCGGGGATGCGCACCGGCAGCTCCATCACATGGGCGCCGACCAGCCTGGCCACTTCCTCCCCGGCCCGGCGCGACATCGTGAACAAGGCGTCGGAGCTGGGCAGCGTGGTGAGCACGGTCAGGAAGTTCGGCAGCGTGACCACGAAGCGCTCGGCGCAAATGCTGTCCAGCAAGAAGCGCTCGAGCGCCTCGTAGCCGATTGGCAGCGGTGCCACCAGCGCATGCGAGGCATTGAGATAAGCCTGCTCGTCCAGCACGCCCTGCGCGGCCGGATGGCCGGCGCGCGCCAGGCAGACATAGTCCGAGGCGTAGAGCCGGCGCTGGTAGAACGGGGAGCGGCTGATCGCGAAGCTGCCCAGGGCAAGGTCCGCCTCGCCCTCCTCCAGCATCTCCTCCACGCCATGGCGCGGCGCTGCAATCGCCCGCACGCGGATGCCCGGGGCATGCTCCGCCAGGTGGCGCAGCAACCGCGGCAGCAGGAAGGCCGCGCCGAAATCGGTAGCGACGAAGCTGAAGCTGCGGTGCGACAGCGCCGGATCGAACTGGTCGGGGCTTTCTATCGCCTCCTGCATCAGCTGGATCACGGTGGCGATGCGCGGCGCCAGCTCACGCGCGCGCGGCGTGGGCGACATGCCGGCCGTGGTACGCACGAACAGCGGATCGCCGAAGTACTGGCGCAGCTTGCTCAGCGACTGGCTCATCAGCGGCTGGCTCAAGCCGAGGCTGTCTCCGGCCTGGGTCAGGCTGCGCTTGCGCAACACCGCGTCGAAGACAATCAGCAGCCGAAGGTCGAGCGAGGCGGCGAAACCGGCATTCTTTGCCATGAACAGAATTCCTGTGTGGACTGTGGCGCACTGCCTGGCGGGAGCGAACGCCAGCGCCGCGGCAGGCTTCCTTGTACCCGAACCGCGCGCGCCCGTGTGGCCGGCGCGCATTCAAGTTCCGAATGGCGCCGATGCGATTGTGCGTATCGACACCCGCCGGGCCGGCCGGTACCTTGCACACGGATTCTAGGCGACGCCGATCCAAACAAGGAACCGAACATGTCATACGATGAACGAATTGCGATTATCGGGGCCGGCCCCGTTGGCCTGACCACCGCACTGACGCTGGCGCGCCGCGGCGTGCCCTGCGTCGTGTTCGAGAGCGCGGACGAGATCGCGCGCGAGCAGCGCGGCGCAGCCTTCCATCCGCCCACGCTGGAGATCTTCCGCGAGCTCGGCGTCGAGGCGGCGCTGACGCGCATGGGCATCCGCATCCCGGTCTGGCAGATGCGCGACCGCACCGAAGGCGTCTATGCCGAGTTCGATCTCGGCACGCTGTCCGCGCTGACGGATTTCCCGTTTCGCTTCCACCTGCCCCAGCACTACCTGTCCAGCCTGCTGGTCGAAGAACTGCGCACCTTGCCCGGCGTGGAGCTGCGCTTCGGTGAAAGCCTCGAATCGGCCACCAGCGACGGCGAGCGCGCCACGCTCCGGCTGCGCAGCAAGGACGGCTCGCGCGCGTTGCAGGTGCCATGGGTGGTGGGCGCCGACGGCGCCCGCAGCATGGTGCGCAAGAGCGCCGGCTTCGCCTTCGAGGGCTTTACTTGGCAAGAGAAGTTCCTGGTGACCAATGTGGCCATGCCGATGGAGCCGCTGGGCTACACCGGCACCGCCTACGTCTCCGACCCGGACCACTGGGCGGTGGTGCTGAAGCTGTACGACGATGCCCGCCCCGACCTCTGGCGCGTCGCCATGCCGGCCGACCCCGACGTGGACGACGCGGTGCTGCTCGAACCCGCCAATGTGCAGGCCCGCCTGCGCGAGACGCTCGGCGTGGACATGCATTTTCCACTGGCTTACTCCGGCACCTACCGCGTGCACCAGCGCGTGGCGGACACCTTCGTCAAGGACCGCATCCTGCTGGCCGGCGACGCGGCCCATATCAACAACCCCATCGGCGGCTTCGGCCTGAACGGCGGCGTGCATGACGCCTTCAACCTCGGCAACAAGCTGGCCGAGGTATGGCACGGCCGCGCCGGCGCCGGGCTGCTGGACCTCTACTCGCGCCAGCGCCGCACCGTGGCGGTGGAGGTGGTGCAGAAGAACAGCATCCGCAACAAGAAGGCCATGGAAGAGCGCGACCCGCAGGTGCGCCGCCAGAACCAGCAGGCCATGCACGCGATCTCGCTCGACCCGCGCAAGACCCGTGAATTCCTGCTCGACAGCTCGATGATCGCTTCGATACGCCGCGCCGATGCCATCGCCTGAGGCGATGCCATGGGCGCGGCATGACCGCGGCTCCGGCCGCCACCACTGGGAGACACCACACATGATGCAAGACCGCTTTATCTACTCGCCCCTGCCCGCGCGCGTGGTGTTCGGCGCCGGCTCGCTCGCGGCGCTGCCGCGCGAGCTCGACCTGGTCGGCGCGAAGCGCGCGCTGGTGCTGTGCACGCCCGAGCAGACCGCGCTGGCGGACCAGGTCGCCGCGCTGCTGGGCGATCGCCATGGCGGCACGTTCCCGGGTGCGGTGATGCATGTGCCCATCGAGGTCGCGCGCCAGGCGCGCGCGCTGGCCGCGCGGCTGGGCGCCGACTGCGCGGTGGCGGTGGGCGGGGGGTCCACCATCGGCCTGGGCAAGGCGATCGCGCTGGAGTCGCCCATGCCCATCGTGGCGGTACCCACCACCTATGCCGGCTCGGAGATGACACCGATCTACGGCATCACCGAGAACGGCGAGAAGAAGACCGGGCGCTCGGTGCAGGTGCTGCCGCGCAGCGTGGTCTATGACCCGCGGCTCACGCTGAGCCTGCCGCCGGCGATGTCCGCCACCAGCGGCCTGAATGCCATCGCGCATTGCGTGGAAGCGATGTACGCAGCCGACGCCAACCCCGTCACCACGCTGATGGCCGAAGACGGCATCCGCGCCCTCGCCGGCGCGCTGCCCGATGTCATGGCACGCCCGCATGACCTGGCCGCGCGCACCGCCTGCCTGTATGGCGCCTGGCTCTCCGGTTCGGTGCTCGGCAGCTGCGTGGTGGCGCTGCACCACAAGCTCTGCCACACCCTGGGCGGCATGCTCAACCTCCCACATGCCGAGACCCACGCCATCATCCTGCCGCATGCCGTGCAGTACAACGCGGCCGCCGCGCCGCGGGTCATGGCGCGCATTGCCAGCGCGCTCGGCGGCGACGACGCCGCGCGCGGCCTGCACCGGCTGGCGCGCCGCCTGCAGGTGCCGCTGGCGCTGGAGCAACTTGGCGTACGGCACGCAGACCTGGCGCGCGTGGCCGACCAGGCCTTGCGCGCGCCCTACCCCAACCCGGCGCCGCTCACGCGCGAAGGCATCTTGCACTTGCTGGAGAACGCATTCGCGGGCGTGGAGCCGAACTGACCAGGCGCGCTGGCGGTTGCCTCCCGCAGCCGAAAGAAAAACGCGAAGGGCCGGCAGGAATTTCCGCCGGCCCTTCGTGCATCCGGCCAACCCGGTGCCGCAGCGATACCGGGGCCGGCGCAGTGCCATCAGAATACGTGCTTGATGCCCACCATGGCGCCGAGCTGGGTGGCGCCCGGCGCGGGATTCGCGCCAGGCTGGCCGTTGCTGACCGACAAGGCCGACTGCCCGCCGTTGTTGATATAGCCAGCGGTGGCGTAGACCGAACTGCGCTTGCTCAAGGCATAGGTGGCGCGTGCGGCGAACAGCCAGGCTTTGTTGCTGCTGTCATGGAAACGCAGGTAGAACGCTTCGCCGTCCACGCTGAAGGCCGGCGTCACCGCGTAGGAAACCCCGCCGTACCAGAGATCGCTGCGCGGCGTGGGGCTGCCCTTGTTGTCGCGCCGCACCAGCCCCAGGCCCGCCTTGGACTCGCCGAAACGCACGAAGCCGTTGAGCGAGAGGCGGTCGTCGCGCAGGCCGCTGCTGGTCAGTCCGCCGAAGGCGCCCGGCCCGCCGCGCAGCGAATCGTAGGCGGCGTTGACCACCCACGCCCTGGCGTCATACTGCAGCAACGCGGACCACTCGCGGCAGGCACGCGGGTCGGCCGGGTTTTCCCCGCCGCAGTTGGTGCCGGCCGGGCTGGGGCCGGCATTGGCGCCGTCACGCCCGAAGCTGTAGCTGGCGCCCATGGTGAAGCCGCCGAAGGTGCCCTTGTAGGTAATGGCGTTGTCGGCGCGCGAGTTGGCCATATAGCTGTCCAGCGAGGCCGAGCCGAAGGTGTTTGGGCCGAGCATGTCGGCTTCCAGGTTGGCCCAGAACGTCATGGTGTACTGGCGGCCGAGCCCGAGCTGGCCCCAGTTGCCCGCCAGCCCGACATAGGCCTGGCGCCCGAACAGCCGGCCGCCCTGGTTGGATACGCCGTTGTCGGGCGAGAAGCCGGACTCCAGCACGAACACGGCCTTCAGGCCATGGCCGAGGTCTTCGTTGCCGCGCAGGCCCCAGCGCGACGGCACGGTGCCAGTCAGGCCCGGCATGCGGGCTACGTGGTCGCTCGCCGCGCCGACGTGGTTGATGTACTCCACGCCGGTATCGACCACGCCGTACAGCGTGACGGCCTGTGCGGCCGCCACGCACGGCATGGCCGCCAGCACGGCCAGGGTGGCTTGCGTGGCTTGTGCGGCTATCGTGAGCTGGCTTGGTTTCATGGGATGTCTCCTCCGGTACTTGCTGTTGTTGTAGTGAGGCGCCGGCGCAATGCGCGGGCACGCGCGCGCAGGCAACGCGCGAGGCAGGCACCCGCAGGGATGGCGTCGGCGCAGAGTCTCGGCCGTAACCAGCCCCGCGCAGGGGCGCAGGGCAGCGCGCGCCGGCTGCTGCGGCGCGCGCGGCGCGGCGAATGCAGCCGGGCGCTATTCCACCGAGGCGCCGGTGGCGCGCGCGATGTCGGCCCACCGGGCCGCATCGCTGGCGATAAAGCGCTTGAACTGCTCGGGACTGGACGGCGCCAGGTCGACGTTGAGCGCGGCAAAGCGCGCCTTGACGTCGCTCGAACGCAGGGCCTTGAGCACTGCGTCGTTCAGCCGCGCGATGACCTGCGGCGGCGTATTGGCCGGCGCCAGCAGGCCAAGCCACGACATGCTGGCAAAACCCGGCAGGCCCGACTGAGCGATGGCGGGCAACTGCGGACGCGCGGGCGATGGCCGGGCGCTGCTCAGGCCCAGCGCGGTGAGCTTGCCGGCCTTGATGAAGCTGTCGGCCGCGGCCAGGTCGGCGAACATGACCTGGGCGTGCCCGGCCACGACATCGTTGAGGCCCTGCATGGTGCCCTTGTATGGCACGTGCTTCATGTGGATGTGCGCGAGCTGGTTGAAATGCTCGGCACCCAGGTGATTGGACGTGCCGGCGCCGGACGAAGCGTAGTTGACCTGCTCCGGATGGCGGCGCGCGTATTCGATCAGTTCGCCGGCGGTCCGCACCGGCAGGCCCGGGGTGGCCACCAGTACCTGCGGCACTTCTGCCACCAGCGAAATCGGCGCGAAGTCGCGCACCGGGTCGTACCGCACCCGCCCCTTGGGATACACGGCCGGCGCGATGGTCAGCGAAGACGCCGCCATCAGCAGCGTGTAACCGTCAGCATCGGCGCGCGCGACGTATTCCGAGGCGAGCATGGTACCGGCACCGGGCCGGTTCTCCACCACCACCGCCTGGCCGAGCGAATCCTTGAGCTTCTCGGCCAATACGCGGCTCATCACATCGGCGATGCCCCCGCTGGTCAGTGGCACCACCAGACGGATCGGGCGCGTGGGGAATGGCACGGTGGCCGTATCGGCACTGCGGGCGGCGCCGCACGCGAGCAGCGCGCAGGTGGACAGCAGCAAAGCGGGGCGCTTCATAGGGCATTGTCTCCATCATCGTTATCGGCAGCGGTGCCGGCCGGCCCGCTGCGCCTGGTTTTCGATGCATTAGACAATGCGTTGATGGCGGGCGACAGGCCCAATGGCTAATGGATGGCATAAGCGGCTTGCATGCGCGCGCATGCCTCGCATACCCTGGATGGGCGCCTTGCTAGACCGCGGGCTGATCCGCCTTGCCCGCGGCCCAGGCCAGCAGCCAGATGCCCAGCAGCCCGGAATAGATGGTCAGCCCCACGCCCGCGACGCGCTGGTCGGCCAGCAGGTAGCTGGCGCAAAGCCGCTGCTCGCTGTCGATGAACAGCAGCCCGATGGTGAGCCCCATCCAGACATAGTTGCCGCCGAAGAACAGCACCAGCGGCCATGCGCCGGCCCCCACGCCGATATGCGCCGCCATGCCGGCCGCCAGCACCAGCACGTACTTGGCAGCCAGCGTGGCCGGTTCCAGCCGGCTCAGGTCCAGCGCGATAGGCAGCATCCATGCGCCGTAGGCCAGCAGCGCAAACGCCAGCAGGCTCAGCAGATAGGGCCGCAAGGCCGCCGCGACGCGCTCGCGACGCGCGCACGGCAGCAGCCAGGGCAGCGCCCAGCCGGCGCCGGACAGGCCCGGCAGCAGCACCAGCATCTGTAGCGTCATCGAGCCTTCGAGCAGCGCATGCACGCGCGGGATGCACAGCGCACCGCCGGCCAGCGCCAGCGCGGCGGCGAGCCAGGCGCGGCCCGGCACGCGCGCGGCGAGCTGGCGCAGCCAGGGCACCTGGGCGACCGGCGCGGTCATCGCACCCTCCCGCGTGCGAAGTCGTAGGCTTGCTGGTAATCGGCCAGCGCGTAGACGGCCAGCACGCGGCCCCGGGCATCGGTCACGTGCAAGCCGCCGTTGTGCTCGAAGCCGCCCAGGCCATCCGGGATAGCGATGACATCGGCATCGTGCAGCAGCGCCCGCATGGCAGGCGCTGCGAGCGGGGCCGCTACCTGCCAGCCGGGCAGTCGCGCACGGTGTTCCCGCGCGTAGCCGGCCAGGCTGGCGGTATCGTCGCGCGCGGGATCGAATGAGAGCGAAACCAGTCCGATGCGGCCCTCCATGCCGTCGGCGCGGATGCGCGACTGCAGTTGCGCGAACTCTGAGCCGAGCGCGCGGCACACGCTCATGCAGCGTGTGTAGATGAAGTCGACCAGGTAGAGCTGCGCGCCCTGCCCTGGCTGCACGCCCGCGCCGAACAGCCGCGTGGTCTGGCCGAGCTGGTTGCGCGTATCGATGGCGGGCAGCGCCAGCGCGTGTTGTCCGATGCGCTCCGCGCGGCGGTCATCGAGCGTCCAGGCGGTGAAGCCGAAGGTGAGGTAGTGCAATCCCGCGACGGCCAGCGCCAGCACCAGCACCAGCAACAATGCCAGTGCCGGCCCCGCGGCTGCCGGCCGTGCGGGCGACATCATGTCAGCCGCCCGGCGCGCCCAGCCCGGCGTCGCCGTCGAAGGGCGCTGTCATGGCGGCGGTTTCGGCGCGCGCGGCCTTGACCGTGTCTGCCGTCACCGGCGGCGCGCTGTTGCCCCACTGGCCGCGCACATGCGTGAGCACGGCGGCAATCTCGGCGTCGTTGAGCTGGTCGGCGAAGGCCGGCATGGCGCCGTTGTACGCGCTGCCCTTGACGGTCAGCTTGCCGGTGATGCCGCGCAGGACGATCGCGGCTGCCTTGGCATCCTTGCCGTTGACCCATTCCGAGCCGGCCAGCGGCGGGAACACGCCGGGCAAGCCCATCCCGGTGGCCTGGTGGCACGCCACGCAGCGCCCCTGGAAGATGGCGGCGCCGTCGACGCTGCCGCCGGCCGGCTTGCCGCTGCCCTGCAGGTCGGCGACGGTGCGGCGGTCACCAAACTCCGGCGGCTGGTCGATCGGCGCCACGGCGATATACCAGGCGCCCCAGGCCACCAGCCCCGCCACGATGGCCAGCACCACCTTGGGAATCGGCGTGCGGCTCTCGTGGGGATCAGGGTTCTCGCGCGAGCGGGCTGCCGCGGCCTGGCGCTTTTCCGATGGGTTGTCCATCTGTGTATTCTCCGGGACGCGGTTACTGGGCTGGCTTGGCGGGCGCCGGCGCCGGCAGCACGGCGCCGGTACGGTTGAGCGACTGCAGGTAGGCGACCAGGTCGAGCGCGGTCGCCGTGGCCACCACCACCTTGCCGGGCGGGTTGAAGGCTTCCGGCAGCGCGACCACCTTGTCGCCCTGCTCGGCCTTGTCCTTGATGTCGAACATGAAGGGATAGCTCGGCATGATGCTGCCCGGCACATAGGCGCGCGGCTGGTACAGGTGGCCCAGGTGCCAGTCGGCGCTGGGCTGGCGCGCGCCGATATTCATCAGGTCGGGCCCGGTGCGCATGGTGCCCAGCAGGTGCGGCTTGTCGTAGTAGTAGTCGCCGGCCACCGCCACGCGGCCCCAGCCGCGCTTGGCGTCCGGTGCGAACGAAGCGTCGCGCGGCTGCTGCGAATGGCAGTAGACGCAGCCGTTGGCGATATATACCTCACGCCCGCGCAGCTGCGCGGCGGAGTACGGCTTGACGCCTTCGGTGGGTTTCACATCCCTGAGCTGAAGGTAGGGAATCACGACCAGGGCGCTGGTTGCCAGGGCAAGCATGACCATGCCGCCGGCCAGCAGGGCTCGTTCATTGTTCACGTTTCAAGCTCCCAGTGCCCGCTTGCGGCCTTGATGGAACAGAGCGGGCCGGTCCCGGTTCGGTCCCAGGCCAAGAATTGCGCATACGAAATTGGTGACGAAGAAGAGATGGCCGAGCAGCATCATGCTGCCGCCGAGCGAGCGCACCTTCAGGTAGGGGATGGTGACGCTCACGGAATCCATGAATGGCCTGGCGGCGTCCAGCATGGCCGTGCCCTGCAGCCAGCCGCCGATGGACAGTCCCACGAAGTACACGCCGATGCCGCCCGCGGCCAGCCAGAAGTGAGCGTAGATCATCCAGCGGTATGGCCATTCGCGGCCGGTCACGCGCGGCACCATGAAGTAGATCGCGCCGAAGAAGGCAAAGCTGACGAAGGCGTACAGCCCCAGGTGGGCGTGCGCCACGGTGTAGTGCGTGAAGTGGGTCACGCGGTTGACCGAGCGCAGGGCCTCGAACGAGCCCTGGGCCGAGCTGAGCGTGTACATCATGCCCCCGAAGGTCATGAAGCGCAGCGTGGGCGAATCGATCAGGCGGTGGAAGTTGCCGCGCAGCGTCTGGTGCTGGTTGATCGAGAACGCGATCACCGGCACCAGCATCATCATGCTCTGCACGATGGACAGCGTGATCAGCCAGCCAGGCACCGGGCCGCCGATCAGGTGATGCCCGCCGACCTGGCCGTAGAAAAAGGCCAGCGCCCAGAAGCCCAGCAACGACAGGCCGTACGACTTGACCGGCTGGCCGATGATCTTGGGCAGGAAGTAATAGATCGAAGCCAGCGCCAGCGGCGTGTAGAACAGGCCCAGCACGTTGTGGCCGAACCACCAGTTCATGGTGGCCTGCTCCACGCCGAAGTGCAGGCCGGGGAAATTGGCCACCAGGAACAGCACCGGGAACCAGAACAGCGCACAGCCCATGTACCAGACCGAAACGTAGAGGTGGTCCACCTTGCGGTTGACCAGCGTCAGCACCAGGGGCATGCCGACCAGCGCGCCGCCCGCCACCAGCAGGATGTCGACCTGCCAGGGAATCTCCAGCCATTCCAGGCCGTCGGAGATGCCGGCGGCGATGCTGCCGATGCCGGCGATCAGGCCCGCGTTCCACAGCGCGGCGCCCAGCACCGCGTATTTCGCGCCCTGCAGGCGTGTCTTGAGCAGGCGCGGCAGCAGGAACAGCGCGATCGACAAGCCTGCCATCGGTGCCCAGCCGTAAGCCACGGCATTCAGGTGGATGGTGCGGATGCGGCCGAAGGACAGCCAGGGCACCTGCGCCAGCAGGTCGGGCTCGTGCAGCTTGACCGAGGCGGTCAGCCCCGCCATGGACGCGACCACCAGCCACACCATGGCGCAACAGATAAACAGGAAGACCACGGGTGCCGACGATTCATCGGCGATATCGCGCGACGAATCGTGCTCCGCCTCGTGGGCAGCCCTGTACGCGTGCGCGCCCGACTGGTCGGAGGCAGGGTCTTCCGACTGCCCCGCCTCCCCGCGGTCGAAGATCACGTTCGCCGCGGCCGGCGAGGTATCGAACAGGCCCTTCTGCATGCTCCAGATAAAGGCCGCGAGCGCGACCACCGAGAGCAAGAAGGCGGATAGCAGGATAGCGATGGTGTTCATGGGACGATCGGTTGCTGCCGCACTTAGCGTATGGCGACGGTTGCCGGGCATGCGGATGCGCCCGCCCTGTGGGTGGCAATATTGCGGACATGCAGGCGGCGCCCGGCGGCAGCCTGCCCTCCGTTAATTCATCCCGGCATGCAGGCATGCGCAGACGATGATCAAACTTGGTTCTTTTTTTGCGAAAGGGCTGGCACAGGCGGGAAACGGCTACGCCTGGGTGCGCCACAGGCCCCGTCCCGTGCAGATTAGGTCCTCGATGGCTTGGCCGCCATAGCCAGTTTTCGGATTTTTCTGGTAACCACCTGTGGGGCCGCTTCGCTGCAGTGCTTGCTGGCATTGCCGGGAATGGCTTGCCCGGCAATGCCGCGGCGGATCGTCGCGCCCGCTGCCTGCCAGTCCTTTTGCATGGCCCGATTCGCACGCCGTTTTTTATGTTGCATTTGAAATGCTTGTTTTATAGAATCGTTGTCAGGTTGCTGCGCCGCACGATGCAAAGACACCGCGTGAGCCCGCCGCAACCGCGATAAATACGACAAGGAAGAAGCGCAATGACCTCGCTGATCGACACCATGCTGGACGAGCACCAACGCATCTTCGCCATGCTCGACGAACTCCATGCCCTGGGCATCGGCTCGGATGCCGGCAAGAAGAAGCTCGTCGAGCTGCGCCAGCTGGTGGTAGCCCACCTGGCGCGCGAAGATCGCCGCCTCTATCCGCCCATGCACCGCCATGCGCAAACCCAGCCGATCGCGCAGGAATACGAGGCGGAGATGCATGTCATCTCGCGTGAGGTGCTGGCCTTCTTCGATAGCTACCGGCAAGGCGGCGACAAGCTCGAGTTCGCACGTGCGCTGGGTCGCACCGTGTCGCGCCTGCGGGCCCGCATGACGCGCGAGGAGATCCGCCTGTACCCGGCCTTCCGCAAGCATTGCGAGGAAGCCGCCACAGCCTGAGTTCCCCGGCATCCCACGGGGATACGTAACCCGACATTCTGCGAGGCGCCCATGCAGCCCCTGCTCCAGACCCAGCCACCCGCCAGCCGCTCCCCTGCCGGTCCCGGCGGCCATCCCGTGCTCGCTCTTGCTTTCCGGCCCTTCTACCTGCTCGCGGCTGCCTTCGCGGTGGTCTCGGTGGGCCTCTGGGCGGCCATCTACCTGGGCTGGTGGCCGGGCGGCGCCGCGCAACCGCCCATGGGCGGCATGCTCTGGCATGCCCATGAAATGGTGTTCGGCTTTGCGGCGGCGGTGGTGGTAGGTTTCCTGTTCACGGCGGGCAAGAACTGGACCGGGCTGCAAACACCGCGCGGCGCGCTGCTGGCCGCGCTGGCGGCCGTCTGGCTGGCGGCGCGCGTGCTGATGTGGACCGGACCGGCGCCGGCCGCGGTGGTGCTGGACCTGGCTTTCCTGCTGCTATGCGCGGCCAGCTTCCTGCATGTATTGGTGCGCGCCGGCAGCAAGCGTAACTACGGCCTGGCCGGCGCCATGTTCCTGCTGTGGGCGCTCAACCTGGCGTTCCATGTGGCCCTGGCGCGGGGTGCCGCGCACGTGGCGCTGCAAAGCGCCGACGCCGGCATCGGGCTGGTGGTGGTGTTCATCACGGTGATCGGGGGGCGCGTCATCCCCATGTTCACCGCCAATTCCGTACCCGGGGTACGGATCCGCCGCTCTTCGCTGGCCGAGCGTAGCGTGGTGCCGCTGACGCTGGCCGCGATGGCCGCCTGCGCGCTGGCCCCGCAAGGCATCGCCACCGCCGCGATCGCGCTGCTGGCGGCCCTGGCCCAGGCGGTACGCCTGGGCGGCTGGGGCTCGCGCCATACCCTGCGCACGCCGCTGACCGCCATCCTGCACCTGGCCTACGCCTGCCTGCCGCTTGGGCTGGCGCTGCTGGCCGCCGCCGCGCTGGGCTGGGCGGACCGCTCCACCGCGCTGCACGCGCTCACCGTGGGCGCCATCGGCTGCGCCATCATGGGCATGATCACGCGCACGGCGCTGGGCCACACCGGCCGCAAGCTCGAAGCGCGCGCCATGGAAACGGCCGCCTACGCTTGCATCGCCGCGGCGGCCCTGCTGCGCGTGGCCGGGCCGCTGCTCTTGCCGCAGTACAAGGCGTTCTGGATCGGCTCGGCGGCGGCAGCCTGGATGGCGGCATTCGCCCTCTACCTGTTCAAGTACGCGCCGTTCCTGACGCGGCCGCGCGCCGACGGGCGCGAGGGCTGACGCCTGCCCCACGGCCAGGGAATCTCCGCACTGGAAGTACGTCAGTACGCAAGCAAGCCGCCCCCATGTCCCACGAACCGCTCCACCCGCCAGCGGCCGGCATCGCGCCGGCCTGTGCCGCCAACGAACCCGCCGTCCCGCACGCTGCCGCCATGGCGCCGCCGTTGCCGGCCGCGGCCTTCAGCATCGTGCTGGGGCTGGCCGTGATCGGCCGCGCGTGGCGCCACGCCAGCACGCTGTGGCAGATGCCGCATGCCATCTCCGAGACGATCCTGGCCTGCGCGGCACTGCTGTGGGCGGGGCTGCTGGTGACCTATGCCGCGCAGCTCCTGCACCGGCGCGGCGCCCTGGAAGCAGAATTCGCGCATCCGGTACGGGGCAGCACGCCGGCCCTGCTGGCCATCGCCACGCTCCAGCTGGTGCCGGCGCTGCTGCCGTATTCGCCGGCCGGCGCGTGGCTGCTGGCCGTGGCCGGCATCGGCTGGCACCTGGCCTTCGCCCTCTGGCACACCGGCAGGCTGTGGCAAGGCGGCCGCGATCCGCGCGACACCACGCCTGCGCTCTACCTGCCCACGGTGGCCGCCAACCTGGCCAGCGGCGCCACGCTGGGCGTGCTCGGCCACGCGGACTGGGGCTGGTTGTTTGTCGGGGCGGGGACCTTGTCGTGGCTGGCGCTGGAATCGCAGGTGGTTGGCCGGCTGCTGCAGCACGAGGGCATGCCGGCCTCGCAGCGGGCGCTGCTGGGCATCCAGTTCGCGCCGCCCATGGTGTGCGCGGCCGCATGCCTGGCCGTAGCCCCGCAATCGGCCCACTCGCAGTGGATCCTCATGCTGCTGGGCTACGGCCTGTTCCAGATGCTGCTCGGCCTGCGCCTGTTTCGCTGGCTTGGCGAACAGCCCTTCCACCACTTCGGCTCGTGGTCGTACACCTTCGGGCTGGCCAGCGCCGCGGTCGGCGTGCTGCAGCTGGCCCTTGCCGGCGTGCCGGCGGCGCGCGCGCTGGCCGGGCCGTTCTTCCTGGCATGCAACCTGGTCATCGGCTACCTGGCGCTGCGTACGGCGGGCCGCTTCGCCGGCAGCCTGGCGCCGCGCGCCGCCGCGCCCGCCGGCGCGGGCAGCGCTGGATGAAGCACAAACGACGATGCCCGTCCGGGGCAAGTGGAAAGCGTCCGGACTGGCTCGTAGAATCTACGAAATTCCTTGCGCCTCAGGTAACCAGTAAATGGATGTCCATTTGAATATTCACGGCCGGCAAGGGCTGGCCGGCCAGCTCTACCGCCAGTTGCGCGCGGGCATCGTCGACGGCCGGCTGGCGCCGGGCGAACGGCTTCCGTCCACCCGGGATCTCGCTACCAGGCTCGGCGTTTCGCGCAAGACCACGCTCGATGTCTTCGAGCGCCTGATCGCCGAAGGCTACCTGCGCTCGCGCGCCGGCGACGGTACCTTCGTGGCGCCCGAGATGAGCCGGCTGGCGCATCCACCTTCGCCGGCATTCCCGAGCCCGGGCTCGGGCTCGATCTGGGAAGAACTGCCGGACGCCCTGCCGCACACGGCACCGGGCGCGGCGCCTGCCTTCGACTACGTCGGCGGCGTGACCGACAAAAGCCTGTTCCCCTTCGACAAATGGCGCAGCTGCGTGGGGCACGCACTGCGGGTACAGGCACGCGGACGAGGCGCCTACCGCGACCCCGCCGGCGAGCAGGAACTGCGCCTGGCGGTGTCGCGCTACCTGGCTTTCAGCCGCGCGGTGGTCAGCAACTGGCAGGATGTCATCGTCACGCATGGCGCGCAGCAGGCCATCGACCTGCTGGCCCGCGTGGTGAGCCGCCCGGGCGACGTGGTGGCCGTGGAAGACCCCGGCTACCCGCCCGCGCGCATCGTCTTCTCCGCCGTGGGCGCACGGCTGGCTTATGTGCCGGTGGACGCGGACGGGC
>NZ_JBFRFX010000067.1:0-25308 GCF_052115045.1 Cupriavidus sp. 2TAF22
CTCCGAGGCCGCCCGGGGAGGGCCGCCAGGGCCGGCCCCGCGCCGAGGCAGGTRCAGCCCGGCCGCGCCGCGTGGCCAATCCGCTGCCGCCGATTACGTTCCCCGAGGCGCTGCCGGTGTCGGCCCGCCGCGAGGAGATCGCGCAGGCGCTGCTGGCCAGCCAGGTAGTGATCGTCTCGGGCGAGACCGGCTCCGGCAAGACCACGCAGCTGCCCAAGATCTGCCTGTCGATCGGGCGCGGCCCGGGCGCGGACGGCGGCGGCGGCCTGATCGGCCACACCCAGCCGCGGCGTATTGCCGCCACCTCCACCGCCAAGCGCATCGCGCAGGAGATCGGCACGCCGCTGGGCGAGCACGTGGGCTACCAGGTGCGTTTCAACGACACCATGTCGCCGGGTGCCTCGGTCAAGCTGATGACCGACGGTATCCTGCTGGCCGAGACGCAGAACGATCCGCTGCTGCGGGCCTACGACACCATCATCATCGACGAGGCGCACGAACGCAGCCTCAATATCGATTTCCTGATCGGCTACCTGAGGGAGATCCTGCCGAAGCGGCCGGACCTCAAGCTGATCATCACCTCGGCCACCATCGACGCCAACCGCTTCGCCGAGCATTTCGCGCAGGGCGGCAAGCCGGCGCCGGTGATCGAGGTGAGCGGGCGCCTGTATCCGGTCGAAATCCGCTACCGGCCGATCGAGAAGGACAAGGCGGCGCCGGGCGAGGGTGCGCCCAAGGCGGCGCAGGGCAAGGACCGCGACCTGTTCGACGGCATCGTCGAGGCCGTGGACGAGCTCTGCCGGCTCGGCCCCGGCGACGTGCTGGTGTTCCTGCCCGGCGAGCGCGAGATCCGCGAGGCCGCGGAGGCGCTGCGCAAGCACCATCCGCCGCATACCGAGATCCTGCCGCTGTTCGCGCGCCTGTCGGTGCAGGAGCAGGAGCGTGTGTTCCGGCCCTCCAATGCACGCCGCATCGTGCTGGCCACCAATGTGGCCGAGACCTCGCTGACCGTGCCGGGCATCCGCTATGTGGTGGATACCGGGATGGCGCGGGTCAAGCGCTATTCCTATCGCAACAAGGTCGAGCAGCTGCAGATCGAGGCGATCTCGCAGGCCGCCGCCAACCAGCGTGCCGGCCGTTGCGGCCGGGTCGCCGACGGCGTATGCATCCGGCTCTACGAGGAAGCGGATTTCGTCGGCCGCGCGCGCTTTACCGATCCGGAAATCCTGCGCTCCTCGCTGGCCGCGGTCATCCTGCGCATGAAGGCGCTCAAGCTGACCGCGATCGAGGAGTTTCCCTTTATCGAGCCGCCGCTGGGTCGTGCCATTGCCGACGGCTACCAGCTGCTGCAGGAGCTGGGCGCGGTGGAGAGCGTGGGCGACGACGCCAACGCGCTGACCCAGACCGGCCGCCAGCTGGCTCGCCTGCCGCTGGACCCGCGCGTGGCCCGCATGATCCTGGCCGCGCGCGAGCACCAGTGCCTGCGCGAAGTGCTGATCATCGCCAGCGCGCTATCCGTACAGGACCCGCGCGACCGCCCGCAGGAGGCGCAGGAAGCGGCCGACCAGGCCCACCGCAAGTTCATGGACGAGAAGTCCGAGTTCCTGGGCTGGGTCAAGATGTGGCGCTGGTTCGAAGAGGCGGTGGCGCACAAGAAGACCAACCGCCAGCTGCAGGACCAGTGCCGCGCCAGCTTCCTCTCGCATGTGCGCCTGCGCGAATGGCGCGACGTGCATTCGCAGCTGCTGACCACGGTGACCGAGCAGGGCTGGCGCCTCAACGAGAGCGAGCCCACTTACGAGCAGGTCCACAAGGCGCTGCTGACCGGCCTGCTGGGCAATGTAGGCTGCAAGCTCGAAGAGGCCGACGGCCGCGGGCGCGAATACCTGGGCGCGCGCGGCATCAAGTTCCACCTGTGGCCCGGCTCGCTGATCGCGCGCAAGGTGGGCCGCTGGATCATCGGCGCCGAGCTGATCGAGACCAGCCGGCTGTTCGCGCGCACGCTGGCGCGCATCGAGCCGGAATGGCTCGAGCAGGTGGGCCGCCACCTGCTCAAGGTGAGCTGGAGCGATCCGCACTGGGAGAAGAAGTCCGGCCAGGTGATGGCCATGGAGCGCGCCACGCTGTACGGGCTGGTGGTCTACCAGCACCGCCGCGTGCACTACGGCCCGATGAACCCGGCGGAGGCGCGCGAGCTGTTTATCCGGCGCGGGCTGGTGGAAGGCGAGTTCGATACCAAATTGCCGTTCTTCGCGCACAACCAGCGCCTGACGCGCGAGATCGAGAACCTGGAGCACAAGTCGCGCCGGCAGGACGTGCTGGTGGACGACGAACTGATCTTCGCCTTCTATGACCGCCTGATCCCGGCGGAGATCCACCAGCAGGCCACCTTCGAGCAGTGGTACCAGACCGAAAGCGCACGTGACCGCAAGCTGCTCTACCTGAACCGCGAAGAGCTGATGCGGCATGAAGCGGCTGGCATTACCACGGACCTGTTCCCCAAGCTGATGCCAGTGGCGGGCGTGGATATGGCGCTGACCTATCACTTCGAGCCCGGCAGCCACCGCGACGGCGTGACGCTGACCGTGCCGCTGTATGCGCTCAACCAGGTGCGCCCGGAGCGGGCCGACTGGCTGGTGCCGGGCATGGTCAAGGAGAAGGTGCACCTGCTGCTCAAGTCACTGCCGCAGAAGCTGCGCCGGCATTGCGTGCCGCTGCCCGACTACGCCGCCGRCTTCGTGGAGCGCAGGCCGTTCGGCGAGGGCGAGCTGCTCGACGTGCTGATCGCCGATATCCGCGAGCAGACCGGCACCATGGTCAGGCGCGCGGACTTCAAGCTGGAGACGCTGCCGGCCCACCATGCGATGAACTTCAAGGTGGTGGACGAACATGGCCGCCAGCTCGACATGGGCCGTAACCTGGCGCAACTGCGCGCCGAGCTGGGCGGGCAGGCACAGCAGTCGTTCCAGAGCATCGCTGCGCAATCCGCGTCGCAGGCGCCGGCGGCCGAACCCGGCCAGTACGAAGGGCTGACCGGCTGGTCGTTCGGCGAGCTGCCGGAGCTGCTGGAAATCCGCAAGGGCAACCAGACGCTGTTCGGCTATCCGGCGCTGGTCGACCGCGGAGCGCATTGCGACGTGGAAGTGTTCGACGACCCGCAGGAAGCCGTGCGCGTGCATCACGTCGGCCTGCGCCGCCTGTTCGCGCTGCAATTGCGCGAGCAGGTGAAGTTCCTGGAAAAGAACATCCCCGGCCTGCAGCAGATGGCGATGCAGTACATGACGCTGGGCACGCAGGAAATGCTGCGCGACCAGATCGTGACGATGGCGCTCGAGCGCGCCTGCCTGCAGGCGCCGCTGCCGCGCAACGAGGCTGAGTTCGCCGCGCGCAAGGAGGAGGGGCGTTCGCGCCTGAACCTGCTGGCGCAGGAGATCGCCCGGCTGGTGGGCGCAGTGCTGGCCGAGTACGCCACGCTGCCGCGCAAGCTGATCCAGGCCAAGCCCTTCGCCGCGGCGCACGCCGATATGGAGGCGCAGCTGGCGCGGTTGATGGGTAAGCAGTTCGTGACCGATACGCCCTACCTGCAACTGGTGCATTTCCCGCGCTACCTGAAAGGCATCGCCATGCGCATCGACAAGATCAAGGGCGACCCGGCGCGCGACACCCAGCGCCTGCAGGAAATGACGCCGCTGCTGCAGCAGTGGCAGCGCGCCGAGAAGCAGTTGCGCCAGCAGGGCAGGGGCGTGGAGGATGCGCGCCTGGACGAGTTCCGCTGGATGCTGGAAGAACTGCGCGTGGCGCTGTTCGCGCAGGAGCTGCGCACGCCAGTGCCGATGTCGGTAAAGCGGCTGCAGAAGGTTTGGGAGGCGATGCAGAGGTGAGGGGGCTTGGTTTTGCGTGGCATGACAGGCCCACAGGCCCCCCAGCCCAGGCTCCCTGCCTCGGCTCGAAAGCCGGTCCACCACGCCCACCACGAAACCAGCGACGCCACGATGCCGTGGCCACCCGACCCGGTAACGGCAGATGCCCGAACAAGCAGTGCACCAGCGCCCAGGGGCATCACCACGAAACCAGCACCGCCCGCAGCCTAGCGGCCGCCCGAGCCGGTACCGGCAGATTCCAGCAGAACCGACACGCCCACCACGAATCCGCAAATCCCATAAACCCTGGATTCTTCTGCCCCTCCGGCCAGGAGTCCGCTTTCTTGGCCTACTTTCTTTTCGGACAAAAGAAAGTAGGTCGCGCCGGGGGCGCGAAAGCCTTTGACGTTGACGTTGACGTTGACTTTGACGTTGACGTTGACCTTGACGTCGACAACAGCCCCCAAAAATTCGCCAGGAACCCTCTGCCCCCCCGTCCCCTATCCCCCCACCCCGAGATTGTGACCAAATGTTAGTTTCTTGAGCTGCGTCATCGGATCAGGACCCGGAAACGTTAGAATGCTCGATTAAGTCATTGTTTAACGGTCTTATGCTCGCATTGCGTCGTGTAGTTTCCGGGTTTGCCTTGATCGGTACCCTGTCCCTGGGGATGGCAGCGGCGCCGGCCTCGGCAGAAGTGGTGGTGGTGCTCAATTCGGGTGACGCAACCGTCACGCTGATCGACAAGGACATGCAGAAGGTGCTCGAGACCTTCCCGGTCGGCAAGGAGCCCCATCACCTGATCGCCACGCCCGACGACAAATCGCTGATCGTCGCCAATGCAGTGGGCAATGACCTGGTCTTCCTCGACCCGGTCACGGGCAAGGTCCAGCAGCGCGTTCCCAATATCGACGATCCCTACCAGATCGGTTTCTCGCCCGACCAGAAATGGTTCCTGACCACCGGCAACCGCCTCGACCGGGTCGACCTGTACCGCTGGGACGGCAAGGCGCTGAAGATCGCCAAGCAATTGCCGCTGGCCAAGACACCGAGCCATATCGCCTTCACCGCCGATAGCCGCGTGGCCTTCATCACGCTGCAGGACTCCAACGAGGTGGTCGCCATCGACCTGCCCACGCAGACCGTGATGTGGCGCATGGACGCCGGCTCGGCACCCGCCGGGGTGTGGGTGACGCCTGACCAGAAGTACCTGCTGGTGGGCATGACCGGCGCCGACTACGTCGCCGTGATCGACTGGCATACCCGCACCGTGGTCAAGCAGATCCAGACCGGCAAGGGCGCGCACAATTTCCGCGCGGTGGGCGACAAGCGCCACCTGTTCCTGTCCAACCGCGTCTCCGGCACGATCAGCATCCTGGACCAGCAGACGCTGACCAAGATCGGCGATATCACCGGCCTGCCTGCCGGTCCCGATGACATGGAGCTCACCGCGGACGGCAAGACGCTGTGGGTGAGCTTCCGCTGGGCACGCTCGGTCGGCCTGGTCGACGTGGCCAGCCGCAAGCTGGTCAAGACCATCCGCGTCGGCCGTTCGCCGCACGGCATTTACTTCCGCACGCGCGCGCCTTTGTATTGAGTATTGAGCCGGGCGTGGCGGGCGCGGCGCCGCACGGAACGCGGCGGCCCGCGCGGCACTCGAAACTAGTATGGCTGTCGCCACTCCAATGCAGTCACAGGTCATCAGGACAGGCATCATGAGCAAGATTTCGCGGCCCCGGCCCGCCCGCGCGGTGATACGCGCGGCGGCCGGGTTTGCCGTTGCGGGGCTGGCACTGGCGGCGGCGGCGGCGGGTTTCGCCACCTCGGCCACGTCGGCCACCTCAGCCACCTCAGCCACCTCAGCCAACGCCGCCGGACCCGCGCAGCCGGCGCCTGCCGCGCCGCAATCCTGCCGTGCCGGCACGCTCTACCTGACCTTCGATACCGGCAGCATGAGCCAGGCCACGCTGATCGCCGACACGCTGCGCCGCCACCATATCAAGGCCACCTTCTTCCTCGCCAACGAGCCCACCGTCAACAAGGACAGCTCGCTCGACCCGGGCTGGGCCGCGTACTGGAAGACGCTGGCGGCGGACGGCCATGTCTTCGGCAGCCACACCTTCGACCACGTCTACCTGCGCGGCACGCGCGACGGCAAAGTGACGATGCGCCCGCAGTTCGGCGCGCAGGCCGGCCAGGACGTGACAATGGACCAGCAGGGCTTTTGCAGCGAACTCAAGCGCAGCGCGCGGGCACTGCGCGGGCTGAGCGGCGCCGCGATGTCGCCGCTGTGGCGCGCGCCGGGCGGCCATACCGCGCCGCAGACGCTGCAATGGGCCGAGCAGTGCGGCTTCAGGCACGTGGCATGGGCGCCGGCCGGCTTCCTTGGCGATGAATTGTCTTCCGAGCGCTTCCCGAACAAGGTGCTGCTGGCGCGCGCGCTGCGCGACCTGCGCGATGGCGACATCACCATGGCGCATCTCGGCATCTGGTCGCGCAAGGATCCGTGGGCGCCGGGCGTGCTCGAGCCGCTGATCAGCGGGCTGGAGCAGAAGGGCTTCTGCTTCGCCACGCTGCGCGAGCATCCCGCCTATCGCGAGTGGTTGCGCGGCCAGGGCGCCACCGTGGCGGGCCGCGAGGCGGGGAGACCGTGATGCTGGACACGCTCAACGCCTGGGTCGGCCAGGTCGAAGCCACGCTGTTCCAGGACGTGATCCTGCCGGTGGTCTACCAGCTCGGCTTCGGCGGCTATGCCGAGGACGCCTTCACGGGCACCGAATGGCTGCTGGTGGGGCTGGTGCAGATCGTGGTGATGGTGCTGATCCTGGGGCCGCTGGAAAAGCTGCGCCCGGTCGAGGTCGTGACCGACCGCGGGGCGATCCGCACCGACATTCTCTATACCGTCGTGCATCGGCTCGGCCTGTTCCGGCTGGCGATGTTCTTCCTGCTCGGCCCGCTGATGGACGGGCTCGAAGGCCAGCTGCGCCTGCTTGGCTGGCAGCGCGTGAATGTGGAGGACTGGTGGCCGGCGGTGACGTCGATCCCGCTGGTCAGCTTCTTCGTCTACCTGCTGCTGTTCGACCTGCTCGACTACTGGTACCACCGCCTGTCGCATACCTACCGCTGGTGGTGGAGCCTGCACGCCGTGCACCACAGCCAGCGCCAGATGACGCTGTGGAGCGACAACCGCAACCACCTGCTCGACGACATGCTGCGCGACCTGGTGTTCGCCGTGGTGGCGCTGGCGGTCGGCGTGGAGCCGTCGCAGTACGTGCTGCTGGTGGCGCTGTCGCAGCTTCTGCAGAGCCTGCAGCATGCCAACCTGCGCCTGCACTTCGGCGCGCTCGGCGAGCGGCTGCTGGTGTCGCCGCGCTTTCACCGCACCCACCACGCGGTGGGCGTGGGCCACGAGGCGATCGGCCGTCCCGGCCGGCTCGGCGGCTGCAATTACGGCGTGATCTTCCCATGGTGGGACATGCTGTTCCGCACCGCCGTGTTCACCGACGCCTACTATCCCACCGGGATCCGCGACCAGATGCCGCCGCCCGCGGGCAAGAGCCGCAACTACGGCACCGGCTTCCTGTCGCAGCAGTGGTACGGCATCAAGCGCCTGCTGCGGCTGGGCTGACGGGCCGCGCCGCCGCCTCGCGGCGTCCCGCCTGGCCATGGCGGTGATGTGCCGGCCGGCAGGCTCCGGCCGGCGCCGGTGACGTGTGCTAGTCTGTTTGTCTTCGCTTTCGCGGCAATCCAATTCACTGCATGAACGATATTTTTCGCGCGTTTGGTCGTGCCCTGATGAGCCAGCTGCATCCGCGCATGCTGATGCTCACCGTCATCCCCTTCGTGTTGGCGACGGGGCTGTGGGGTGGCCTGCTGCTGTGGGGCTGGGAGCCCATCATGGCGACCGCGCGCGGCATCCTCGAAAGCTCGGCGCTCACCAGCTGGATCTACGCGGGGCTGGCCTGGCTGGGCATGCAGTCGCTCAATGCCGTGGTGGCGCCGCTGTTCGTGATCGCGCTGATGGTGCCGCTGGTGATCGCCTCGATGCTGATCTTCATCAGCCTGTTCTCCGTGCCTTCGGTGATGCGCCACCTGGAGCGCAGCTATCCCGGGCTGGAGCGGGCCAAGGGCGGCAGCGTGGCCGGCAGCGTGTTGCAGACGCTCGGCAGTACCTTCCTGTTCCTGCTGCTGGTGATCGTGACCTTGCCGCTGTGGCTGTTCCCGCTGTTCTTTGCGCTGATCCCGCCGTTGCTGTGGGGCTGGCTGACCTACCGCGTGATGACCTACGACGCGCTGGCCGAGCACGCCACCGCCGAAGAGCGCAAGACCCTGATGAAACGCCACCGCGCGTCCTTGCTCTCGATCGGCGTGGCGGTCGGGCTGCTGGGCTCGGCACCGACGCTGATCTGGGTATCCTCGGCGGCGCTGATCTTCCTGTTTCCGTTCGTACTGGCGGGCACGCTGTGGCTCTATGTGCTGATCTTTATCTTCTCGGCGCTGTGGTTCGGGCATTTCTGCCTGCGCGCGCTGGAGCAGTTGCGCGCCGAGCGCGCCGCCGTGGCGGCTTCGCCTGCGGCGGACGTCATCGATCTCGCGCCGTCCGACGTGCGGCGCATTGAACAATCCTGAAGCGAGGGCATCATGGGTTTCGGCCTGATCGTCATTGGTGACGAGATTCTGTCGGGGCGGCGCGAAGACAAGCACATGCGCCGCGCCATCGAACTGCTGGCCGCCCGTGGGCTGGCGCTGGACTGGGCAGAGTACGTGGGCGACGAGCGCGCGCGCATCACCGCCACGCTGCGCCGCACCTTTGCCGGCACCGACGTGGTGTTCTGCACCGGCGGCATCGGCGCCACGCCGGACGACCACACCCGGCAATGCGCCGCGGCGGCGCTCGGCGTGCCGCTGGCGTTGCATCCCGAGGCGCGCGAGCTGATCGCCCAGCGCATCGTCGAGACCGCCGCCGGCGATCCGGTCAAGGGCGACCTGAACCTGCCCGAGAACCAGCATCGCTTCAAGATGGGTGAATTCCCGGCGGGCGCGCGCATCATCCCGAACAGCTACAACCGGATTCCCGGCTTCTCCGTAGCCGATCATCACTTCATGCCCGGCTTCCCGGTAATGGCATGGCCGATGATGGAATGGGTGCTGGACCATTACTACCCGCACCTGTTCCATACGGCGGTGCAGGAGGAGCGTTCGTTCCTGGTGTTCGAGGCGCCCGAATCGACCCTGACGCCGCTGATGGAGCGGGTCGAGGCAGCGTTCGGCGGCGTGCGCGTGTTCAGCCTGCCGTCGGTAGGCGATGCCAGGCGCGGCGAGCTCTATGCGCGGCGCCATATCGACCTCGGCGTGAAGGGGGCGAGCGATCTCGTCGAGCCGGCCTACGCCATGCTGCGCGACGGCGTGCGCGAGATGGGCTTCGAGCTGGTGGAAGTCGCGGCGCGGCGGCCGGGCGATCCCGCGGCAGACTGAGCGGCGGACTGAGCGGTGATACGGTCATCGAATGAAAAACGGGACAGCCATGCTGTCCCGTTTTGCTTGCCGCCCGGCCGGGGCCTGGCGGTGTTGCCGCCCGTCAGGCGCCGTGCCACGGCAATCCGCGCACGCACCAGCCTTCCGTCGTCTTGCGGTGATGATGCTCATCGCGGTTGCCCTCGAAGCCTTCGAGCACATCCATCGCAAACTGGTAGCCGGCCTCGGTCGCCACGCGCGCCGCGTGCTTGGAGCGCGCCGCGCTGCGGCACAGGAACAGCACGGGTACATCGGTCGGTACCCGCGCCTTGAGCTGCTCGAGGAAGGCCGCGTTCTGCGCGCCGCCCGGGTAGCTCATCCATTCGACGTGCGCGGACTGGGCTTCCGGCAGGTCCGGCCCGCCGATCCAGTCCAGTTCCGCCTGCGTGCGCACGTCCACCATCACGGCGGCGGGATCGTTCTGCAGCAGGGCAAACGCTTCTTGCGGCGAGAGGGCGCCGAAATAGGGGAGCTGGTTTTGCTGCTGGCGCTGGCGCGCGGCTTGGAGAAGGTCGTCTCGGGTGGTCATCTGGGTGACAAGATCGAAAGGTGGAGTGGCGCCACGGCGCCATAGGGCAATGGAGCGCCCCGACGGGTATTCTAGCGCGCCGCGGGCCGGGCCCGGCAGGTTTGGGCGGCGGTCGGCCGCGGCCAGGAATGCCGGGTGCATGCACCGCAAGCAGGCAACCTGGTGGCGAGCGCACCAAAACAGATCATCATTTGCGTGGTGGCACATTGATGGTGCATTTTCGCGCTGTATTGCACTGTTTTGGTGTTTCCGCGGGCCCTGCCGGATGCGCGCCTGCGGGGCTCGCGCGGCCTGCCTGGGCAGCGAGATTTTGCATATGCCACATGCGCCACCCTGGCACCGTCCGAAGGCCTGCCTGGGGCCGTCCAATTGCACTTTTTTCGGGAACGCAGGGGTAATCAGGGTCTTCCCTTGGCATGCTTTCTGCTAACATTCCTCGTCCCTTTCGTGGCCGGTTTTTGCGCAGTCCCCAAGCCTTGCAGGCGGGGTGTGACGAAGACCGACGCAAGAATGGCTTTCTAGACTTCAGCCGAATTTCCAGGAGATAGGCATGGCCCACAGCGTTGCAGATGTGATGAAGCTTGTGAAGGAAAACGACGTCAAGTTCGTCGATTTCCGTTTCACCGATACCAAAGGCAAAGAGCAACACGTGTCGGTACCCGTGTCGCACTTCGACGAAGACAAGTTCGAAAGCGGCCACGCATTCGACGGCTCGTCGATCGCCGGCTGGAAGGGTATCGAGGCTTCGGACATGCTGCTGATGCCGGATCCGGTTACCGCCAACATCGATCCGTTTTACGAAGAACCGACCCTGGTGCTGACCTGCGACGTGGTCGAGCCGTCGGATGGCAAGGGCTACGACCGCGACCCGCGCTCGATCGCCAAGCGCGCCGAGGCGTACCTGAAGAGCACCGGCCTGGGCGACACCGCCTACTTCGGTCCGGAACCCGAATTCTTCATCTTCGACGGCGTGACCTGGAACATTGACATGCAGGGTTGCGCTGTCAAGATCCACTCGGAAGAAGCACCGTGGTCGTCGGGCAAGGAATTCGAGCACGGCAACAGCGGCCACCGTCCGGGCAAGAAGGGCGGCTACTTCCCGGTCGCCCCGATCGACACCTTCCAGGACATCCGTTCGGAAATGTGCCTGATCCTGGAATCGCTGGGCATCCCCGTGGAAGTCCACCACCACGAAGTGGCTGGCCAGGGCCAGAACGAAATCGGCACCCGGTTCAGCACGCTGGTGCAGCGCGCCGACTGGACGCAGCTGCAGAAGTACGTGATCCAGAACGTCGCGCACACCTACGGCAAGACCGCCACCTTCATGCCGAAGCCGGTCGTGGGTGACAACGGTTCGGGCATGCACGTGCACCAGTCCGTGTGGAAGGACGGCCAGAACCTGTTCGCGGGCAACGGCTACGCCGGCCTGTCGGAATTCGCGCTGTACTACATCGGCGGCATCATCAAGCACGCTCGCGCGCTGAACGCCATCACCAACCCGGGCACGAACTCGTACAAGCGCCTGGTCCCGGGCTTCGAGGCACCGGTGAAGCTGGCCTACTCGGCCCGCAACCGCTCGGCTTCGATCCGCATTCCGTATGTGGCGAACCCGAAGGGCCGCCGTATCGAAACGCGCTTCCCGGATCCGCTGATGAACCCGTACCTGGGCTTCTCGGCGCTGCTGATGGCCGGCCTGGACGGCGTGATGAACAAGATCCACCCGGGCGAAGCTGCCGACAAGAACCTGTACGACCTGCCGCCGGAAGAGGATGCAAAGATCCCGACCGTCTGCTCGAGCCTCGACCAGGCCCTGGAATACCTCGACAACGACCGCGAGTTCCTGACGCGCGGCGGCGTCTTCTCCAACTCCATGATCGATGCCTACATCGAACTGAAGATGGAAGAAGTCACCCGCTTCCGCATGACCACGCACCCGATCGAGTTCGAAATGTACTACTCGCTGTAAGGCGGGACGTTGCCTGGTTGTGACCGGGCAACAGTTGCACCAGGAAGGGGCGGCTTCGGCTGTCCCTTTTTGTTTTGAAGCCTGGATTGATGGCTAGAATGGGGCTCCTTTTCCACCTCCCTTGCTGATGTCAATGGACGCGCTCGACTTTCCGCACTCCCAGCTCCACCCGATGCCCCGCTTCGGTGCCCGCATGCGTGCGCCGGCGGCCGTATGCGCCATGTTGGCGCTGGCCTTGCTGGCCTGGAGTCGGCCGGCGCCGGCGCAATCGGGTGATATCTATGTCTGCGCCGGCCCCAACGGCGTGCCGGAGTACCGCAACGGCAATGGCGGCAAGGGCTGCAAGCGGCTCAGCCTGCCGGAAGTGACCACCGTGCCGGGCACGCGCGTCTCCGCCGCCGGCGCGGCCAAGGGCAGCGCGCCGGCCACCACGCCCGCGACCTTCCCGCGGGTGGACAGCGCCACGCAGAAGAGCCGCGACGGCGAGCGCCGCGCCGTGCTCGAGCAGGAACTGCAGAGCGAGGAGGCCAAGCTGGCCGGGCTGCGCGCCGAGTACAACAACGGCCAGCCCGAGCGCCAGGGCAACGAGCGCAACTACCAGCGGTACCTGGACCGCACCGCCGCGCTGCGTGACGACATCGCGCGCGGCGAGGCCAATGCCGCATCGTTGCGGCGCGAACTTTCCAACCTGAAGGACTAGTCTCATGCGTCGCCTGATTCGCAGCGTCTCCCGCAAGGTGGCTTCGGCCGGAGCCGGCAATCCGCCCGAGGGCGGGGCCGCGGTGCTGCCGTTGGGCGATGTTTCCTATCGCCAGGGCCTGGACGTGATCGCCAACCCGGTCCTGCTGGTGCGCCAGCCGGGCATGCGCATCGTCTACGCCAACCCGGCGGCCGAAGCGAGCTTCGCGGTATCGCGCAAGGCCATGGTGGAGCTGTCGCTGGCGGACCTGTTCGGCGCCTCGGAAGAGCTCGGCAGCATGATCGATACGGTGCTCTCGCGGCAGTTCGATGCGCGCCGCCAGGACGTGGTGCTGCACCCGCCCTTGCAGGAGCCGACCCACGCGCACGTGGTGATCGGCGCGCTGGAGGCCAACCCCGACACCGTGCTGGTGGAGATGTTGCCCAACGAGCAGAAGGTGCGCAGCGAGCGCGAGGAACGCATCCTCGACCTGACCTCGGCCAACAAGGAACTGATCCGCAACCTCGCCCACGAGATCAAGAACCCGCTGGGTGGCATCCGCGGCGCGGCGCAGCTGCTGGAGTTTGAGCTGCCGGACCGCTCGCTGCGCGAATACACCCAGGTCATCATCAAGGAGTCGGATCGCCTGCAGACGCTGGTGGACCGGCTGCTGGAGCCGCACCGGCATCCGCATATCGTGTCGGACCTCAATATCCACGAGGTGCTGGAGCGCGTGCGTTCGGTGGTGCTGGCCGAATTCCCGTCCGGGCTGGATATCGTGCGCGACTACGACGCCAGCCTGCCGGACCTGCGCGGCGACATGGAGCAACTGATCCAGGCCGTGCTCAACATCGTCCACAACGCTGCGCAGGCGCTGGCCGAGCGCATCGGGCGCGGCGATGCGCAGATCGTCCTGCGCACGCGCGTGGCCCGCCAGGTGACAATTGCCAAGCGTCTGTTCAAGCTGGCATTGGACTTGCATGTCATCGATAACGGTCCGGGCATCCCCGAGGATATTCGCGAACGCATCTTCTATCCGCTGGTGTCGGGTAGGGACGGCGGCAGCGGCCTCGGTCTCACACTCGCTCAAACCTTCGTGCAGCAGCACGAGGGCTTGATCGAATGTGAGAGCCGGCCTGGCTGTACCGACTTCCGTATCCTGCTGCCCCTGCATTGACCTGGCGAAAGCAATTGGCATTGCCTCAACGATTGCTGCCTCCCGGTGCCTCAGGTGGCGTGCAGACAGGAACGCGGAAGACCGAATGACACCGAGCAGACAAGCGACGCACATGAAGCCGATCTGGATAGTCGACGACGATCAATCAATCCGCTGGGTTCTTGAGAAAGCCCTCGCCCGTGAAAGCCTGCTCTCGCGCAGCTTTACCAATGTGCGCGACGTACTCGCCGCGCTCGAAGACGACGAGCCGCAAGTCCTGATCTCCGATATCCGCATGCCGGGTGGCTCGGGCCTGGATCTGCTGCAAGCGCTCAAGGCGCGCCACCCGGGGCTGCCCGTCATCGTGATGACGGCCTACTCCGACCTGGACAGCGCGGTAGCCGCGTTCCAGGGCGGCGCCTTCGAATACCTGGCCAAGCCCTTCGACGTGGACAAGGCGGTCGAGCTGATCCGCCGCGCGCTGCAGGAAAGCCTGCGCGAGGAGGAGATGGAAGACCGCCTGGTGGACGCCCCCGAGATCCTCGGCCAGGCGCCCGCCATGCAGGACGTGTTCCGCGCCATCGGCCGCCTGTCGCAGTCCAACGTGACCGTGCTGATCACCGGCGAGTCCGGCACCGGCAAGGAGCTGGTGGCGCAGGCGCTGCACAAGCACAGCCCGCGTGCCAACGGCCCCTTCATCGCGCTGAACACCGCGGCCATCCCGAAAGACCTGCTTGAATCCGAACTGTTCGGCCATGAGCGCGGCGCCTTCACCGGCGCGCAGACCATGCGCCGCGGCCGCTTCGAGCAGGCCGAGGGCGGCACGCTGTTCCTCGACGAAATCGGCGACATGCCGTTCGACCTGCAGACGCGCCTGCTGCGCGTGCTGTCCGACGGCAACTTCTACCGCGTGGGCGGGCACAATCCGCTGCGCGCCAATGTGCGCGTGATTGCCGCCACCCACCAGAACCTGGAGACGCGCGTCAAGGAAGGACTGTTCCGCGAGGACTTGTTCCACCGCCTCAACGTGATCCGCCTGCGCCTGCCGCCGCTGCGCGAGCGGCCGGAGGACATCACCCTGCTGGCCCGTCATTTCCTGCAGAAGAGCGCCAAGGAACTGGGCGTGGAGCCCAAGCGCATGGCGGACGAGGCCTTGACCTATGTCAGCACGCTGCCGTTCCCCGGCAACGTCCGCCAGCTGGAGAACCTCTGCAACTGGCTGACCGTGATGGCGCCGGCGCAGACCATCGAGGTCAAGGACCTGCCGCGCGAGATGATCGGCGGTGGCACGCCGCAGGGTGGCAACGGCGCGGGTGCGGGCATGGCGCGGGCGCTCGATGCGCGCGCCGAAAGCCGGGCGGACGAGGCCGACGGCCACGACCCGGTGGACTACGGCGCAGCGCCCCCCGGGATGGCCGGGGAGCCTGATGCCGCGCTGGCCTTCGCCGGCCGCGCGGCCTCGGCGAGCGCGCTTGCCGGCTGGGAAAACCTGCTGGCGGGCGAGGCGCGCGCCATGCTCGAATCCGGCCAGCCCGAGGTGATGGATGCGCTGACGCGCCGCTTCGAGAAGGCGGTGCTGGAGGCGGCGCTCGGCGTGACCCGCGGGCGCCGGGTGGAGGCGGCCACCCGCCTGGGGATCGGGCGCAATACGATCACCCGCAAGCTGCAGGAACTGGGCTTCGACTGACGGCTTTGCCGCAGCGCGGAAATGAATACGGCCGGGTTTGTCCCGGCCGTATTCATTTGATGCGCGCTACGCGCGCGCGTCAGCCTCGTGCCGCCAGCAGCAGTTCTGCCATTTCCGCAAATCCCTCGCCGCAAGCCGCCTGCGTCAGGTAGGCGGGCCTGGCCGGCAGTTGCGGCAGAATGTCGCGGATGTTGGCGACCCCGACCGACAGGGGAAAGTGGGCGAACATGGTGGCGTCGTTCGCCGAGTCGCCGATAAACAGCCATTCGTCGCGTTCGGCGTCGAGATCCGCGCCGAGCAGCTCGGCTGCGCACAGCTTGCTCATGCTGAGCTTGTCGTGCGCGCCGAACCAGCCGTTGACGTGGATCGAGCTGACCGTGGCCGTCATGCCGGCATCGCGCATCAGCGCGACGATCCGGTCGACCGCGGGCGGGGGCAGGGGGGCGACGTCCTCGGCATGGTCGATGGCCAGGTCGGCCGCGTGCCAGGCCTGGTCGGAGGCCAGCGCGCAGCCGGGGACCGCCTGCAGGATGCGCTGGCCCAGCGCATGGATGCGCTCGAGGTTGGCTGTCCGCGTGGTGGCGTCGTCCAGGTAGCGGGTAACCAGCTTGCCGCTGCGCAGGTGGGAATAGAAGGCGCCGTTCTCGCCGATGATGGCATCCACCGGCCACAGGCGCGTCAGGATCTCGGCCCAGGCGATGCAGCGGCCGGTGACCGGGATCACGTGCAGGCCCGCCTGCTTGAGACGGTCCAGCGCGAGGTAGGTGGCAGCCGGCAGCCTGCCGTCGGTGGTGATGGTGCCGTCGATGTCGGTGAGCACGCCGCGCACGCGGCGCAACGCCGGGGCGGGAAGGGTCTGGATGGCTTGCATAGCCCCGGATTCTACCCTGTCAAGCCACCGACAAAACGTTGTCATATTATTGTCATTTAGTGGATTTGCCCGGTTTTCCAATCCAACAAGGCGGAGTAACATCCGGCTGTCACAAAAACTGCATACAGTCGGTCGATTTTTTCCCGAACTGAAATAACAACCAGGAGAGCTGTCGATGACCTTCCAACGTACCGTGCTGAAGATCGCGGCCTTTGCCGTGCTGGCGGGCGCCGGCACCGCGCACGCCGCTGTCGAGATCCAGTGGTGGCATGCCATGCAGGGCGCGCTGAACGACAAGGTGAACGAGATCGCCGACAAGTTCAATGCCAGCCAGTCCGACTACAAGATCGTGCCGGTCAACAAGGGTAGCTACGACGAGACCATGGCGGCCGGCATTGCCGCCTTCCGCGCCGGCACGCAGCCGGCCATCCTGCAGGTCTTCGAAGTGGGCACGGCCACCATGATGAGCGCCAAGGGCGCCATCAAGCCGGTATCGACGGTGATGAAGGACGCGGGCGAGAAGTTCGACCAGAAGATCTACATCCCCGCGGTTGCCGGCTACTACACCTCGTCCAAGGGCGAGATGCTGTCGTTCCCGTTCAACAGCTCGACCACGGTCTTCTATTACAACAAGGACGCCTTCAAGAAGGCGGGCCTGGACGCCAGCAAGCCGCCCAAGACCTGGCCCGAAGTGATGCAGTACTCGGCCAAGATCAAGGCGTCGGGCGGCCAGTGCGCGTACACCACCGACTGGCAGGGCTGGGTGCACCTGGAGAGCTTCTCGGCCTGGCACAACACGCTGTTCGCTACCAAGAACAACGGCTTCGGTGGCACCGATGCGCGCCTGGTCTTCAACAGCCCGCTGCACGTCAAGCACATCACCAACCTGCAGGAAATGGTGAAGAAGGGCTACTTCAGCTACGGTGGCCGCAAGTCGGAGTCGCAGGCCAAGTTCTATAACGGCGAGTGCGCGATGTTCACGGGTTCGTCGGCATCGCTGGCGAATATCCGCAAGAACGCCAAGTTCGCCTTCGGCGTGTCGCAGCTGCCGTACTATGCCGACGTGCCGGGTGCCCCGCAGAACACCATCATCGGCGGCGCCTCGCTGTGGGTGATGGGCGGCAAGAAGCCCGAGGAGTACAAGGGCGTGGCCAAGTTCTTCACCTACCTGTCGCGTCCGGAGATCCAGTCCGACTGGCACCAGGCCACCGGCTACCTGCCGGTCACCATGGCCGCCTACGAGCTGACCAAGAAGTCCGGCTACTATGAAAAGAACCCGGGCGCCGATGTCTCGGTGGAACAGATGGTAGTCAAGACCACCGACAAGTCGCGCGGCGTGCGCCTGGGCAACCTGGTGCAGATCCGTACCGTGGTCGACGAGGAGCTCGAAGCCGTCTGGGCGGGCAAGAAGCAGCCCAAGGAAGCCCTGGACACCGCGGTCAAGCGCGGCGACGAACTGCTCGAGCGCTTCCAGAAGACCGCGCGCGAGTAAGCCGGCCTGCCCTTGCCGCGAAGACGGGCGGGTTCGCATCCCGCCCGTTTTTTGTTGGCCTGGCACATTGGCCGGGGCGCTCCCGCAACGGCGCGTCCCTGCCAATGTGCCACTTCGTTGGCGCGCCCGCCTTGCGGATGCGCGCCGTAACCTGATTCGATGCCGCCTTGCGCGGCATTCGTTGGACGATTGGATTGCCCATGGAAAAACGGGTTGTCTTCCGGTCGCGATGGCTGCCTTACCTGCTGGTGTTCCCGCAGATTGTCATCACGCTAGTTTTCTTCTTCTGGCCTGCGGGTCAGGCCTTGTACCAGTCCGTGCTGCAGCAGGACGCGTTCGGCATCAACCTGGAGTTCGTCGGGCTGGAGAACTTCAGCACGCTGTGGAACGACCCGCTCTACCTGGAATCCTTCCGCATCACCGGCGTGTTCGCGGTGGGCGTGACCCTGGTCGGCCTGTCCTTCTCGCTGCTGCTGGCGTACTTCGCCGACCGCGTGCTGCGCGGCGCGATGGCCTACCGCATGCTGCTGATCTGGCCCTACGCGGTGGCGCCGGCGGTGGCGGGCGTGCTGTGGATGTTCCTGTTCAATCCGAGCCTGGGCGTGGTGTCCTACGCGCTGCGCGCGCTCGGCATCGACTGGAACTTCCTGCTCAACGGGCAGCAGGCGCTGGGCCTGGTGATCCTGGTGGCGGCATGGAAGCAGATCAGCTACAACTTCCTGTTCTTCCTGGCCGGCCTGCAGAGCATCCCGAAATCGCTGATCGAGGCGGCCGCCATCGACGGCGCAGGCCCGTGGCGCCGCTTCTGGTCGATCGTGTTCCCGCTGCTGTCGCCGACCACCTTCTTCCTGATGGTGATCAACGTCGTGTACGCGTTTTTCGACACGTTCGCCATCATCGACTCGGTGACGCACGGCGGGCCTTTCAACTCCACCAACACGCTGGTCTACAAGGTGTTCCACGACGGCTTCCGCGGCATGGACATCGGCGGCTCGGCGGCGCAATCGGTGGTGCTGATGGTGATCGTGGTCGCGCTCACGGTGGTGCAGTTCCGCTACGTGGAACGCAAGGTTCAATACTGATCAGGCGGGCGCAAACATGGTAGAACGACGACCCTTTCTGGATTTCCTCACACACCTGGTGCTGATCCTCGGCATCGTGGTGGTGGCGTTTCCGGTCTATGTGACTTTCGTGGCTTCGACGCTGACGGCGGAACAGGTGCTGGAAGCACCGATGACGCTGTTGCCCGGCAGCCATTTCTTCGAGAACTATCGCACCGTGCTGTTCAAGGGCGTGGGCGAGTCCGCTTCCCCGGTCTCGACCATGATGCTCAACAGCCTGGTCATGGCGCTCGGTATCTCGCTGGGCAAGATCGCGATCTCGATCATCTCGGCCTTCGCGGTGGTGTACTTCAAGTTCCCGCTGCGCAAGACCTTTTTCTGGATGATCTTCATCACGCTGATGCTGCCGGTGGAAGTGCGGATCCTGCCGACCTACAAGGTGGTGTCGGACCTGGGCATGCTGGACAGCTACTTCGGCCTGACCATCCCGATCATTGCCTCGGCGACCGCGACCTTCCTGTTCCGCCAGTTCTTCCTGACCATCCCGGACGAGCTGGCCGAGGCGGCGCGCATCGACGGCGCCGGGCCGCTGCGCTTCTTCAAGGACGTGGTGCTGCCGCTGTCCAAGACCAGCATCGCGGCACTGTTCGTGATCCAGTTCATCTACGGCTGGAACCAGTACCTGTGGCCGCTGCTGATCACCACGCAGAAGTCGATGACCCCGGTGGTGGTGGGTGTCACGCAGATGATCTCCCGCTCCGGCGATGCCGCGACCGACTGGAACCTGGTGATGGCCACCGTGATGCTGGCCATGATCCCGCCCGCGATCGTGGTGGTGCTGATGCAGAAGTGGTTCGTCAAGGGCCTGGTCGAAACCGAAAAATAAGCGGACGGGGCAGGGCGCGAAAACGCGCCCGCCACGCCTACTCAGCGCATAAGCAGCGAGAAAGAATAGCAATGGCAAAACTGTCGCTTCGCAACGTACAGAAAACCTACGCCGGCAATGTCAAGGTCGTGCACGGCATCGACATGGAAATCACCGACGGCGAGTTCATCGTCATCGTCGGCCCCTCGGGTTGCGGCAAATCCACGCTGCTGCGCATGGTGGCCGGGCTCGAAGCCATCAGCGGCGGCGAGGTCCATATCGGCGAGAAGGTCGTGAACGACCTCGAGCCGGCCGAGCGGGACATCGCCATGGTGTTCCAGAACTACGCGCTCTACCCGCATATGAGCGTCTACGACAACATGGCCTACGGCCTCAAGATCCGCGGCATGGCCAAGGCCGAGATCGAGCAGCGCGTGCGCCATGCCGCCGGCATCCTGGAGCTCGCCCCGCTGCTGGACCGCAAGCCGCGCCAGCTCTCGGGCGGCCAGCGCCAGCGCGTGGCCATGGGCCGCGCCATCGTGCGCGAGCCGGCGGTGTTCCTGTTCGATGAGCCCCTCTCGAACCTGGACGCCAAGCTGCGCGTGCAGATGCGCCTGGAGCTCAAGGAGCTGCACCGCCGCCTGCGCACCACCAGCATGTACGTGACGCACGACCAGGTCGAGGCCATGACGCTGGCCGACCGCATGATGGTGCTCAACGGCGGCCGCGTCGAGCAGATCGGCACGCCGCTCGAAGTCTATGCGCGCCCGGCCAGCACTTTCGTGGCGAGCTTTATCGGTTCGCCGCCGATGAACCTGGTGCCGGTGGCCCGCGTCAATGGCGGCCAGGGCGAGGCGCAGATGCGCGTGGAGCAGAAGGAGGGCGCCCAGGGGCAGCCCGCCACGCTCGGCCACCTGCCGATGGGCCTGCACTTGCCGCAGCGCGCGTTGCTGGGCCTGCGCCCGGAGCATATCGAGCCGTGCGCGGCGGCCGAGGCGATTGCCGAGATCGATGTGCGGCTGGTCGAAGCGCTGGGGGCGGACTCGTTCGCCTACGGCACGCTGGGCAGCCAGCCGGTGGTGGTGCGCCTGGACAGCAATATGCATGTGCGCGGCGGCGACCGCCTGCCGATCACGGCCTCGGCCGATCACCTGCATTTCTTCGACGCCGAGACCGGCAAGCGGATCGACGCCTGAGCGGACCAAACGGTAATCCACACCATGACGCAGACCACCTGGCCCTATCCGCGCCATATCGCCCATCGCGGCGCCGGCAAGCTGGCTCCCGAGAACACGCTGGCGGCCTTCCGCCACGGTGCCTCGTTCGGCTACCGCATGTTCGAGTTCGACGTGAAACTCTCCGGCGACGGCCGTGCCGTGCTGTTGCACGACGCCACGCTCGACCGCACCACCAGCGGCCGCGGCCGCGCCGATGCGCTCACGCTGGGCGAACTGGCTACGCTGGATGCCGGCAGCTGGCATAGCCCGGCGTATGCCGGCGAGCCGATTCCGACGCTGGCAGCGATCGCCCGCTATACCCGCGCCAACGGCCTGCACGTGAATATCGAGATCAAGCCGGTGCCGGGCGCGGAATGGCGCACCGGCGCCGCGGTGGCGCTGGACGCGCTGGCCCTGTGGGCCGGCAGCGAGGTGCCACCGCTGCTGTCGTCGTTCTCCGAGGAGGCGCTGGAGGCCGCCCGCAAGGCTGCCCCGGCGCTGCCGCGCGCGCTGCTGCTGGACAAGCTGCCGCCCGACTGGCTGGAGCGGCTGCGCCGGCTGGACTGCGTGGCGCTCGATTCGAACCACCGCGAGCTCACCGCCGAGGTGATTCAGGCAGCGCACGCGGCCGGTTTTCGCGTGGCCTGCTATACGGTCAACGATCCGGTGCGCGCCGCCGAGCTGCTCGGCTGGGGCCTCGACGCGCTGATCACCGACGCGGTCGACCAGATCGCCCCGGACGCGGCCTGAGTACGACCCGAACGCGGCCTGAACACGGCCGCACGGAGGGGGACGGAGGAGGGCGCGRCACGACCGCCTGCGCGTGCGGTCGTGCCGCGCAACGATGCCCGATGGCGCTTGTTGTTAATCCGTTCCGTAATGCGAAAAGACCCCAGTGGCGGTTGGCAAACGTGCTATGCTTATGCGCAGTGAAGACTTAGGTCCTTCCCCGCACAACTTGCCCTTGCAGGGCGATCGCAGCGCCGAAAGAACCGGCACCCATCGTGGTGCCGTTTGCATAAGGTGCTCCGGTTGACCTGAAGAGTTGTTTGCAATCCGCTAACCGGTCAAGCCGTGTCGCGGAAGGTTGATGAACCCGCTTTACTCCGGCATACCCGGAGAATAGTGAGCGCCCCATGATGCAGCAGTATCAAAGCAATTCGTACCTCTTCGGCGGCAATGCCCCCTATGTGGAAGAGCTGTACGAGGCCTACCTCCAGAATCCCACTTCGGTTCCCGACAACTGGCGCGCGTATTTCGACGCGATGCAGAACGTGCCGGCCGTCGACGGCTCCAACGCCCGCGACATCGCCCACGCTCCCATCGTCGCCTCGTTCGCCGAGCGCGCCAAGCAGGGTCCAATCAAGACCATCGTCGCGTCCGCCGATTCGGACATGGGGCGCAAGCGTGTCGCTGCCACGCAACTGATCGCCGCCTACCGCAACATCGGTTCGCACTGGGCCGACCTCGATCCGCTCAAGCGCCAGGAGCGTCCGCCCCTGCCGGATCTCGACCCGGCTTTCTACGGCTTCTCCGAAAGCGATCTCGACATCGTCTTCAACGCCAGCAATACGTATTTCGGCAAGGAATCGATGAGCCTGCGCGAGCTGCTCAACAACCTGCGCGAAACGTACTGCAGCAGCATCGGCGCCGAGTTCATGTATATCAGCGACCAGGCGCAGAAGCGCTGGTGGCAGGAGCGCCTGGAAACCACGCGTTCCAAGCCGGTGTTCACGCTCGACAAGAAGAAGCACGTCCTGGACCGCCTGACCGCGGCCGAAGGCCTGGAGCGCTTCCTCCACACCAAATTCGTCGGCCAGAAGCGCTTTTCGCTCGAAGGCGGCGAATCCTTCATCGCCGCCATGGACGAGCTGATCCAGCGCGCGGGCAGCAAGGGCGTGCAGGAAATCGTGATCGGCATGGCCCACCGCGGCCGCCTGAACGTGCTGGTCAATACGCTGGGCAAGATGCCGGCGGACCTGTTCGCCGAATTCGAAGGCAAGCACGTCGACGACCTGCCGGCCGGCGACGTGAAGTACCACAAGGGCTTCTCCAGCGACGTCTCCACCGAAGGCGGCCCGGTCCACCTGTCGCTCGCCTTCAACCCGTCGCACCTGGAAATCGTCAACCCGGTCGTGGAAGGCTCGGTCAAGGCCCGCCAGGAACGCCGCGGCGAGCCCGCCGGCCACGCCGAAGTGCTGCCGGTGCAAGTGCACGGCGACGCGGCATTCGCCGGCCAGGGCGTGGTGATGGAAACGCTGAACCTGGCGCAGACCCGCGGCTACGGCACGGGCGGCACGATGCACATCGTGATCAACAACCAGATCGGCTTCACCACCTCCGACCCGCGCGACGCGCGTTCGACGCTGTACTGCACGGACGTGGTCAAGATGATCGAAGCGCCGGTGCTGCACGTCAACGGCGACGATCCCGAAGCCGTGGTGTTCGCCATGCAGCTCGCAGTGGACTTCCGCATGGAGTTCAAGCGCGACGTCGTGGTCGACATCATCTGCTTCCGCAAGCTGGGCCACAACGAGCAGGACACCCCGGCCGTCACCCAGCCGCTGATGTACAAGAAGATCAGCCAGCACCCGGGCACGCGCAAGCTGTACGCCGACAAGCTGGCAGCGCAGAACCTGGTCGGTGCCGACTTCGGTGACGAGCTGGTCAAGGAATACCGTGCCGCCATGGACGCGGGCAAGCACACGGTCGACCCCGTCCTGTCGAACTTCAAGAACAAGTTCGCCGTGGACTGGATGCCGTTCCTGAACCGCAAGTGGACCGACGCCGCCGACACCGCGGTGCCGGTGACCGAGCTCAAGCGCCTGGCCGAACGCATCACCACGATCCCCGAGCACTTCAAGCTGCACACCCTGGTCGAGAAGGTCGTCAAGGACCGCGCCAACATGGGCCGCGGCGACCAGTCGCTGGACTGGGGCATGGGCGAGCACCTGGCCTTCGCGTCGCTGGTGGCTTCGGGCTACCCGGTGCGTATCACCGGCCAGGACGCCGGCCGCGGCACCTTCACCCACCGCCACTCGGTCCTGCATGACCAGAACCGCGAGCGCTGGGATGCCGGCAGCTACGTGCCGCTGCAGAACGTGTCCGAGAACCAGGCTCCGTTCACGGTGATCGACTCGGTGCTGTCCGAAGAAGCCGTGCTCGGCTTCGAATACGGCTTCTCGACCGCCGAACCGAACGCGCTCGTGATCTGGGAAGCCCAGTTCGGCGACTTCGTCAACGGCGCCCAGGTCGTGATCGACCAGTTCATCTCGTCGGGCGAAGTGAAGTGGGGCCGTGCCTCGGGCCTGACCCTGATGCTGCCGCACGGCTACGAAGGCCAGGGTCCGGAACACAGCTCGGCGCGCATCGAGCGCTTCCTGCAGCTGTGCGCGGACCACAATATGCAAGTCTGCCAACCGACCACCCCGGCCCAGATCTTCCACCTGCTGCGCCGCCAGATGATCCGTCTGTTCCGCAAGCCGCTGGTGATCATGACGCCGAAGTCGCTGCTGCGTAACAAGGATGCGGTCTCGCCGCTGTCCGACCTGGCCAAGGGTCACTTCGAGACCGTCATTCCGGATCACGAAGAACTGAACGCCAGCAAGGTCAAGCGCATCGTCATGTGCTCGGGCAAGGTCTACTACGACCTGGTCAATGCGCGCAAGGAACGTGGCGCCGGCGATACGGCCATCATCCGCATGGAACAGCTCTATCCGTTCCCGCACAAGGCGGTGGCCGCCGAGCTGAAGAAGTATCCCAACGCCAACGAAATCGTGTGGTGCCAGGACGAGCCGCAGAACCAGGGCGCCTGGTTCTTCGTGCAGCACTACATCATGGAAAACATGACCGAAGGGCAGAAGCTCGGCTACGCCGGCCGTCCCGCCTCGGCATCGCCGGCAGTTGGCTACTACGCCAAGCACAACGAGCAGCAGAAGGCGCTGCTGGATGCGGCTTTCGCCAAGCTCAAGGGCTTTGTCCTGACCAAATGATCGTGGCCTGAATGGCGGTGCGCGCGCCGAGCGCGCACCGCTTTGTCTTTGCCGCATGCCCGAAGCACATACGAATACAAAAGGAAATACCAACCATGGCTATTGTTGACGTCAAGGTTCCGCAGCTGTCCGAATCGGTTGCAGAAGCGACCATGCTGAACTGGAAGAAAAAGCCGGGCGAAGCCGTTGCCCAAGACGAAATCCTGATTGAGATCGAGACCGACAAGGTCGTGCTCGAAGTGCCGGCCCCGTCGGCAGGCGTGCTGTCGCAGATCATCCGCAACGATGGCGACACCGTGGTCGCCGACGAAGTGATCGCCAAGATCGACACCGAAGCCACCGCCGGCGCAGCTGCTCCCGCCGCCGCCGCGCCCGCACCTGCCGCCGCGCCCGCAGCCGCTCCGGCCGCTGCCGCGCCC
>NZ_JBFRFX010000068.1:0-25950 GCF_052115045.1 Cupriavidus sp. 2TAF22
GTCGAGTTCTTCGGTGACGGACAGGTCCTTGATGGCGAGGGTGGTAGTCATGGCAGTTCTCCTTGGGAGCGATTGAACTTTGGGTTCGGTTGGTTTGAGCAGTGTTTCTGCGCTCGGGAGGTACAAACGCATGGAGTGTGCCAAGGCGGGCCATGCCGGCGCAGATCGCCCGCAAGCCCAGGCGGGGCTTGGGAGAAATTTCTTTCGAGTGCGAAATATGGCGTCAAACCCAGGGGCGTGCCGTCCTGGAACTGGCGGGCCGGAACCAACACAACGACACCGGAGTGTCTGCTCTGAGCCGACACGGGCGCCCGGGCGGTACGCCCGGAGTCCGAGCAGGATGGATCCCGATGAATGGAAAGCGCGGTGACTGCCTTGGGCGTGACCCTCTGCCCGGCCTGTGCGTTGACTGAAGTGAGCGGGCGCGCCGTTGCCCTTTTCGGTGACGTTACGCCCGAGCAGGATGTCGGGCGGCTCTTTGCCGGGGCGCGCGATGCATTCGGGCCCGTGGACGTGCGGCACTACAACGTCGGCATCGGCAAGGTGGGTGCCGCCATGGAGACGAGCGCGGCTGTACGACGCGGAGCACTTCGATCGGGCCAGGCAGGCGCGCGCGCGTCTGGTGCCTGTGGGCCGCATGGGCACCGCCCGGGACGTGACTTATGCGTGTGCTTTCCTCGTATCGGACGCCGCCGCCTGCATCACAGGCACCGAGTTGATCATCGACGGCGGCATCACCGGAAAATAGGCGTGGCAGCACGACCCGAAGAGGGAACCGTGTTCATGACGGGGCGGCCCGGCGACATCGGCCGGGCCGCCGTCGAGCGGCGCCGTGTCGATGGCCAGCAGTAAACGCCTGAACCGGCCGCCAAATGCCGTGCGCGATCGCCGCCACCTTGGGCCTGCCATCCCGAGGCCTGAAGGGAATCGTGCGGCGCCGCAGGGCGACGGCCGAAAGCCTACGCTCCTGCTGCGATCATCTTGAGCACCGCCGCGGCAAGCTTGCCCCGGGCCTCTCCCAAGTAATCAACCGCGTCGAAATGATGGCCGCGCTCCTGATCGACAATCTCAACCGCGATTCCCTGCTCATGCAGTTGCGCACAGTACTCGGCCTGCAAACGGTGGTATTCCGAGGACTCCTCGCCGCCAACCGTCAGGATCATTGGCAGCCTGGTTGAGGGCAGGTGTTGCATGGGACTGTAGGCGGTAACGTCCGCCGCGCTAAGGCCCACGACTTGGTTGAGATAGCAGAGCCGGATCGGCTCGAGGTCATAGAGGCCACTGATGGCGCATCCGCCTTTCATGATATCTGCGGGGACATCGAAGTCGGCCCAGCGCGTTCCTGCAAGTGTTGCAGTGAGGTGGCCGCCCGCCGAATGGCCGGAGACGAAGATGCGATTGGGATCGAAATCCAGTTCCCTGGCGTTTCGGTACAGCCAGACCACGGCGTCCTGGTTGTCGCGTACGATCCCGGCCATGGTCACGTTTGGTGCCAAACGATAGTTCACCACGGCGACATTGATATTGTGTTCCAAGTACGGCTTGGCGACATAGCTGAAGTCCGATTTGTCCAGCGACTGCCAGTATCCACCGTGGATGAAGACCAGCAATGGCCGGCCCGGCTTGCCGGCAGGAAAGAAGTCCAATGACTGCTTGGGGTCATCGCCGTACGCTAGGTCTTCCTTGACGGGACGTGCGAGGCGGAAGTCGCGGCTCTCCTTCGCCCATCGGTCGAAGATCGCTTGATAGTGCGGGATCCCGCCCCTGACGTTGTATTGCTTGTCCAGGGACTGCTGGTCGAAGTTTCGATACACTGACATTTGAGTTTTGGCTCCGAACTGGGGGATCGATGGAGAGATCGATCCCTGGGGTAAATGCGACGTGCGCTGACGTCGAACCCACAATACTTTCTGGCGCCGCCCAGCGCGCGCCGGCGGATGACACTTGTTGTCTCGGAGACGCCATGTTCGGAAAAAGTGAAAACCGCGAGGACTACCAGCACATTGGCCGACCAGTTGGCGGGATGGCCCGCGCGTTGCCCGATCGCTTTTATATCGATTACCACTCGCACCCGCGTGCCCAGCTGATCTACGCGTACAGTGGCGCGATCCTGGTGACCACAGGGATGGGCTCCTGGGTGGTGCCGCCCCAGCGGGCGGTATGGGTGCCGGGCGACGTTCGCCATGCCATGCAGGCATGCGGTGAGGTCGAGATGCGCACGGTCTATGTTCGTGAGGACGCCGTGCCCAGCGAACTGACGACATGCTGCGTCGTCGCGGTGCCGCCGCTGCTGCGCGAGCTCGTTTCGGAGATGGTGCGCATGCCGGTCGACTATGAGGAAAACGGCCGCGACGGCCTCGTCGCCGGACTGCTCCTGCAGGAGATGCGCCCCCTGTCCGTGGTACCTCTCCACCTGCCTATGCCAAAGGATGCGCGCCTTGCCAAGATCTGCGCCCGGATCGTCGCCGACCCGTCCGACGAGACTTCCGTCGAGGCCTGGAGCCGGTCAGTGGGCGCCAGCGACCGCACCATCATCCGGCTGTTCCCCGAGGAGACCGGCCTGACCTTTAGCCGCTGGAAGCAGCAAGCCAGGCTGATGGCCGCGGTGCGCCTTCTGGCCCAGGGACGCCACGTGACCGACATCGCGTTGCAACTCGGTTATGAGAGCCCGAGCGCCTTCAGCGCGATGTTCCGGCGGGCGCTGGGCATGACTCCGACTGAGTATTTTCGCGACGCGACTCGGCGGTAAGGGCGCACCGGCCTCACAGCCTGGCGTCTGCGCGATATTGCCTGGCGTCCGTGCGCCGGACAGCCGAAGCCTCGGGCGGCACAGTGAAGGTGGCGAATCTGTCGTGCAATCTGTGCGCGGCGGCGCGCTCGCCATCGCTCACAAGAGGAACCCCGTGACAATCATCGATCGCATTCGCGAGGCAGCAATCGTGCTGCCGCCGCCAGCCATTCCAACGGCCCTGTTCGTACCTTATACCCTGCACCGCGGCATCCTGACGGTTTCCGGCCAGTTGCCCGTGCGCTCAGGCCAGCCTATATTCGCCGGGCGGGTTCCAGCGGAAGTGTCCCTGGACGATGCGCGCGAAGCCGCCCGCCTTTGCGTCGCCAATCTGCTGGGCTGGGCCTCGGCGGCCACCAACGGCGATCTGGAACGGATCGATGGCGTGCTTCGCCTGGGCGGCTTCGTCGCGACTTCCGATGGCTTCCATGACGCGCCGGCCGTGGTCAATGCGGCGTCGGAGTTGATCAACTTCATCTTCGCAGACAAAGGCCGGCACGCCCGTATCGCCATCGGCGTGGCCAGCCTGCCGCTTGGCGCTCCCGTGGAGATCGAAGCCACGTTCGCGCTCGACGTCGAAGCATGACGATGTCACCTCAGATTGGCTATGCCGACGTGCTCGTGGGTCTCCAGTATGGCGACGAGGGTAAGGCGAGAGTCGTCGACCATATTGCCGGTAGCTATGACATAGTGGCGCGCTTCAACGGCGGCGCCAACGCAGGCCACACCATCGCCACGCCTCAGGGTACCGTACGTTTGCGGCAAGTTCCGTCCGGCGTGTTGCATCCCGATCTGTCCCTCTACATCGGGTCAGGCTGCGCAATTGGGCTGACCCAGTTGGCCGAGGAGATTGCGATGCTGGGCAGCCTTGGTATATCGTTGCACTCGCGCCTGGCCATCAGCGATGCCCGGTGGTCCAGCCCCTGCATGTCGCGCTGGACCGCGAGCACGGTGGCACCATTGGCACGACAGGCAACGGCATTGGCCCGTGCTACGCCGACCATGCCTTGCGGGCACGCGATGGCACGCGGACCTCGTTTCAGCTTCGTGACCTGTTGGCCGACAGTGACGCCGTTTTTCTCCAGGTGGCCGCTGCCAGCCGGGAACACGACGCGGACCTAGATATCAGTCGCATGCGCGCGGCGTGGGCGGAGATCCGCAACCTTGTTGTGTCCGATCCGACCTTCCTTTCACGTCGCGTACAGGACGGGGCGCGCGTCTTGTTCGAGGGCGCGCAGTCGGTGATGCTTGATATCACGCATGGGGACCAGCCGTGGGTGACGTCAAGCCATACGGTGCCAGCGTATGCCTACGTCGGCGGCGACCTGCCGTGCCGGTATCACCGCAAGACAATTGGCATTGCCAAGGCCATCGTATCGCGGGTCGGATCGGGACCGCTCCCATCCGAGCTTGGCGCAGCGCAATCTGCTGAGTACTGCGCAAGTGCGGCGCAACGTGGACTAGGTCGGCAGCAGGAAGCCCTGGTCTACGATCCTGGCCTCCTGTTGGCAGGCGAGGATGCCTTCGGCCTCGGCGTCGCCATCCGCATGCTGACCGGTGAGTATGGCACCGGCACCGGCCGCCCGAGACGGGTCGGCTTGCTCGATGTCGCGCAGCTTCGGCGTGCCGTGCAGCAGCATGGGATCGACGAGCTTTTCCTCAACAAGTGCGATTGCCTGGCGTTGTTCGCCCAGACGCCCGACCACGCCATCCCGCTGGTGGATAGCGACTGGACGGATAACGACGGGCCCATAATCCACCGCTTTGCCGCGTTCAGCGCGGCAGCACTGCCTCGCAAACCTCAGGACCCATTGCCGCCCGAGCTCGACGAACTCCTGCGCTGGCTTGCCAGCCAGCTCGGATGCCGCCTGCGCGGCATAGGGCTGGGCCCGGCGCGCGAACAGTTGCGCGTGCTGCCTTGATCCCGCCCAAGTCCTCCTTGGAGACAACCATGACCCCCGACTACCTGAGCGCAGAGATGCGCCGCACTGACCTTGCCTGGACCGACTGGCCCGCCATTGAAGCCTTTCTTAAGGACGAACTGATCTGCCGTGTCGGTGTCCACGACACACCGTTCCCGTACGTGACGGCGCAGAGTTTCACCTTCACTGGTGACGCCTTTCTGATACACAGTTCGCGCTTTGGAAAGCTGGCGACTGCGATCCGAGCCAACGCGCATATCACCATCGAGATCGACCGCCCCGTCGCCTTGCTGAAGGCGCCCAAAGGCCAGAACACCAGCCTCGAGTACTACAGTGTCATCGCACGCTGTGTCGCGACGGTGCGCGAACGGACCGAGGATATCCGCGCACACCAGTCTGTGGCGCTGGACAAGTTCCGACCCGAGAAGGACTACACGCCGATCGAGGACGGCGCGGCGAACCAGATCGTGGCATACCGGTGCGAGATTCAGTCGCTGACGGCCAAGAAGCGGATCCTCGCCGACGGGCAGTATTCACCGCCCGGTCAGCCGCGTGCGCCATACCTGCGCTATCCATTTCCCGCCGGTGCCTCCCTGTCGGCGCTGCCGGAAGATGCGTTTGATCCCCTGCGCTTCGCGACCCGCTGACCCGCACCCCTTGGCTCCTCCAGCGAGCCGCCCTGCCGCCGGCATACGTGAAAGCGTGTGCCGGCGCGCGCCTTTCCGATTCGCCTTCCTCCTGCTGCTCCGATTGCGTCTGTGTACCGAGCGCGCCGCTACAGCCTGTTGAGGCCGGTGCCGTCCGCCGCTCGGGTTGGCGCCCCGGCGACATGCTTTGGCATCCCGGAGCGGGCTACGCAGCCAGGGCCGCGCGACATTACATGCCAACCGGCGAAGTTGCACGAGCCGGCCCCTAAATTCCCCGGCCAATACAAGACAGGAGACAAGATGAAAGTGACCTCTACAGAGCTGATGCGGGTCCGCATCAGTGACCGACTGGAGCGACTACCCGTATGCGGCTACCACCGCTTCCTCTTCATGGTGATCGCACTGGCGTTCTTCTTTGACAACCTTGACTTGGCGATGATGACGTATTTGCTCGGCTCGATTCGCACCGAGTTCGCGTTGACCAGTGCGCAAGCTGGGATGCTGGGCAGCGCGAGCTTTGTTGGCATGGCTGTCGGCGCGCTCAGTTCCGGTATGCTTGCCGATCGCTTCGGACGCAAGCCGGTGTTTCAGGTAAGCATGATCGTGTGGGGCTTGGGCAGCTTTCTCTGCTCCACCGCCAGTGACCCCGTGACGCTTGGCATCTATCGCCTGTTGCTGGGTCTGGGGATGGGTATGGAACTGCCGCTCGCACAAACGCTTTTGTCCGAATTCATCCCCGCTCGCCAGCGCGGCAAATACTTGGCGCTAATGGACGGAAACTGGCCCATCGCTTTCATCTGCGCGGGGCTCCTGTCATACCACGTGCTCTCGGCGTACAACTGGCGCACCATGTTCCTGCTCGGCGCGGTGCCGGCACTGTTTCTCTTCGTGGTGCGGCGCTACGTGCCGGAGTCCCCACGCTGGCTCGAATCCAAAGGCAGGCACGAGGAAGCCTCTCGCGTGGTTGATCACATCGAAGAGACGGTGAAGCGACGGATGAAACTGACATCGCTGCCCGAGGCCGCAGCCACCGCTGTCGTCCCCGAAGCCGAGATATTCGGCGTGAAGGTACTGTGGTCGCCGGAATATCGAAACCGAACCCTGACTGTGTGGGGCCTGTGGTTCTTTGCGCTGCTTGGCTTCTATGGGCTCAACACCTGGATTGGGGCGCTGTTACAGCAGACCGGCATGGGCGTGACCAAGTCGGTGCTATACACCGTGTATATCTCCGTCGGCGGCATCCCGGGATTTCTGTGCGCCGCCTGGGCCATCGAGCATTGGGGCCGTAAGCCGGCATGCGTGATCACGCTCGTGGGCGGCGCGGTGATGGCTTTTCTGTATGGCCGCGTCGCGGGTATGAATTCGGAGCCTGTCGCACTCTTCCTGTCGGGCGGAATGATGCAGTTTTTCATGTTCGGCATGTGGGCCGTGCTGTACACCTATACGCCAGAGCTTTATCCGACCCGCGCCCGCGCTACTGGCTGCGGCATGGCCTCCACGGTTGGCCGATTCGGTTCGCTGTTGGGGCCAACCATGGTCGGACTTATCCTGCCGCTGGCAGGCCAGGCCGGCGTCTTTGCGCTGGGCGCCGCCTGTTTCCTGACGGCTGCATTCATCGTTTATCGCTTTGGCATTGAAACGCGAGGCGAGGCGTTGGAATCGATCTCAGCTGATTGAGCAACGGAAGGGAGGGGGCGGCCTTCGGCATTGGCCGACTGCGAAATGATCGATAGGTCGGGACAACCTGCGTGTGACCGATTTGACGCTGGTCCGGCTCAAAAGGAACAAGCTCCGGCTTGCCGAACCCAAGGAGACGAGAGCCAGCCGGCGTTTCCGGCTGCTCGTCGTCGAGACGAAGGCCATGACGAATAGGCGATGAGATCCGCGTCGCCTGCGTCTTTCTCTGCTCCCGATCCGCTTCAATTCGCGGCCGAGGGCAACCCCAGGAGCGCCCGCGCCTGCGCCACCGTCGCCACGGGGCGCCCATGCTCCTTGCACAAGGCCGCTACCTGGCCGACCAGCGCGGCATTGGACGGGGCAAGGGTATCCTTGTCGAGCCGGACGTTGTCCTCCAGGCCGGTGCGACAATGGCCGCCGAGTTCGAGCGACCAGCGCGCCATCGTCAACTGGTCCCGGCCGATGCCCGCGCCGGTCCAGGTAGCATCGGGCGCCAGGCGCCGCAGGGTCTGCACGTAGAAGGCGAGCACTTCCCGATCGACCGGCATCGCATTCTTGATGCCCATCACAAACTGAATATGCAGTGCGCCGTCGATCTTGCCCGCCTGTTGCATGGCGACCGCCTGGAAGATCATCGACAGATCGAAGGCCTCTATCTCGGGCTTGATGGCGTAGGCCTTCATTTCGGCGGCAAGCCAATCCACGAGGTCTGGCGGATTGTCATAGACGCGAGTCGGGAAATTGACTGATCCCGTGGCAAGCGACGCCATGTCCGGCCGCAGCGACAGCATCCCGCCGCGCTCCTTTCCCGCCCCGGAGCGGCCACCGGTCGAGACTTGCGTGATGATGCCGGGCGCATGCTTGCGGATTCCCTCGAGTACGAGGGCAAAGCGGTCCGGCTCCGAGGATGGCGTCTCGTCGTCATTGCGCACGTGCAGGTGGACGAGCGTGGCGCCCGCTTCGAACGCGGCCTGGGTGGACTCGACCTGTTCGCTGACGGTGATCGGCACGGCAGGGTTGTCCCGCTTGCGCGGCAAGGAGCCGGTGATGGCGACGGAGATAATGCAGGGCTGGGTCATGTCGGCTCCTGAGGTGGTATAGGGCATCATGCCCTCGAAAGGAAGCGTATCACCGCACGCGAGAATGCCGCGGGCTGCTCCCAGTTGGACAGATGCGCGGCATTGAGCACGAGGTATTCGGCCTCGGCAATGCCCCGCGCGAGTTCGCTGCCCTGTTCCGGCGTCGTGGCGGCATCCTGCACGCCTGCGATCACCAGCACGTGCGACAGGATGCCTGGCAACAGGCTGCGCAGGTCGGCATCGCGCACCGCGGCACAGTTGCCGATATAGCCGTCGGGATCCGTGGCGGCAAGCATGGCGAGCACGGGGGCGAGGCGCGCCGGATCGCCTGCCAGCGTGGCCGGCGTGAACCAGCGGGCCAGCACGCCCTCGGCGACCATCGACATGCCGTGGCTTCGCACGTGATCGATGCGTGTGTTCCAGCCGGATGGCGGCCCGATCAGCGCCGCGGTATTCGCCAGTACGAATCGGCCAAAGCGTTCGGGATGATGGCGTGCCAGCCAGATGCCGGTCATGCCTCCCATCGACAGGCCGCAGAAATGCGCCTGCCCCACGCCGGCGTGGTCCATCACCGCCAGCACGTCGCCACCCAACTCGTCCATGCCGAACGGCGCGCTCGGCACGCCGGATGCGCCATGGCCGCGCGTGTCGTAGCGCAGCACGCGGAAGTGCTCCAGCAGCGCTGGCATCTGGGGATCCCACATCGACAGGGTGGTGCCCAGCGAGTTGGACATGACCAGCACCGGCGCGCCTTGCGGCCCGTGAAGCTCATAGTAGAGGCGAAGCCCGTTGCGATCCGCGATGCTCATGTGCGGTCCCGCCGGTAGTGGGCCAGCTTGTCCTCATCCAGCGCGACCCCGAGCCCCGGCCCTTGCGGCAGGTGCAGCGCGAAGTCCCGGTACACCGGGCGTTCCACTACGATGTCGTCCTTCAGCAGGAGCGGGCCGAACAGTTCCGTGCCCCACGCCAGTTGCGGCAGCGTGGCGAAGGCGTGAGCGGCGGCGATGGTGCCGACGCTGCCTTCCAGCATGGTGCCGCCGTAGAGGGCGATGCCGGCGGCATCGCCAACCGCGGCGGTGCGCAGCATGCCGAAGATGCCACCGGACTTGGCGATCTTTAGTGCAAACACGTCTGCGGCACCGAGGCGGGCCAGCTCCATCGCGTCCTCGGGGCCGCACACGGCCTCGTCGGCCATGATGGGCACCACGAAACGGGCTGCCAGCCGGGCCAGCGCGGGGCGCTGCTCGCGCGCGATGGGCTGTTCGACCAGGTCGATCCCGGCGGCTTCCAGCATGGCGATGCCGGTGGCGGCATCCGCTTCGTTCCAGGCCTGGTTGACGTCCACGGTGACGCGCGCCCGCTCGCCCAGCGCGCGCTTGATCGCGGAGACATGCGCCACGTCGTCACGCACACTGCGCCGGCCGATCTTGAGCTTGAAGGTGTTGTGGCGGCGCTCGCCCAGCAATCGCTCGGCCTCGTCGATGTCGCGGGAGGTATCGCCACTGGCCAGTGTCCACAGCGCCGGCAGCGTGTCGCGCACGACGCCGCCCAGCAGTGTCGACAGCGGCACGCCGAGACGCTTGCCCTGCGCATCGAGCAGCGCGGTTTCCAGCGCCGACTTGGCGAAGCGGTTGCCGCGCGCCACCTTGTTCAGCCGCGCCATGGCGGCGTGTATGTTGGTGGCGTCGTGGCCGAGCAGCGCCGGGGCCAGGTAGGCGTCGATGGTCAGCTTGATGCCCTCCGGGCTTTCGTCGCCATACGACAGGCCGCCGATGGTAGTGGCCTCGCCAATGCCTTCCACGCCATCGGCGCAGCGCAGGCGGACGATCACGAGGGTCTGCCGTTGCATCGTCGCCATGGCGAGCTGGTGCGGCCGGATGGTCGGCAGATCGACCAGGATGGCCTCGATCGATTCGATGCCTATGGAGCTGGATTGAGTCGCCACTTTCATACCTTCCTGGTGCAGTTGAATGTTGCACGAAGTATGTAGGGCTATTTTTTGGGCGTCCAACACCGTTGGCGTCTGATTTCATACCTGAGGAGTATGAAGCGCCAATTGTGCTTCATGGCTTCTGCGGCGACAGGTAGGCCATGCCTTCTTCCTCGTAGAGTTGGTAGATCATGTCCCGCAGCGAGAGCAGGTCCGCCGACTCGTCGAGCATCCGTGTGCTCATGATGATGGGAGACACCAGCTTGGGATCGTCCAGCTCCTTGTAGGTCACGTCGTCCCGCTTGAGCCCGTACACGCTGCTGGGCACCACCGAGATGCCTTCGCCCATCGCCACCAGGCCGAGCGCGATCTGCAGCTCGCGCACTTCGTGCAGGCGCCGTGGCTTCAGGGCGCGGTCATGGAAGGCGGCCAGCACCTGGTCGGCAAAGCTGGGGCGCGGCGCCTTGGGAAAGATGATGAGCGGCTCACCCACCAGGTCGTGCAGCGCGAGCCGGGACTTGGCGTCAGCCAGCGGATGCCCGACCGGCAGCGCCACGATCATGCGTTCCTCTCGCAGCACCACGCGCCGCACCGATGGGTCCTCATGCCGGATACGCCCGAAGCCCACGTCGATGCGTCCCTCCTTGAGCGCCTTGATCTGGTCCATGGTCGACATCTCGTGCAGGCTCAGTTCCAGCTCGGCGTGCGTCTGCCGGAAGCGCCGGATGATACGCGGCAGCATCCCGTACAGCGTGGAGCCGACAAAGCCGACCGACATCTTGTGCTCGATCTTGCCCACCCGCTTGGTCATCGCCTGCAGTTCCGCGGTCTGGGCCAGCAGCTGCAGCGCGTGGGTATAGAAGTAGCGCCCGGTGTCGGTCAGCTTCAGTGGACGCGAGTGGCGCTCGAACAGTTGCACACCCAGGTCGTCCTCCAGTTGCTGGATCTGGCGCGACAGGGGTGGCTGTGCCATATGCAGCCGGTCGGCCGCGCGAGTGAAGTTCCGTTCCTCCGCCACGGCGACAAAGTAACGCAGATGCCGCAATTCCAAAACTATACCTCCCGGGTATAAAACAGATACTAAATCAGTGTTGGACTGCAAAAACCCCCGTTGACTATGCTTCATCCGTGCCCGGAAAACAAGCTTGATACCCGTAAAGCATGGACCGGAACCCCACCACAATTATGGAGACTCTCATGACCCACTCGGAAATCGATGCCCTGGTCACCAGCTTTATCGTCACGACCGGCACGCAAGGCACGCCCGATCCGCGCGTGCAGCAGGTGGTCGTTCGCCTGGTCGCGGACCTGTTCAAGGCGATCGAGGACCTCGACCTGAGCGCGAGCGAAGTGTGGAAGGGCATCGAGTACTTTGCCGAGGCGGGTGCCAGCCAGGAACTGGGCCTGCTTGCCGCCGGCCTGGGGCTGGAACGCTTCCTCGACATCCGCGCCGACGAGGCGGAAGCCCGCGCCGGCCTGACCGGCGGCACGCCGCGCACCATCGAAGGCCCGCTCTACGTGGCCGGCGCGCCAAAGAGCACCGGTTTCGCCCGCCTCGACGACGGCAGCGACGACGGCAAGGGCGAGGTCCTGTTCATGCAGGGTACGGTGTACGGCGCCGACGGCAAGCCGCTGCCCGGGGCCAGCGTCGAGGTATGGCACGCCAACCTGATGGGCAACTACTCGTTCTTCGACAAGACCCAGTCGCACTTCAACCTGCGCCGCACCATCGTGAGCGATGCCAATGGCCGCTACCAGTTCCGCAGCAACGTGCCGAAGGGCTACGGGTGCCCGCCGGAGGGCACCACGCAGCGCCTGCTGGACCAGCTCGCGCGCCACGGCCAGCGCCCGGCCCACATCCACTTCTTTGTGTCGGCGGATGGTTATCGCAAGTTGACCACGCAGATCAACATCGACGGCGATGAATACCTCTGGGACGACTTCGCCTTCGCCAGCCGCGAGGGGCTGGTCCCCGCGGTGACCCGCGTCACCGACGCCGCCGCGCTTGACAAGCATGGCGTCGACAAGCCGTTCGCATCGATCGACTTCGATTTCCGGCTGCTGCCGGAGCAGGATGGCGCCCCCGCCRCCGAGGTGGAGCGCCAGCGCGCCGCCGCCTGATTTTCCGTAGTACCGCCCGCCCCGCGGGCCGGCAGATCCATCCCAGGCGGCAGCGGCATGCGCGGCACCGCCCCGAAGACAAGTCATCGGCAGGAGACAACTCCATGATCCCCATCTATCCGGAGGGCAAGGCCCCCGTTCGCCCCAGCGCAAAGCGCCTCGACCTCGATGCCTTCCTGGTCGAAGACAAGGCCAGCGGCGACTACCGCCTGCACCGCCAGGCCTTCACCGACGAAGACCTGTTCGAACTCGAGATGAAGCACATCTTCGAGGGCAACTGGATCTACCTGGCCCACGAAAGCCAGGTCCCCAACAACAACGACTACTACACCACCCATATCGGCCGCCAGCCGGTGGTGATCGCGCGCAATCGCCAGGGCGAGCTGAACGCATTCATCAACGCCTGCAGCCACCGCGGCGCCATGCTGTGCCGCCACAAGCGCGGCAACAAGGCCACCTATACCTGCCCGTTCCACGGCTGGACCTTCAACAACAGCGGCAAGCTGCTGAAGGTGAAGGACCCCGAGAATGCCGGCTATCCCGACTGCTTCAACAAGGAAGGCTCGCACGACCTGAAGAAGCTGGCGCGCTTCGAGAATTACCGCGGCTTCCTGTTCGGCAGCCTGAACGCGGATGTGCCTCCGCTCAAGGAATTCCTCGGCGAAGCGGCCCGCATCATCGACATGATCGTCGACCAGTCCGCCGACGGGCTCGAGGTGCTGCGCGGCTCCTCCACCTACACCTTCGAAGGCAACTGGAAGCTGCAGGCCGAGAACGGCGCCGACGGCTACCACGTGTCGGCGGTGCACTGGAACTACGCCGCGACCACCAACCACCGCAAGCAGAAGACCGCGCAGGAAGACAAGATCCGCGCCATGGACGCCGGCAAGTGGGGCCAGCAGGGCGGCGGCTTCTACGCCTTCGACCACGGCCATATGCTGCTGTGGACGCGCTGGGCCAATCCGGAGGACCGTCCCAACTTCAGCCGGCGCGAGGAATTTGCCGAGCGTTGCGGCGCGGAAGCCGCGGACTGGATGATCCAGAATTCGCGCAACCTGTGCCTCTATCCCAACGTCTACCTGATGGACCAGTTCGGCTCGCAGATCCGCCTGCTGCGCCCGCTGTCCGTCGACAAGACCGAGGTCACCATCTACTGCATCGCGCCGAAGGGCGAATCCGACGAGGCGCGCGCGCGCCGCATCCGCCAGTACGAGGACTTCTTCAACGTCAGCGGCATGGCCACGCCGGACGACCTCGAGGAATTCCGGGCCTGCCAGCAGGGCTACGCCGGCCAGGCCCTGGCCTGGAACGACATGTGCCGCGGCGCGAAGCACTGGATTGACGGTGCCGACGAGGCCGCGCAGCGCATCGGGCTCAAGCCGGTGATGAGCGGCGTGCGGACCGAGGACGAGGGCCTGTACACGGTGCAGCACCGCTACTGGCTGGACGTGATGAGGAAAGCCGTGGCCGAGGAGCTCGGCGCATCCGCGAACGACGCCATCGATACCACGGCGGCCACTGACCTCGACAACGCCGCCGCAGGGAGCGCAGCATGAGCACCGCCGGGACCACCCTCGACAAGCCAGTCGACCTTGCAGCCATCCAGTCCTTCCTGTACCGCGAGGCACGGCTGCTGGACGACGAAGAGTGGGATGCATGGCTCGCCTGCTACCACCCCGAAGCAACCTTCTGGATGCCATGCTGGGATGACGACGGCGAGCTCATCACCGACCCGCAGCGTGAGATCTCGCTGATCTATTACCCGACCCGCCAGGGCCTGGAAGATCGCGTGTTTCGCATCAAGACGGAGCGCTCCAGCGCCACCATTCCGGACACGCGCACCAGTCACAACCTGAGCAACGTGGAAGTGCTCGGGGCAGAGGGCGACACGTGCACCGTGCGCTTCAACTGGCACACCCTCAGCCATCGCTACCAGACCACCTACAGCTACTTCGGCATGTCGCGCTACACGCTCGATCTCTCCGACGGGCAGCCGCGCATCCTGGACAAGTACGTCGTGCTCAAGAACGACTACATCAACCAGGTCATCGACATTTATCACATCTGATCCAGGCTGGAGAAACGCGCTATGGAACATACCATCGCCCTGCAATTCGAGGACGGCGTCACCCGGTTCATCACCTGTGGCGAGAACGAAACCCTGTCCGACGCCGCCTACCGGCAACAGATCAATATCCCGCTGGACTGCCGCGACGGTGCCTGCGGCACCTGCCGCGGCCTGTGCGAGTCGGGCAGCTATGACTTGCCGGAATCGAGTTATATCGAAGATGCGCTGACCGCAGAGGAGGCCGCGGGCGGCTACGTGCTGGCCTGTCAGACCCGGCCCCGCTCGGACTGCGTGATCCGCGTGCCCGCATCGTCGGCCGCGTGCAAGACCGGTGTCGCCACCTACCAGGGGACGCTGGCCGAGCTGGAACAGCTCTCCGAGTCGACCATTGGCTTCGCCATCGACCTGGACGATGCCGGCGGCCTGGACTTCCTGCCTGGCCAGTATGTCAACGTCGAGATCCCGGGCACCAGCCAGACGCGCTCATACTCCTTCAGCTCCGCGCCCGGCAGCGCGCGCACCGGCTTCGTGGTGCGCAACGTGCCGAAAGGACAGATGAGCACCTGGCTGACCAGCCAGGCAAAATCCGGCGAGCGCGTGGCATTCTCGGGTCCCTACGGCAGCTTCTACCTGCGCGAGGTGGCGCGGCCGGTGTTGTTCCTGGCTGGCGGCACCGGCATCGCCCCCTTCCTGTCGATGTTCGATGCCCTGGCCACGCGCGGCTGTGCGCATCCCGTGCGCATGGTCTACGGTGTCACAAACGACATTGACCTGGTGGCGCTGTCGCGCATCGATGCCGCGCAGGCCGCCTTGCCCGGCCTCGAATACCGGACCTGCGTGGCTGACCCCGCCAGCGGCCATGCACGCAAGGGCTATGTCACCGCCCATGTGGAACCGGAATGGCTCAACGGTGGCGATGTCGACATCTACCTGTGCGGTCCCGTTGCGATGGTGGAGGCTGTGCGTGGGTGGCTGCAGCAAAGCGGCATCACGCCTGCCGGCTTCTACTACGAGAAGTTCTCGGCCAGCAACGCGGCATGAGCGAGGAGCAAGACAATATGAGAACGGCTACACGTTTCGCAGGTAAATCGATGGTCGTGACCGGCGCCGCGCAAGGCATCGGCCGCGGGGTGGCGCTGGCTGCCGCCGCCGAGGGCGCGTGGGTCGCGCTGGTCGACCGCTCGGCGCTGGTCGATGAAGTCGCGGCGCAGATCACGGCAGCCGGCGGACAGGCCATTGCCGTGCACGCCGATCTGGAGAGCTACGCCGGCGCCGTGCAGATGGTGAAGGCCGCGGATGCAGCGTTCGGCCACATCGACATTCTCGTCAACAACGTGGGCGGCACGATCTGGGCAAAGCCCTTCCAGGCTTATGAAGAAGACCAGATCGAAGCCGAGATCCGGCGCTCTTTGTTCCCGACGCTGTGGTGCTGCCGGGCGGTGCTGCCCGGCATGGTGGCGCGGCGCCAGGGTGTCATCGTCAACGTGTCGTCGATCGCCACGCGCAGCATCCACCGCGTTCCCTACGCGGCGGCCAAGGGCGGCGTCAACGCACTGACGGCCAGCCTCGCCTTCGAGCATGCGCACGAAGGGATACGCGTCAACGCCGTGGCGACTGGGGGGACCGAGGCGCCGCCGCGCAAGATACCGCGCAATACCTCAGCGCAGAGCGAGCAGGAAGCCAGCTGGTACCAGGCCATCGTCGATCAGACCAAAGCCAGCAGCCTGATGCAGCGCTATGGCACGATCGACGAGCAGGTGCGCGCCATTCTGTTCCTGGCATCCGAGGAGGCCTCTTACATGACAGGAACGGTCGTGCCAGTGGGCGGTGGGGATCAGGGCTGACGGAAAGCCACTTGCGTAGATTGGGCCGCCGCCGACGCCAGGTGAGCACGCTCAGAACCGATGCCTGATGCCCGTGGTGACGCCGAACTGATTGGCGCCAGCGGTGGTCTGCCCAAATCCGGAAGAGCCATTGCTCAGTCCGAGGTTGGAACCATGGCGGTTCAGCGTATAGCCCACCGCGGTAAAGATGTCGGTGCGCTTGGACAGCGAGTAGTCCAGCAGCAGCGAGAACAGCCAAGGGTCCGCATTGGTGTTCTTGAAGTCCTGATAATAGGCTGCACCTGTCAGGCTCAGCGCCGCCGACAAGTCGTATCTAAGCCCGGCCCAGTAGAGGTTGGATGCCTGGTTGCCGGCGCCAGCCAGGGCCCCTGTGACGATTCCACCGTCGTATGCCTTCGCCCGCCGGTAGCCGGCGAACGTGTGAGCAGGGCCGATATCGAAGGATGCCGCCACTGCCGCGCGCCGGATCCTGGCGTCTGGACTGGCGGCCAATGTTCCCGTGCCCACCTGGTCGTATATCGCGCCGATCGAAAAGGGGCCACTTGCGTAACGCACTCTAACGCCGTACTCCCGGCCGATCTTTGGCGCACCCGGGACTTCGCTTCCGCCGTTGACCGTGCTGTCGACGCCAAAGCTGTAAAGCGCGGACGCGGAGAAGCTGCCAAATGTCCCCGCGTACTTGACCGAGTTGTCGGAGCGAGAAACGAAGTAGACGTCCTGGCTGATGAGCGAGTATTTGGTTCCCAACTGCATAGGGTCGTAGTCGCCACCGAATTCAAAGAATGGCGTGATCTGCCGCCCCAGTGTGATCTTGCCAAGGGGATTCTGCAGACCAACGAATGCCTGCCGCCCGAACAGTCGCGAGTTCTGTCCGGACTTGCCGGTATCGGTGTCGAAGCCGCTCTCCAGGACAAAGATGGCGCTATAGCCTGCCCCGAGATCCTCCGACCCGCGCAGCCCCCAGCGGGATCCCGCGAGGTTGCCGGACGTCATCCGCGTCACGCTTCCTGCGTTGTCTGGTTGTCTGTTGGCATATTCGACGCCGACGTCGATCAACCCGTACAGCACGATACCGCTGTCCTGGGCGAACGCGCTGCCTGGGACGACGACAGCAGCAATGGCAATGATGGTTTTCTTCATGGATTGGCTCGCGATGTGAAGGGATGCCGGGCGGCGGTTAGGCGGCAAGGAGCGGTTCAGACAGACGAGACGCTCCCCACCGCGACCGTTTCGATAGCGGCGCGGTCCCCTTTTGATTTGGATTTCAGAGACTGCGGGTGTCGGGATGCCAACGGCGGGCCGGATGGCAACCCGCCGTGGATTGCGCAATTTCGCGCCCGGACGTCTAGGCTGAGCGTGCCAGCTTCTCTAGCGCCCACTCTTGCGCCGCTCGGGCAAGCGACATCTCAGTCCTGCTTGCGCGTTCGAACAGGCCTTCCACACGATCGGCGATGCGCAGGACTTCCGTATCCACCGCCGCATCCGTCGCGCCGCCCTCGTATTCGCGGACGCAGCTGACGATACCGCCCGCATTGACGAGGAAGTCAGGCAAATAGGCAATGCCACGCTCATGGAGCGCTTCGCCGTCGTCGGAAGTGGCAAGCTGATTGTTGGCCGCGCCGGCAATCAGTTGAGCCTGGATTCCAGGAATACTTTCGGCGTTCAGCGTCGCGCCGAGTGCGCAAGGCGCCAGCACGTCAACTGGTTGAGCCGTGATCTCTTGTGGTGAAACGACCTTCGCGCCGAACGCGGCGTGCGCCGCGGCCGCGCGCGCGGAATCCACGTCAGCAACGATCAGGCGGCAGCCAGCGCCGTGAAGCCAGTCAGCCAGTACCCAACCCACGGCGCCGAGTCCCTGAATCGCCACGGAGACGCCATCGAGCGATGCGTCGCCATGCATCATCTTCCAGGCGCGCTGAATAGACGCAAAAACGCCCAGCGCCGTCTTTGGCGACGGGTTTCCCCCAAACTGTCCCGCCCGGGGAATGCCCGCCGCGAACGACGTCTGCTTCCCGATCTGCAGCAGATCCTCCTCAGTGGTGCCGACATCCTCGCCAGTAATGTAGGTACCCGACAGCGACTGGATCAAGCTGCCGAACAGCTGGAACAGCTCGGCCCGGTTGGTCTGTTGCGGAGTGCGCAGGATCACCGACTTCCCGCCGCCGAAGGGCAGGTCCGCCATGGCGTTCTTCAGGCTCATGCCCCGCGACAGCCTGAGGGCGTCTTCCAGGGCTCGCTCCTCCGAGCCATAAGTGTAGTAACGGCAGCCGCCGAACGCGGGGCCCCGAACAGTATTGTGCAATGCCACGATGGCACGCAGCCCCGTGCTCTCGTCCGCGAACAAATGAACCTTCTCGTGAGGGGGCTCGCCTGCAACGCCGAAGAGGCTTTTCCTCGAGGCGAGGCGGTGGATATCAATGGAAGGCATATTGGAAATCAGATGGGTTGGAGTGAATGAATGCCCAAGGTCGAGACAACTGCTATGCAGACAGTCCGGCATGAAAGGTAGCGGGAGCAAACTCGCCCAGCGCCGCCAGCAGCAGGGTCCAGGCCTTCAGGCCCTGCGCGATCGAGCTGATCCGGAAGAACTCGTTTGGCGCATGGACATCCTCGTCCGGCAGGTTGAAGCCGAACATCAGGGTGTCGATGCCGAGGACTTCCTTGAACAGCGAGGTGATGGGAACCGAGGCGCCGAGTCGCACGCGAACCGGCCGGATGCCGCTGATGCTGCTCAGCACCTGGTCGGCTGCGAGAACAAGGGGATGGCCCGCGTCGAGGGTCGATGCGGGGCTGCCACCATGCATGGCCACCACGTCGAGTCTTGCTCCCGGAAGACAATGACTCTGCAGATGCTCGAGCACGGCCTGCAGCACTTGCCCGGATTCCTGCCCCTCCACCAGCCTGATGCTCATCTTGGCGTTGGCCTGACAAGGAATGATGGTTTTGTTGCCGCTGCCCGTGTAGCCGCCCCACAGCCCGTTGACATCGAGACAGGGACGCAGCGTGATCTGTTCGCGCATGCTGAAGCCCGGCTCACCATGCGCCGCAGCGCCGACATCGCCCAGATAGGCCACCCCGTCGAAGGGCAAAGCAGCAGTGTCCGCCCGCTGTGACGCCGCGAGCGGCGCCGCACCAGCATAGAAGCCTTCCACGGCGACGCTTCCGTCGATCCTGTGCAGCGATGCAACGAGGCGCGCCATCTCATGCAGCGCGTTCAGCGTGCAGCCGCCGTAGCGCCCGGAGTGCAGATCCTTGTCCGCGGTAATCAGGCTGACCTCGAGCAGGCAGTTGCCACGCGCGCCAGTGTTGATGGTCGGAAAGTCCGCGCTGGCGCGACCGCCGTCGGCGGACAAGACCGCATCGGCCGAGAGCAGTTGCCGGTGACGCTGGGCTAGCGCACTCAGCGAAGGGCTACCGGTTTCCTCCTCCCCTTCCAGGAAGATCTTGACGTTAACCGGACACGCGCCGTTGACGGCGAGAAATGCGGCAACGACTTCCAAAGCAATGGTCGTCGACCCCTTGACGTCAGACGCGCCGCGAGCATAAAGGCGGTCGCCATCCAGCGTCGGCTCGAAAGGCGGTGTACGCCACAGGGCGATGGGTTCGGCGGGTTGCACATCATAGTGACCATAGATCAGGAGGGTGGGCTTGCCGGGCGCGCCCAGCCATGAGCCATATACCGCAGGTTCACCGCCGCCATCCACCAGACGCACATCGTCCAGGCCCATGCTCCGCAGGCGCTCCAACAGAAATGCTCGGGCCTCCTCCATCCGGGGCGCGAACGCCGGGTCGGCGCTCACACTGGGAATACGCAGGAATTCGTCTAGCCAGCCGACAATATTGTCCTGGCGTGATTCGAGATATTGAATGACTTCTGCTGTCATGAATCGTGGTCCGGTAAGGTCGAAGGCGTGCACCATGCCCCGTCTCGCTCGGCAAGCAGGCGTGGCAATCCATCCCGGCGGGGAACGCCGGGGCATGGCTCTGGGGAAAACGGGGAAGGGATGTCGCCGTCTGGCCGCTTCCTGCGGCTGGCAGACGGCATGCCGGCTATTCCGGTTCGTAGCTAGAAGCCTTGAAGATCGCGCGGTAGCGCTGTATCTCAGCCTCGTAAAACCTCTTGCCGGCGGCAATGCTCATGGGGTCGAAGAGAGTCTTGCCTTGTGCTTCCAGAACGGCGCGCGCGGCCGGATTGCGCAGCGACGCGGCAATGGCCGCATTCAGGCGCTCGACGATGGCGGGATCGGTTCCCTTCTTTACCAGGTACGCGGTCCAGATACCGTAGTCGAAGTCTGCCAGGACACGGCTCTTATCGATTGTCGGGATCGACTGGAAGGGCAACGGTAGCGGTCGCTTCGAGAATGTGCCAATGATCTTCACGCGGCCCTGTTTGACAAAACCTTCGTAGTTGGCCTGATAGGGCAAGATGGCAAAGTCGATCTGTCCGCCGATCAAGTCCGCCACCAGCGGCACGCCGCCTTTATACGGGACGTGAGTCATCGGCACACCGATGCGCTTGGAGACCATTTCGGTCATCAGGTGCACAAGCGAGCCGGCACCGGGCGAGCCGTAATTCAATGTGTTCTTGCCCTTGCGCCGGGCGAGCGCAACGAACTCGTCAAGGGTATCGGCCGGGATGCCTGCATTGACCATCAGTATCAATGGCGAGGTCGCAACCGGCGCCACGAACTCGAAATCCTCCGGCTTGTGCTTGACTCCTTTGTTGGCCAATCCCGCCAGGATCAATTCGTTAGGTGAACCCTGGAACAGGTAATAGCCGTCGGCTGCCGCTCCGAGTACCTTGTTCGCCGCGATGGCTCCGCTGGCCCCGCCCAGGTTCTCGACGATCACCTGGCCGCCAATCTCCTGGCCGATCAATCCGTTCAACGCGCGAGCCGTGACGTCGCTGGCTGCACCGGCTGGATACGGCACCATCAGAGAGATGGGGCGTGCTGGATATGGCCCTTGCGCCGAAGCCGGGGCCAGCCCAGCCAAGGCAAGCGTGAACAGGGCCCAAAGGGTTCTTGCAAGTTTCATGTTCGTCTTGAGTACGAGAGGTTAGCAAAGCCGCAAAAGTATGGTAGAAACCTATCGACTATCGGTCCAATGCATTGTTATCATTTTTTTGATAATTCTTTCTCATGCTTTGGCGCCCAGAGACGGCAACCCATGAACCTTCAGCAGCTTGACCATCTCCTTGCCCTCGTCGAAACCGGCTCGTTTAGCCGGGCGGCGGAAAAACTCAATCTGACTCAGCCTGCACTAAGCCGAAGCATCCAGATGCTGGAGAGCGAACTTGGGCAGTGCCTGATCGACCGCATCGGCAAGCGCAACGAACTCACGCCATTCGGCGCGGCAGTGGCGGAGCGAGCCTTGAAGATCGTCATCGAAGCGCGCGAGCTAAAGCGCAGCGCAAAGCTGTTCGGTCAGGGCAAGATCGGCACCGTGCAATTGGGCTTGAGCGCGGCGCCCAGCGCGATGTTGACGGCTCCCCTGCTGGAGCATGTGTTGAATCACTTCCCGGGCATCCGCGTACAGATAATGGGCGGCAGCGTGGCGAATCAGCTCACGGCACTGCGGGCAAGGTCGATCGACGCGCTGGTGGTTAATTCCCGTGCCGTGCCACTTCACGATGACCTCAACATCTTTCCATTGGCCGAGATACCTTCTGGTTTTCTCTGCAGACAGGGGCATCCGCTGAGCGGAAAGGATGTGGTGGAGTTCGACGAACTGCGCGAGTACCCGATCATCTCCACCGCGATCAGTGATGACCTTTCGCGTAACCTCGTCGAGGCGTTTGGCCCTGATGCTTATCCGCAAAAATGGCTGCATGTGACATCGGACGAGATCCCGGGCCTGCTCGAAGCTGTGAAGCGCACGGATGCCTTGTTTGTCGGCGTGCTCGGCGTTGCCCGACGCATGCTACAAGCGGGTGAACTAGTGGCGTTGAACGTTGCCCGATGCCCTCCGCTGCGCGCGCAATTCGTCTTCGTCACCATGCGGTGGCGCACGGAGGCCCCGCCAACGGCGGTCATACGCGACTTCTGCGAGGAGTTGTGCCGGCAGGAATCGGACACAGTACAAGGCCTCGGCCGCCCGGGCGCGGACTGCCGAGGATAAGGATGACGCCGTGGTCAGTAGATTGAGGGAAATACCGTCGGGCCCCACACCGTGTCACACTTGTGCGCCGTCTCGAAGGCGTTGTTCGTGATCTTGATGACCGGATACGAGAACGCAATCATGGCGCGGTCGGTCGGGCCGGTGAATCTCGGCCAGCGCACTGGGATGTTCGTGCCGTCGCCGTTAGGATCTCCCGTCTTCACGAAGTTCACAATGTAGCTGGACATTTGCGCCGCGAGTGCCTGGCGCGCTTTCGTGCGGTCAGGATCCTGCGGCGCCGTGCGCTCGTCGAAGTATGGGTACGTGGCCAGCTGGTCCACCGTGTCGAACAGATAGAAGCTATCCATGCCATGTGCGGTGCCGTAGTAAAACTGCGTGGGTGCAGCGGGAAACGAGAGTGCCGGGTCGGTGAACTCCCAGGCAAAAACCGGCACCCATGCCGAAAGTGTGTCGCGCCTTGCACTATTCCCACACGCGTACATCGCATCGCCGATCGCCCTGGCGATGCCTTGGGCTGGTACCGCATACCCGGAGATCGGATAGGCCGCGTCGATAGCCGTGGTATCGAAGCCAGCCGGCGCCAGGCCGTGGAGGTATGGAAGGTAGGCGGCCGCCGGCAGGGCTGGGTCTACAAACAGCGTGCCTTCGTCGTAGACGCCTCCGGTCATGACGGGAACCTGGTTGAAGTTGCCGGTCGCAAATGCCTGCGCGGGGACTTGCGTAACGATTTGGGCATCCACCGTCGGCCGCCATTTCCGGCCGGTCTCATTGAGCAATGCAGATACCGGCAGCGCTCGCAGGCAAGCCACGACATCGGCGGCCTTGTCGCAACCGAGCGCTGCCACTGCCGCATCGCCGACAGCCAATGCGGATGCCTGCGATGGATTGGAGTACTCGGACGCACCGCCGCTCTGCATGATGGCGCGTTGGAACAAGCCTTTTGCCTTCGGGGACTGAAGTAGCGAAAAGCTCTGGGTGGCTCCGGCGGAAGTGCCCCAGATCGTAACGTTCGTTGGGTCTCCGCCAAATGCGGCGATATTGCGCTGAACCCAGGCCAGGGCGGCCATCTGGTCCATCAATGCAAAATTTCCGAGGCTGCCGTCGCGGTTTGACGACCGCAATGCCGCGTTGGCAAGGTATCCCAGGGCGCCTAGCCGGTAGTTGAGACTCACGCCGACGACGCCTTTTGATGCCAGTCGACTCATGTCGCCGCCACCCGATCCAAGTGTGAACGCACCGCCGTGTATGTACACGACCACCGGAAGCTTGCTGCCCGACGCCGCGCTCTGCGGCTTCCACACGTTCAAGAACAGACAGTTTTCACTTGTCACCTTTTCACCGCCGGTGGCAGGCTGTGGGCAGGCAGCGCCGAACGCTGACGCATCCAGGGGCGCGGATCGCGCCGTTGCCGGTCTGGTCGGTGCCCAGCGTAGCGGCCCCACCGGCGGGTCGGCGTAGGGGATGCCTTTGAAGGACACGGTACCGTTAGCGGCGGTGCCAATCACAGGGCCCTCCGCTGTCGTCACCGCCAGCGGCGGCGCCTGGGAAACCGCCGCTGCCGGCGGGCTATTATCGTCGCCGCCGCAAGCGGCAACGACCAGCGCCGAGCCGGCGATAGCTAACGCGCCACGCAGTGTCCGATCAAGTTGCACTGCTCTCACTCTGTTGGCCATTTCCCCCTGCCCTCCTTCTTTCAAAAAATGAAACGAATTAAAATAAAGCATAAATACGATAATGCCGGGAGAGGGAGATTATTGCCGCGCACGGAAATATTTATCGATAATCATCGGTGCGGCTTATATATATTTACTTGATAATATTGAATTGATATTTATTTGTCCAATGCATTCGAATCATTTTTTTGATAACTTTTGGTAATTAAGGAAACGCTGCATCCGGACTTGTATGGACCCGACGCCTTCTGCAAGCGCCTTGTTCGTGATGTCGAAACGGTCTGCCGTCGCCGATCGCGGCGACCACGGCGGTGGCGGTGGCGGTGATCGGACCGATGCCGGGCGCGTCCGCGATCTTCTTGCATAGTGCGGATTGCTTCACGACCCGATCGACGTTTCGATCAGACGGACACGCTTCTCGATGGCATGCAGGGTGCCGCAGGAGTTCAGCTGGCAGCGCCTGGCAGGACGACGTCAGTCGTCGGCGCTCTTGCCGAGCAGTTCCGGGATTGCGCGCTTGGACGCTTCCGGTGAGTGCAGAATCGTGAGCCTGTGCTCACTACTGGCGCAAAGGATCCCTCATGGCCGAAGAGCCTGAGGGCAAGCCGAGTGCGGAGCGGCCACCGCCAGATTTCGCGCCGATGACCCCGCTAGCGGCCCGCTGGTGCAGAGAGGGGCCCGCATCGACGCCGGCGTTATGGTGCCTTCACACCCGCGCCGGCCGTGGAACCCTCGGGGTTGCCACAGTGCCGGGGCGCATGCCGTTCACACCTTGGCGTGGGTGGCAGCCCATTGCGAAGGATTGACATCGATCGCCAGCCCGAGGCCGGAGCCGATCACGCCGACGTTGTTGAGCGTGTTCACGTTGACGCTCTGCAGCTGGAGGATGTTCTGGTTGACGTTGACATTGACGTTGGCCGCGCACGATGAGGGACATGTTGGTTCTCCTTGGCTTCACGGGATAACTTGGGATGCTCTTGATTGGCTGGTTGCCGGCGGAGGTGGCGGGGCCGCCTCCGCGTCTGCCGGGCGGTTCAACGATAGATGTTGTTCTGGGCGTTCTGCGTCGAGTTGACATGCGACTTGATGTCGTCCACGAAGGCGGCGTTGTTGCCGTTCATGTTGACCACGCTCTGGGTCTGGCCGATCAGTTGCGAGGCATTGAAGGTCGAGTCGACCTTGACGGTGCTGAACACCGGCACGAAGGGCACGAAGCCGGTGCCGCCGCGCACGGTGCTCATGGCGTGGGCGTCGAGTTCTTCGGTGACGGACAGGTCCTGGATGGCGATGGTAGTCATGGTAGTTCTCCGGTACTCAGTGATGTGCGGATTCGGTTGGCGCGCTCGGTGGGGCCGCGGCAACATCAGCGATAGATGTTGTTCTGGGCGTTCTGCGTCGAGTTGACATGCGACTTGATGTCATCCGCGAAGGCCGTGTTGTTGCCGTTCATATTGACCACGTTCTGGGTCTGGCCGATCAGTTGCGAGGCATTGAAGGTCGAGTCGACCTTGACGGTGCTGAACACCGGCACGAAGGGCACGAAGCCGGTGCCGCCGCGCACGGTGCTCATGGCGTGGGCGTCGAGTTCTTCGGTGACGGACAGGTCTTGGATGGCGATGGTAGTCATGGCAGTTCTCCGGTACTCAGTGATGTGCGAATTCGGTTGGCGCGCTCGGCCGGGCCGGCAGGGCGGCGGCAACATCAGCGATAGATGTTGTTCTGGGCGTTCTGCGTCGAGTTGACATGCGACTTGATGTCATCCGCGAAGGCCGTGTTGTTGCCGTTCATGTTGACCACGTTCTGGGTCTGGCCAATCAGTTGCGAGGCATTGAAGGTCGAGTCGAGCTTGACCGAGCTGAACACGGGCATGAAGGGCACGAAGCCGCCGCGCACGGCGCGCATGGCGCCAGCGTCGAGTTCTTCGGTGACGGACAGGTCCTTGATGGCGAGGGTGGTAGTCATGGCAGTTCTCCTGGAAGGCGGTTGGCCAGCTGGCCGGGTATCGATTGGGACTTCGGTTCGTTTGCTGTCGAGCATCTTTGCTTCGCTCGGGAGGTACAAACGCATGGAGTGTGCCAAGG
>NZ_JBFRFX010000069.1:0-24323 GCF_052115045.1 Cupriavidus sp. 2TAF22
GAGTACATCGATCCGACGCTTGCCTTTTCCTTGCGCGCCTGCGTGGCCGCGTGGGGCTGACGCTCGGCGTCCCGCTCGCCGATGGGCGGCCCAGCGTGTCGCGTGATAGCAAAGACTCCGGTGTTGCTCTGTTGGTTTTCGCCTGGCAGGTTCAGGACGGCACGCGCCGGGTTTTGACTTCGTGGTTCGCACTCGAAAGAGATCTCTCCCAAGCCCCGCCTACGTTAGCGGGCGACTCAAACCCAACGCCGTTGAGCCGGTCACGTGGGCGAACAGCGCAGTGATTGTCCTGCGTTCGTCGCCGATTCCGCGGGCGTCCATGGCCGCCTGCTCGCCAGATGGCGCGGGGTGTAGAAAACGGGAACGGGCATGGTCGGCGCCGCCGCGGCTGGGGCACGGGCCGGCGCGACCACCGCGTGAGTGCCAGATTTCGCGCGGAAAGATGCCCCCGGCGCTGCGACGGTGGTCGGCTATGGCTTCGTCGCGGTTATCCGGAAATGCTCCACGCTCTGCCCGGCGTTGACCGCCCGCTGCAGCCAGTCCGGCATGGCGCCGTGGCCATCCCAGCCCTGTCCGTGCGCGTTGCGATAGCGCACCGCGCCGGGCAACGTCGCCAGTGGCGGCTCCGTAAAACAGCCGGCCGCCTGCAGCTGGGCCAGGGTGAGGCCGTGCTGGGCCATCTGGATGCGGATCCAGGTAATCGCTTCGGCGCGCTCGATTTCGATCGACATAATGTTGGTGAACAGATCTAGGGGGGCGAGCGATCCGGCGTGGCGCCACCGGGAAGGCGTGTCCCGCTCTCTTTGCTTAAATTTTAATCAAATCCGTTGACGCCGTCGGCACTCGGCCCCCGCGCGGCTTGTCCACAGGCTTGTCCCCCTTGCGCGGTGGATAAATGCCATCCGACCCCTTTCGGCGCCCCACCCTCAAGCCGGCCCCGGCCTGAACTTGGTTTTGATCGCCGGCGCCCGACGTCGGGCCGGCGCCAGATGGCGCGCCGCAACGGCCTCCGCCTGGGCGCGCTCGGCCCGCCGCAGCGCCGCGTCCAGTTCGGCCCGCAGCGCGTCTTGTGCCGCCTGCCCTTGTCCGAGCGCGTGCTGGGCCTGCGCCAGTTGCCGGTCGAGCGTGTCGCGCTCGGCCTGCAAGCGCGCCCGCGCCTCGGCACCGGCCACGGCGGCGGCTTGCGCCCTCGCCTGCCCGGCCGCCAAGTCGGTGCGCAGGTCCGCCGCCGCCTGCTCGCCCTTCTGGCGCAGCGTGCGTTCCTGGTCGATCTCGCGCAGCGCGCGGCGTTCGGTGGCGCTGGCCCGCTCCTGGGCGACGGCAACCTGCTCGCGGGTGTGCTCCAGCTCGGTCGAGAATTGGGTACGTAGCGCCTGCAGTTGCCGCTCCAGCGCTGCGAGCTGACGCGTGCCTTCCTCCTGACGCGCCTGGGCGGCCGCGAGGGCCTGGCGCGCGGCCTCCAGTTCGCCCTGGAGCGCCGCGCGCGCCTGCTGGGCGGCATCGAAGTCGGCCTGGACGGCGGCGGTCTCCTGCTCGGCCACCACCACCGCGGCGCGCGCGTGGTCGCGCTGGGCCTCGGCTTCGCTGGCCTGCAGCCGTGCCTCGGCCCGCAAGGCGGCCAGCTCGCCGGTGGCCGCCTCGTTGGCGGCCTGCCAGATCGATTGCACGGCATGGGCGGCGATCGCCTTGAGCGCGTCCGGCAGCCCGGGGTGGTCAATGGTCACGCGCATCTTGTCGCGCAGGTCGGTCCAGAACTGCGCCAGCACCTCGGTCGGCGTGCCCATGCTGCCCTTGCGCACCAGTTGATAGAGCTTGTTGGCGGTGGGGGTGATGCCGTAGCGGAAAAAGAGCAGTCCGCAGACCTCGCGGTAGAGCGCGCGGGTCTCGGGGAATTGGGTGCGCAGGGCGGCCACCTCGGCGGCGAGGGTGGCCTCGGCAGCGGCGTCGACCGGCGGGCGAGCGGGACTATCGGGAGGGCTGGCGGTCACGGCTAGGCGAAAACCCCGTAGGAATTTCACAAATATTACTACGTAATACGTTTCATATATAACTTTTTGTATCTTAAGTTAGACATAACGACGCTTCTGTCTAGAGTTATGGCCGCATCCACTCAGTGACAACCGCCTCATCCATGGAAGCCCCCTCGCCGCCCTGCTGGCCACCTTCACCGAGCGCCTGCGCCTGCCCGCCGCGCGCTATCTCGCAGATTTCGGCCACCGACGATCTGGCCGCCGTCACCGCCTGGCTGGCGCGCTATACCGACACCCCCCGCCACCCGGCGGACCGATCGGCGCGAGGTCGAGCGCTTGCTGCTGTGGGCCGTCCTGCAGCAGGGCAAGCTGCTTTCGTCGCTCACCCATGAGGACGTGCTGCGGTACGAGCGCTTCCTCGGCGATCCGCAACCCGCCTGGCGCTGGGTCATGACGTCGCGCAAGAAGCTCGTGTATGGCGCACCGGACTGGCGGTCGTTTGCCGGCTCGCTCTCCCCGGGCCAGCGCGCGGCATGCGATGGTGATCCTCAATACGCTGTTCACCTAGCTGGTGGACGCTGGCTACCTCGCCGGCAACCCGCTGTCCCTGGCCACGCAGCCGGCGCGACCAGTCCAAGCCGCGGGTCACGCGCTACCTCAGCCACGCGCTGTGGCAGGTGGTCAGGGATACGATCGAGGCGATGCCGGGTGCGAACGGCACCGCCACCGAGCGCGAGCGGCTGCACGCGGCGCGCTGCCGCTGGCTCTTTACGGTGCTGTTGTTGCAGATCGCTTCTATGGCAAGGGCAACAAGACGCGGCTGGTGCCCGCCACGGACGAACTGATCGTGGAACTGGCGCGCTATCGCGACGCGTACGGCCTGCCACCGATGCCGTTGCCGGGCGAGGCGCGCCCCATCGTGCTGCCGATCATCGGCAAGGAAAAGCCCTTGTCGCGCGGCGCGCTGCATCTGGTACTGAAGGAGGTGTTCGGGATGGCCGCCGAGCGCCTGCGCTGGCTATGGACTTTGCGATCACATGCTCGCTCGTCCAGCCGGGTAGGCCTCACATCCGGTTTCTGTTCGTCAGGTCGTGGCTTTGCTCCACGCTTCCTTCAGACCCCACCTCGCGGTGACGCCCTTGCGCTTCGCTAATCCTTCACCACCATCAGGTTGGATAGGGGACTTGCACCCCCGAGCTGTTGGACATGCTCGGTACACATGACAAGCGGCCGGCAAGCGCCAGCCGCACCCTGCATGGCCTGCAAGCCCAGTACGGACACGCTCACGGGTGCCCCGGGGCTCAGACGTGTGTCTCCGTCATCTTTTTGCCGACAAGATCGCCCAATTGCGCTTGGGTAACCCAATTGCGCATGGCCCCTTTGTCGGCTTGCAGTGCTTTATGCAGCGCCTCAAACGCCAATTCGATGGAAGCCTCCTGCTGGGCTTTGTCAGCAACGGCGTGCCCGATCGTGTGCCTATGCCAATGACCATCACGCTTGCGGCGAATCCCCGCAATAGCAACTCCCTTCTTGACAAAGGCCTCCACGACATATTCCTCGGCATCCTGACCCAGTTGCTTGCTAAGTAGCGAGCAGACGGCGGCCTGCCATTGTCCGGATTGCTGCGCGTGCGTCATATAGATTCCTCGCTCCCTATCAGAAAAACGTCAGGAGCGATTACCCTGGCGCTGTTGGCCCTTGTTGCCTGACCAACTATACGGCAGCGTCTGCCGCGAGCAAACGCGGAATTTTCTTGGCCCGACGCCGTAAGGCGGCGATTAGATATAAAGGTTGGTCGGGGAAATCTGTGGGTCGTTTTCTTGACGTGACTACGGTTCTTGAACCCGCAGGAGGAAGCGATAGAGCTTCCGAGAAGTGGTATCGAAGGCCTTCCGTTCGGTCTCGCTGATGCGTGGCCAGATGAGCGGTCCGCCCTCGTCATCGATCATTTGCAATAGCAGAGTCTCGATGGTGTTGACGGCGGTGTAAAACCGCGCATAAACGGCGGTTCAAGGTTGAGTAAAAGCATCAACAACACCAGGCGGCCAGTGACCGCCGCCGGGCGTGTCGGATGGTTCAGAAGAGATCGTCTGCGCTCGTCGGCCGCTGCTACCGGCTCCGTGGTCGGTTGCGCATCAACACTTGTTTCCCTTCATGCTCTCGATTTCCATGGCGGCCTTCCATTCCTCATAGGCCTCGATCGGCTCCATGGACTGATTGACGAACGTGGCGGCGCGCTCTGCGGCGGCCTGCGTATCCATGGCGGAGTCGCCCTGGTTGTCGTCCTCCGTGCCGGGTGGCAGCAGCATGTCTTCGAGCATCGCCGCCAGTTCCGATGTGTCCCATGGATCACCCAACTGAGTCTTCTTCTTTATGTAGTGCCGGACTTCCGAGTCTTGTCCGGCGGTCAATGGCAGTCCACGGAAAGTAGGCTCATCGTTGTGATGGATCATGATGTACCTCCGATGATGGTCCCTGTATTTTGAGTGTACGCGCAATACCGCACCACCACCGGAAGCCCCGCAAGGGGCGCCGAACTACTGCTCTTGACCCCGCGGGCTAGCGGACTAAACCAAGGTGGCAGATCTGCGCGGACGCCTCGCCGCCGCTGACCATCGATAGAAGCCCTGCTTGGCCAACTCGACGAGAAACAGGTATGCAACCACCATGGCACCGAGAATGAAATAGAAGCGCACAGGTGGTGGCACAAATCCGAAGTGCGATCCCATTGGTGTAAACGGCAACGCTACCGCGACGGTCACAACCGCTAGCGACGTTGCCGTCAACAGAGGATGGGCATGGCTCTTGAGGGGATTGCCACGAGTGCGGATTACAAAAATCACCAGCACCTGGGTGCATAGCGACTCAATGAACCAGCCGGTCTGAAACTGCCGCTCGTTCGCCTGCAAAACGGCCATCAAGATGTAGAAGGTCAGAAAATCGAAAAGCGAGCTGATCGGGCCGATCACCAGCATGAAGTCGCGGATGAAATTCAAGTCCAGCACATGGGGGGCAACAATTTCCACGGCGTCCACTTCGTCGAGTGGAATTGGGACTTCCGATATGTCGTAGAGTATGTTGTTGAGCAGGATCTGTGTCGGCAGCATCGGTAGGAAAGGCAGGAACAACGAGGCGCCGGCCATGCTGAACATGTTGCCGAAGTTAGAACTGGTCCCCATCATGATGTACTTCATGATATTGCCAAAGGTACGTCGTCCCTCCAGAACGCCCGCGTGGACTACATGCAGGTCATGTTTCAGGAGAATCATATCCGCCGCCTCCTTTGCAACGTCGACGGCCGAGTCCACCGACAAGCCGACATCTGCGGAGTTTAGGGACGGCGCGTCGTTAATGCCATCGCCCAGATAGCCCACGACATGGCCGCGGGCCTTGAGCGCAAGGATCACGCGGTCCTTTTGCGCCGGACTGACTCGGCAGAACAGATTCGCGGTTTCCGCTCGGGCGCGCAGAGCATGGTCATCCATCTGGGCAATCTCCTTGCCAGTCAGGAGCCCCGTGATCGGAATGTTCAACTGGGTGCAGACATGTTGCGTTACCAGGTCGCTATCACCAGTAACGATCTTGATCGCGACGCCGGAGTTCTTGAGCGCGGCCAGGGCGGACGCGGCGCTCTCCTTGGGGGGATCCAGGAAAGCGGCGAACCCGGCCAGGATAAGCTCTTTTTCGTCGCCCACAACGGCATGAGGATGATCAGGCCGCACCTGGCGCCAGGCGATGCCCAGCACCCGCAAACCTTCTTTTTCCAGCGCGCGGTACTGGTTTTGAATGCCGGCCAGGGCAGATTCGTCTATGGGCCGCTGGCATGCGGTATCTTCTGCTTCGTAATGCGTGCAGAGCCCCACGATCTCTTCGGATGCGCCTTTCACCACCAGCCAGCGTGTCTCGCCGTTATCCAGGAGCACCGAGACGCAGCGACGCTCGAAGTCGAACGGTATCTCGTCGATTTTTTTCCAGTTTCCGACTGCAATATGCTGGTGGTCGAGAATGGCTTCGTCAAGCGGGCTCTTCAATCCAGTTTCGAAGAAGCTATTGAGATAGGCCAGTTCCAGTACCCGTTGGCAGGGACGGCCATCCGCATCCACATGCCGTTCCATATGGATCTTCGCTTCGGTCAACGTGCCCGTCTTGTCTGTGCACAAGACATCCATTGAACCCAAGTCCTGAATGGCTGCCAGACGCTTCACGATCATGTGCCGCGCGGCCATGCGCAGCGCACCCCGCGACAAGGTGACCGATACCACCATGGGTAGCAGTTCCGGCGTCAAACCGACAGCCAGGGCCACTGCGAACAGGAAGGACTCTAGCCAGGGCTTGTGAAACAAGGTGTTCACGAGCAGGACAAACATGACCATCAGGATGGTCAGCCGCATGATCAACATGCCGAAGCGGCGGGCACCTAGTTCGAACGACGTCGGTGGTGGCTGGCGCGAAATGCTGTCGGCGATTTCCCCGATAGCAGTGGCGACTCCCGTCTTGATCACAAGTATCCGGGCACTGCCGCTGATCACCGATGTGCCCATGAACACTGCATTAGTCGCCTCCTGAAGTTCCACGGCACCATCGGACAGGACGCCTGGGCGCTTTTCCACCGGGTAAGATTCGCCGGTGAGCAGCGCCTGCTTAACGAAGAAGTCGCATGCTTCCAGCACTCGTCCGTCCGCCGGAATCAAATCCCCTGCTGAAAGCAATACGAGGTCGCCTGGCACCACCTGGGTCAACGGGATCTCCAGCGATTCGCCATCACGCATTACGTTTGCCCGTACGGAAACCGATTGCCGCAGCTTATCCGCTGCCGCGTTGGCCCGGTACTCCTGGACAAAATCCAGAGTGACGCTCAGCAGAACGATAAGGCTGATGATAAGAAAATTTGTGAGCTCCCCGGTAAATGCGGACACCGCGCTGGCGACGAGGAGGATGATGACAAGCGGATTCTTGAAGCGGGTGAAGTACTGCAGCAGCAGCGATTGTCCCCGCCGCTCGCGGAACACGTTTGGTCCGTATTTGGCGAGCCGGGCTTGGGCTTGCGCACCTGACAAGCCCGTGGCGGCTGCGGCGAGGTCCGCCGTCCCGGCCGTGAGCGTATCAAGCCACCAGGGGCGAAGCTTCGGATCTACCTGCATTTCAGTACCCCCCGGTCGGCGCGTCGCGGATTAGCACTAGTTTGCCATTCTGTCATCGCGGTACCTCCAAAGAGAGACGTTAGAGGCTCCACTTGTAGTGGTATAAGTTGTAGCGTTGCTCGCCATTTGTGCAACGCTCCCATAGCGGATACCACCGTGCTCGCTGCCTGGACGGCGGTGCTTTCAGTTTGCCAAGGTGCCTGTCCCACGAATTGGAACGTAGCACTTTCGAATCAAGGCTGAACCTCATACGGTGCAAATGTAGACAAGCGCTGATCGACCACGGCGCCCCCGACGGTAAAGTGATACAGGCTTTGCCAAGCGTGATCCTTGATTCCCAGCATGGCGTGCATTTCATCATCGAAAAAACAGCCAATTCCCGTAGCGCGCGCTCCGGATGCTTCGGCTTCAAGATAGAGCGCCTGGCCAAGGATGCCGCATTCCCAGAAAAGATGGCGATATCGCCATGGTTGCTTCAGGGCGATTTCGAAATTTGCGAGCATTCCCAGCGCAAAGCAGGAATCGGCGGCGATGTCCTGGTGACAACAGATCAACTTTGCCACCGCGCGTAAATCGTAAGGCAGCAGAAAATAGAGCGGCAGATGGACCGGTCCAGTCTTTTGCCACAGCCATTCTGGGCGCATAGCCTGCTTGAGGCTAGGCAGCGCCCCGGAATGTCTCACTAGCACATACAGGCCCGGCTCCAGATCGTCTACGCGGTGCACCAATAGCGCCGGATGCACCGCGACTGGAGACATCAGCGTATTCCACGGTGGCGCATCGCTACGTACCAACAGGCATGCCAGCATGGCGAAAAAAGCCGCGGCGGTGATGCGCGTCGTACCATCGAAACTCACAGCGCTGCGGCGCTGCCGAGCGATTCGGGCAAAGCTCAGATCAAGGGCGGGCGTCGCGGACCACAGTTGCGGCTCCGGATCTAGCGAGCTCGGTTCGCGAGTACGAGACTTGTGCGTGGCGCGATGGATCGAATCGATGTCCGGCCAACTCTCATGTCCCGTGCTTAGTTGATTCGCGTATCCGTACCAGTGCGCCTTATCCAAAGCAGCCTGCAGGCACCCAGGGTCCGGCTGTGCTTCAAGATTCCCGATCCAAAGCAGGGCATCCGGCACCTCTGGTTCGGCCGGTCCAAAATCCTCGCGGCGGTTCAATCCAAGCAATGCGGCCAGCGCGTCATCCGCAGCCGCCTCCACCAGCCGCGTCTGCCAGCCGAGAGCTGCCGCGGCGTAACTCACTGCCGCGATAGCATGGCCGCAGTCATGCTGGCAGTAGCGCCATGCGCGCATTCCGTATTTCCACGCCTCGCGCCAGTGAATCGAGCTGATGCCGACCAGGATACCGCCGCCTGCAAACGCCTCGGTCCATCGAGGATCATCCACTTCAGCGCGATGCTCAAGTACATGGTCGCGGCTCAGGTAATGGTAGACCCCGCCAGCCAAGCCAGGCAGAGCCGGACACAAAAGATAGCCCTCGGTCGGATGCAGATTCCCGCTCGAAGGATTGCAGCGCAGTGACCATCGCTGAGCACCGGAGGATTTGCACGCTGACAGGCCGAGTGAAAGTTCAAACAGGATTGCCACGGTACGAAGACTGAATCTTTGCGCGGGAGGCAGAGTGCCGCAGCGCAGCTCGTTGTAGCGTGCGGCCAATGTGTCCGCGACCAATGGCAGAGCAATCCGCGGTGTGCCTTGAAACGCCCGGAACGGGTCTGGCTGGGTTGCCCAGTCGAGCCCTCCGGGGCCGGGAGCGTAGCGGTTGATACGATGCTTGCTGCGTTCGTGATATTCAAGCAACACCTGCGTTAATCGGCTCATGTGCCTTCAGCCCAGGAATGCTGATTTCGTATTATGGATCCTTCTCGGCCACCTGGCGTCGCGGCGATAAGTGAGCGCATCGAAGTACAGGGAGGGCCATTTCCTCGGCAGTGGGCGCAACTGGCAGGGAGTTGGTCGGGCGCCCACCAGTTGAGTAACCCTTGTTGGGAATCTAGTCGCAAAAGCGTATTCTTAAACTAACAGCAGACCATAAGCAACGACAAGGCACTCATGAAGTACGCCCCCGTACCTCTGGCCCCGAAAAAGCGCTCGACAACATCGAGAAAGCGCCAGAGTGAACAACCAGATGAAGGTCGCAAGACTGAGCAACCCGGTCAATTCGATCCGCAAAACAAGCAGATTGCAGATTTGAGCTAGTTCGCGTCGAAGCAGCCGATCATCGGCAAGGAAAAACCCTTGTCACGCGGCGCGCTGCACCTGGTGCTGAAGGAGGTGTTCGGGATGGCTGCCGAGCGCCTGCGCGCGCGGCCCCGAGTGGGAAAGCCGGGCCGCGGTACTGGCCAGCGCGTCGGCGCACTGGTTGCGCCACACGGCGGGGTCGCATATGACGGACCAGCAGGTCGACCTGCGCTTTGTGCGGGACAATTTCTGGCATGCTTCCATCGCCACGACCAGCGCTTATCTGCATACGGAGGACGATGCGCGCCATGAGGCCACGCAGGAACACCACCGGATTGGGTGGACACGTTAGGGCTAGCCCCCCTGCTGGCCCTTCCTCTTATTTCCGCCGGGGGCAAGAACTTATGGAAAACATCCCGTTTCATGACGCGGAATTTCCAACGAGATTGTGAATTTTCCAACGGCGTACCGCTCAGGTGCGCCGTTTTGCCATGGGCGGCAGGAATGCCTTGAGGCAAGCGGAGATGGATTCCGAACACCTTCGCGCCGGCTCAAATCCTGGCTCAATCTAGCGATGAGCGGCGCGCAATGCGCGAATGAGTTTCTGCACTAGCAGTTCATGTTGCTCCAGCGCCTCTTCAAGCGTGCAGGCTCCGTAGCTCTCGTTTTCTTCCGCCACCTTCCCAACAACACGAGTCACGAACAGCGGTGTGTCCTTAGGTGCTGGCTCGGACACCCCGCGGAAACGGGTAGTGACCACGACGCCGCAGTCTTCCATCAGTGTGCGGCGGAAGATCAGTTCGTTTTCAGCCATCCAGCGCGACCACTCGTCCTGGTCCAACACCTGGACAGGCCGGTTCTCCGCATCCAGGATATAGAAACGACTCCATCTGGGTGATAGTGATCGGGATCTCATAGGAGGATGATCGGAGTGCGTTGCAGCCCGTCAATGCTGAATAGTCTCTCTAATCATGCACCCACCGATAAGGCGATTCCATGCCCTGGGCACGGAATCGGATGATTTGTGAGGGTGCCGCGGCCGGAAAGGGATGACTGGCTAACATGTCGCGATCCGGACGTGGTGCGGAGCGCCGCGGTGCTGGCCAGCGCATCGGCGCACTGGTTGCGCCATACCGCGGGGTCGCACATGACCGACCAGCAAGTGGACCTGCGGTTTGTGAGGGACAATTTCGGACACGCTTCCATATCGACCACCAGTGCCTACCTGCATACGGAGGACGATGTCCGCCATCAGGCCACACAGGAACGGCACCAGATCGGCTGGACGCGCGAAGGATGACGGGTGCTCGCTCGCCTTGACCAGGACGCCCGGCTTGGCCAATGCCGCGCGGCGGCGTGGGTGGCACGGCGAATTGCGAGGGACTGCTACAATCTCAGCTCGTATTTAATGGCTGGGCGCGATGGGCTTCGAACAACTGGCGGCACTGAAGGAACAACTGGCAAAGCAAGCCAAGGCCGCGCCACCGGCCAAGGCGCGTCGCGCCCCCCCGAAGGCTTCGGCCCGCCCAGCAAAACCCATTAAGCCCGTCGATCCGGTGCTGCAAGCCATCGTGAAATTGCAGAAACGGTTCCCGCAAACCTTTCCGAAGAATCCTGCGCCCAAGGTGCCGCTCAAGATCGGCATCTTTGAGGATCTCGTCCCGCACGTGCAGGAACTTGGCCTGACGGAGTCGGTGTTGCGCGATGCAATCCGCACCTGGTGCCGCGGCACGCGCTACTGGACCTGCCTGGTGGAAGGTGCCGCGCGCTTAGATTTGACGGGGCAGGCAGCGGGACACGTTGCACCGGCCGATGCGACCCGGGCGCAGGGACTGCAAGCACAGCGTGCGGCGCGAGCGTTATCTCGCCCCGCGACCACGCCGAAGCCCAACTGATCTGATCTGTGATGAGGGTGCCGAGCCGTTGGCGCGGGGTTCGTGCGCCGACCAAGCGCCACCACGATAATTGATGACCGCTCGCGGAGCTGCTTGGTTCGATGCAAGGCCGTCGCCGATCAGAGCGTCGGGGCTGGGGTCCGCGTCAGCGGATCTTCTTTGGCCGACTAATGGGTGTCACGTTAGCCGAAGCACGCCCGTAGCCTCGATGAGATGGATCCCCGGGATTCATAAGGCTATGTCTGAATAAACTGTTGAGATCCAGCTCTGCCCAGCCTAAGCGCCAGGCACCCACGGGGCCAAGAGTCGTTGCGCCCGACTTCCGGTTCCAGCCCTTCACTCGTGGGCGACCGGCTTGGGGACGAACCGTGTGACTCATCCGCAAACGGCGCGCATTTGCAGCGTGGCGAAGCAGTTCCAATGCTCATTCGGCGCTTTACGGTAGACGCGCATCACTTCGCTCAAGTTTTCGCATGACATCAGCATGAAATCCGCCGAATTCTAAGCGCCGCGAGCACTGGGCTGATCGCGCCCTTGCGGCGCGGTGTGCGTGCACAGGCCGGTGACCGGAATGCCTGCTGCCTCCAACCGGAACTGCACTAGCAAGCCTGGCGCTACTTCGATGGCTCGACCCAGTACGTGGCCTTTCCTGACGCATTTCCCCCCTGCGTTTGGCCACTCCCCGCGTTATGTCGCAGGGCTTTGCAGGCAGCGACACATGGCAGTTCCGGGCCGTTTGGCGCAAACGGCCCCGATGTGCGTTTTTAGGGGTAGGCAGCTAAGGAATGAAGGGAGGCGGCGCTTCAGATCAATTGGCGAGCACGGCCTCGCAATGCGCCAGGGAGAGGGATGGTGGTGGGTAGGGAGGTAGGGCTTCAATGATGACGGTGGCCTGCCCCGCCGATCATCCCGCTGTCAGCGGCTCAGGCGAGGGCCTCCAGGCCCTTGCGCTCAACCAGGTTCAACAGTTTCAACGACGGGCCACTCGGGTGCTTCTGTCCCTGCTCCCATTTCTGGACGGTCGTCGGGCTGGTGTTCAGGTAGGCCGCGAACACAGCCTGGCTGGCACGCGTGCGCAGCCGCAGCGCCTTGATCTCGTCGGCCGTGTAGTCCCGCACCGGCGGCAGGCACAGCGCGTCGAACTCGCGCATGGTCTGGGCATCGATGAGCCCAACGTCCGCGAAGTCCCGCGCGGTCTCATTCAGGGTCTTCAACAATTTGCTAGCCATGGTTCACCACCTCGATCAGTTTGCCCTGCGCCAGGGCCACGTCCAACTGGGCCTCAGTCCAACCCAGCACCTCGGCGGCCAACCGCTTCAGCGCCTTGAGTTCCTGCGCGTCAATGTTGTCCCGCTCATTCTTGGCGTAACCGTAGAGGAAGACCGCCCGGTCCCCAATCCGGAATGCCAGCAGGGTGCGGGCACCGCCGCGCTTTCCGCGACCCGGCAACCCCACCCGCTTCTTGTACACGTGGCCACCGAGATCCGCCTCCACGAGGCCCTGTGCCATTTCCGCGACTGCCACGCGCAACACAGCATCGGTCACCCCTTCTTTGGCTGCCCACTGTCGAACAGCCGGGTGGTAAAGAGTCGCATGCACGCCCTAGTCTTATTTAGCTAAATATAGCACTGAGTACCATGGATAGAATCCGGCAAGCAACCCGGGGCACGCGGGGATCCTAATCGTCGCGCTCGTCGGCCAACGCCGCCCACAGCACCGCTTCGACATCGGGCTGATCAAGACCGGCACTCTCACCGCCCTCGCCATCCGCCTCACGCCGCCGGCTGACACCCGGATGCGTCGTCGCATGCACCTGCTGCAATTGCCGGATCGCCACGTGGGTATAGATCTGCGTGGTCGACAGCTCCGCATGCCCCAGCATCGCCTGGATGAAGCGCAGGTCCGCCCCGTTCTCCAGCATCTGCGTGGCCGTGATGTGCCGGAACAGGTGACCGTGGAGCAAACCCACACGAAGCAGGATACGGGTCCGTTGGACTTCGGTGCAGGCACCCCCTCGGAACATTCGCGCAGCGCTCCGCTGGCAGGTGGCCCCGTGTTGCCAAACCCCAGTTTAAGGTTGGGTCAGAAATCCTGGCGATTAATTGCATTCTTCTTCGGCAAAAGGTACGCACCGCGGAGCGAGCGCTGTCCACGTCAGTGCGTGGTTGCGCTGGATGCCGTGCGTAACGGTCAAGCTTCGCAAAGGTCCGCCGGAATTAATGATCGGCAACACTTGGCGCCCAACACGTAGAAAGGCTCTTCCCACCGCGCATCCTGCTATGTAACCAAGTTGGATTACAAACTAGATTACAAATTGGTTTACTGTTCCAGAGTGGCGACCTATAGTTGATCCAACATAACGAGGTGAGCACTAATGAGCGTGGCAGCAAGAACCATCCGTAAGCAGGAAGAACCGGGCCAGAAAGCCGACCGAGGCCCGGCAAAGGCAACCTCCCCGATAGACGTCGCGGCGGAGCTGCGCGCGCGCATCGCACGGCACGATCTATTGCCGGGAACGAAACTGGTTGAGCAAGAGCTGGCGCAGGAATTTGGCACGACGCGCCCGCGCATCCGCGAGGCGTTTGCTGCGCTGGAACAGCACGGGCTGGTTGAGAGGATTCCAAACCGGGGGGCGATCGTAACCCGCATCAGCTTCGAACAGATCCTGCAGATCTACTGTGCGCGTGAGGCGCTCGAAGGCATGAGCGTACGGCTCGCCGCGCAACTCGCTCCCCCTGGCGAATGGGACGACCTGATTGAACTGTTCGGCGCCCCGATGGAAACCGCGCTGGACAATGGCGACTTCGACTTCTACCTGGATGGCTACGACCGCTTCCGGCAGCGCGTCGTCAAGAACGCCGGGAATCCCATTATCCAAGGCATGCTGGATTCCATTATGGAGCGCACGCAGGCGGTGATTCGCCGCGCCATCGTGCTGCCTGGCCGAGCCAAGCTGGGCTTGGCCCACCACAGGGCAGTGCTGGCCGCGCTTCGGGAGCGCGACGCAGAGAAAGCTGAGGCGATTCGCCGGCAAAGCCTGCGCGAAGCCGCGGAGTATCTCAGCAAATACCGCAAGTTTATTGTTTGACCACTAGAAGACCATAAAAATGAAAAGGAGACCTGCCCGATGCTGTCGTTCGTCCATCGCGCCGTAGGCGCAGCCGCTCTGGCGCTCGCCGGGCTGGCCCTTTCCCCCGCGCCGGCACATGCGCAAGACAAGTACCCGAGCCGCCCCATCAAGATGTATGTCGGCTTTTCCGCAGGCAGTGCGACGGACATTGTGGCGCGCGTAGTGGCGCAGCACCTCTCGGAGCGACTCGGCCAGTCGATCGTGGTGGAAAACAAGACCGGAGTAGGCGGCAGCTTAGCCGCTGAAGCGGTCGCGCGCGCTGCACCCGATGGCTACACCCTGCTGACAGTTTCCAGTGCCATTGCCGTCAACCCGGCGGTCTACCCCAAGCTTTCGTTCAATATTGAGAAGGACCTCACGCCCATCGTGCTGATTGGCCGCCTGCCAACCGTCCTGTTGGTGAACAACGGCTTTCCCGCCAAATCCCTGGCGGAATTCCTCGCTTATGCGCGTAGCCATCCGAAGAAAGTCAACTATGGCTCGTCCGGCGTAGGAGGCTCCACCCACCTCACCACCGAGTATATGGCGACGCTCACCGGCACGTCGTACACGCACGTGCCGTACCGGGGCAACGCGCAGGCAATTGCCGCGCTACTCGGCGGCGAGATTGATATGGTGACCGATACCATCCTGCTCGCTGCGCCGAACATCCAGGCCAAGCGCGTCCGTGCGCTCGCCATTTCAAGCCAGGCACGTTCCCCACTTGCGCCAGACGTCCCGACATTCGCAGAAGCCGGCCTGCAAGGTTACGACGGCAGCCTGTTCTTCGGCCTTATGGGTCCGAAAGACATGCCGCCGGAGATTGTGGCGCGAGTCAACCGCGAATTCAACGACTTGCTCAAATCCTCCCCGGAGTTACGGCAGCGGCTGCAGTCCGCCGGTGGCCTCGACCTGAGCGGCGGTAGCGTTGCGGGATTCCGCGACATGCTGCACAAGGAGGTGGCGTTGTGGCGCGATGTCGTCAGGACCGCCAACGTAACCGCCCCCCAGTGATGCGCTCCAGAGAGTCCCGACATGCAACGTGATGCAAGCCTCAAGCCCCTCTCCGGCTACACGGTGATTGAACTGGGATCCACCGTCGCCGGCCCATTCTGCGGCAGGCTGCTGGCGGATTTCGGTGCCAGTGTCATCAAGGTAGAAACGCCTGACGGTGATGCCCTGCGCTCGATGGGCAGCCACAAGGACGGCGTTTCGCTTTACGCCCTGTCGATGTTCCGCAACAAGGAACTGATCTCGGTTGACCTGCGCAACGAGGAGGGGCAATCGCTGCTGCGCCAGCTGGTGGACAAGGCAGACTTCGTCATCGAGAACTTCCGGCCCGGCACGCTGGAGCGCTGGGGCCTGTCTTACGAGGCGCTGAGCGCGTCCAATCCCGGCCTCATTATGATCCGCATCAGTGGCTACGGCCAGGATGGCCCGTACAGCCGGCAACCAGGCTACGGCGTCATCGGCGAAGCCCTCAGCGGGCTCCGTTCCATCACGGGCGATCCGGACCGGCCGCCGGCACGCGTGGCCACCTCCCTGTCGGACTACGTCACCGGACTGTATGGCGCTTTCGGCGGCATGCTTGCACTGGAGGCTCGGCACCGCACCGGCAAGGGCCAGATCGTAGACACCGCCTTGGCGGAATGCGCGTTCAGCTTTATGGAACCCCATGTGATGGCCTACGACCAGCTCGGGGTGGTCGCGGAGCGTGCCGGATCGCGCCTGCCAGGCTCCAGCCCTAACAACCTGTACCAGTCAGCCGATGGCTGCTTCATCCACGTGGCAGCATTGGCCGATCCTATCTTCCGCCGCCTGTGCACCGCACTTGGCGCTCCCGGGCTGGCAGACGACCCGCGCTACGTCAGCAACCGGCTGCGCAGCCAGCACAGCGATGAAGTGGATGCCCTGGTGCAGGAATGGGTCGGCGCACGCAGCTATGAGGAAGCTCACCGCCTGCTGGCCGCACACGATATTCCGCACGCGAAGATCTACAACATCGACGATGTCTTCGCCGACCCGCACTTCCGCGCTCGTGAAACCATCACGCGCCGGCCCCATGACCGGCTTGGCATGGTGGCGGTGCCGAACGTGACGCCGCGCCTGTCCGATACGCCAGGCCATGTGGACACGCTGGGCCGCGACACCGGCGCCGACACGGCAGCGGTGCTGCGCCGCATGCTCGGCATGAGCGCGGAATCACTGGCGGGCCTGCACTCACGGGGCGTCATCTTCGACGAGCAGCTGGCCCGTTGATCCCGGAATTCCCAACCTCTGTACTTTCTCTCTGCCGAAAGAAAAGGATGGACTCATGAGTGTCAATGTGAAATCTGAAGTGGTCGGTTCGGTGTGGAAATGCGAATGCGCATCGGGGCAGACCGTGGATGAAGGCGACGTGCTCTTCATCATTGAATCCATGAAGATGGAGATCCCGGTCGAAGCCACGCACGCAGGTAAGGTTTCCGAGGTGCTGGTCAAGGAGGGCGAATCCATCGCCGAGGGACAAATACTTGCCGTGGTCGAACCGGCCTGAGGAGATGGCGATGGACATGAGTCAAACAATTCCCTCGGAAGACCTTCTCGAGCTCGAGCGGCGACGCGAGTTTAGCCTTGCGCTGGGCGGCTCCGAGGCCGTCGAGCGGCATCATGCCGCCGGAAAGCTGACCGTGCGCGAGCGCATCGATGCGCTCGCGGATGCCAACTCGTTCCATGAGGTCGGCCGGCTGACTGGCCAGGGCCACTACGACGAGAACGGCGTGCTGGTCAAGGTCACGCCCGCGCCGTATGTGATGGGCCTGGCAACGGTGGACGGCCGGCCGGTCGCCATCGGCGGCGAGGACTACACCGTCAGGGGCGGCGCAAGCTGGAGCGGCGACCGCAAGAAAGGCGGACAGGGCGGATTCGTGGAGGAACTCGCCCTCCACTACAAGATTCCATTGGTCAATCTCATCGATGGAGTGGGTGGTAGTGTCACCTCCGCGCAGAAGCGCGGCCATACCGTCTTCCCGGGAGTTCATGGCTTTGAAACCTCCGCGGCACTGCTCGGCCAAGTCCCCGTGGTATGTGCCGTGCTGGGAACCGCGGCAGGCGGGCCGGCGGGGCGGGCCATCCTTTCGCACTGGTCGGTCATGGTCAACGGCACCAGCCAGATCTTCGCAGCCGGACCACCGGTGGTGAAGCGCTCGCTCGGCCAAGAAATTTCCAAGGACGAGCTGGGGGGCGCAAAGATTGCCGTCGACCTGGCTGGAGCGGTCGACAACGCCGTCGACAGCGAGGCGGACTGCTTCGAGATGATCCGGCGCTACCTGTCGTACATGCCGCAGAATGTGTGGGAACTCCCGCCTGTCACCGCCTGCGACGATCCCGTCGACCGACGGGACGAGGCACTCGCGACGATCGTGCCGACCGATCGCCGCAAGGCCTATGACATGCGCAAGATCATCCGCATGGTCTTCGACCGCGGCACTCTCTTCGAGATTCAGCCCACTTATGGCAAAGCCGTGATCACGTGCCTGACGCGGCTCAACGGCAAGGTGGTAGGCGTAGTGGCCAGCAACCCCATGGCCTATGGCGGCGCTATCGATGCCAAAGCTGCACGCAAGCAAACGCATTTCATCGAACTCTGCGACACCTTCCATATCCCGCTGGTCTTCCTGGTGGATGTGCCAGGCTTCATGGTGGGCCGCGATGCCGAAGCGCAAGGTACCTTGCGGGAAGGTATGCGCAGCGTCTTCGTGAGTCTTCAGGCCACTGTGCCAATCGCCACGGTTGTGATCCGCAAGTGTTACGGCATGGCCGGCATGGCCGCGACTGACAAGAATGGCTTGGGACTCAAGCTGGCATGGCCGACTGCGGAATGGGGGTCTCTGCCGATCGAAGGTGGTGTGGCTGCGGCATTTCGCCGGGAGATCGCTGATGCGCCGGATCCAGCGGCCAAGGAACGCGAGATCGAGCACCGGCTGCGCCAGCTCGCTTCGCCCTACCGCACCGCGGAAGCCTTTGGCGTGGAAGACATCATCGACCCGCGCGAAACCCGCTACACCCTGAGCCGGTTCATCGATGCGGCGCAAATTGCCTTGAAGACCACGCTTGGGCCGAAGCTGAAACCTGGCGTCCGGCCTTAGCGCAACGATGGCGTGCAGCGCGCGGCCGGAACAGCCTCATCCGTCCTGCCCGCCGTACGCCATCAGCTCCAGTGTGCGGCGTACGATTTCCATTTCGCGGTTGCCAATGCTCTGCGCAATCTCCTGCTCAATCCGATCGATCACGGCATGCATTTGCACAAGGTAGTCCAGTCCAGCGGGCGTGAAGGCGACGATCAACGCGCGCGCATCCGCCTCGTCGACGTGCTTTCTGACCAGGCCCAGTTGCTCAAGCGTGGCCACCACCTGCGAGACGGCCTGCCGCGTGGTACCGGCGCGCTGGGCGATCACGGTACTGCGTGTACCGTCCAGGTCGATGTAGGGCAGCACCATCACGCAGGCATCCGGCACGGCCGGCAGGCCAGAGCCCTCGAGTGACGCCGACACGCGGGCGAGGAAGTTGCGCCGCGCCAGCAGAAGCAATCGGCTCAAGCCACGTTGCCGCGAACGTTGCAACCGTGCGAGTTGCTTGTTACCGATCATCGAATCTCCAGAAACCGATTGACGCGTGCACATGGTAAAGCAGGTTGACAGAATGTCCGCAGAATATTCTCGCCCCGGTACCGCCCTACCGACGCTCGATAAGGGCGCGCTCACATCGAGCCACATCGTCCGCTGGTGCGCCGCCCAGGAAAACTGGGACAAGATCCATTATGACCGGGCCTATGCCCGGGACGTTGCAGACCTTCCCGACACGGTCATCAACGGCGCGCTGAAGCAGCAGTTCCTTGCGCAACTCGCCACAAGCGCTTATGGAGAACACAGCTGGCTGTGGCGGCTTGCCTGCCGCTTCCGTAGTCCCGACCTGGTCGGCCAGCGGCTGCGCGGCGAAGGAAAGGTTCGCGCTGTGGAGCACCAGGCAAGGGTGACTGCGGTGCATCTCGACCTGCACCTGTTCAACGTGGATACTGGAAGCGCGACCACCGAAGGCACTGCCACGGTTCTGCTGCCCGTCAGCAACGCTGACAAACCGCAAACGCTTCCGACGCTTTATATCGAGCCGCGCGAGCCACTGCAAATGGGCATTGCATCGCAAGGCGTCGACGAAAATGTGCCGGCATCGATCCGACGCCACATCGGCACGGAGATCGAGCATATTGTTTCCTTCAACCCAGTGGAAGCCGGCCGCTTGCGCCTATTCGCCGAAGCAGTGATGGGCTTGCCCGCGTATCACCACGATCCCCACGCCGCGCGCAGCAGCGTCCACGGCGGCCTGGTCGCTCCCGCCCTGTTTCCGGTGCACGCGATGTCCTGGCCGGCAGGTGCGCATGAACTCGACACGGAGCCAGGCGCATTGGGACGCGAAGCGGTATGCGAGGTCGGCCGCACGTTTGCCAAACGCTTCAGCCTGGCGCCCCAAGGGTTGCTCAATGGTGGCACCACCGCTTGCATTCACGCTCTGGCGAGGCCGGGTGACATTGTTCAGGCAAGCAGTCGGCTGGCCGGCGTGCGGTGCAGGACAGGCCGTCGCGGAGAGCGCATGCTGGTCTTCGATACAGAGAACCGTTACGAAACGACAGCCGGCCAGCTTCTGGTTCACGAGCGACAGACCATTTTGCATCGGTTGATGTAAAGATCTTTCGCGGCCCGGAGCGTGGTGCCGCAGGACGACACACACGGAGGTAGCACGCTGCATTAGTAAAGTAACTTGACATTATGTGACGCCATTTCTACGCTGGCTTTCACCACCTGGGAGACACCAACATGAGGATGCGATTGTGGGGACTTGCAGCACTGATCGTTGCCAGCCTGGTAACGGGACACGTAGCCGCGCAGGACTGGCCAGCGAAGCCTATTCGTCTTGTCGTGCCATACGCGCCAGGCGGAACCAATGACAGGCTGGCACGCGAGTATGCGGAGTTCCTGCGCAAGAAGCTCGCGCAGGCCGTGGTGGTGGAGAACCGCCCGGGCGCCTCAACCAACATCGGCAGCGAGCTAGTCGCCAAGGCCGAGCCGGACGGCTATACATTCCTGATCGGCATCGACGGCCTGGCTACCAACCGGTTTACCGGCCCCGTTCCGACATTCGACCCACAGAAGGAACTGGCGCCGGTAAGCCTGCTGACCCGCGTGCCGTGCCTGATCGCCGCAAACAACAATTTTGCGGCGTCAAGTATCACGGACATGATCACGCTGGCCCGCGGCAATCCCGAGCGCTACTCGATCTCCAGCGCCTCGCTAGTACTGCAGGTAGGGTTGCTCAACTCAGGCTCGAAGATCCGCCTTAACCATGTTCCTTACAAGGGGGGCGCGCAGGCCTCCGGCGATGCCATAGGTGGGCAGGTGGATATGGTGATTGCCAACGTACCGGTACTGGCCCCATTCGTGCGCGGTAGCAAGCTGCGGCCGCTTGCGGTCAGTTCGGCAACGCGCAGCGCGGCGTTCCCCGATGTGCCGACTCTGAAGGAGAGCGGCATGTCTGACGCGGTTTTCTCGAACTGGTACGGCGTATTCGCTCCCGCTGGAACGCCGGAGCGGATTATCTCGCGCATGGCTGCCCTGTCCCGGCAGTTTGTCGAGGATCCCGCGATCAACAGGCAACTGACCAGCGAGGGCTACCAGCTTGAGGCGTCGACTCCGGCGGAACTGGCCGCACTGCTGGTCACCGAAGGCGCCTCCGCCAGCCGGTTCGTCGCAGCAAACCCGGCACTTTTCAAACGATGAGCAACAGGGGAGACACAGGAATGGCATTCGAATCGCTGATCGACGAACTCTCACAACGCGAGGCGCGCGCCCGGCAGATGGGTGGCCAGGAAAAGCTTGCACACCGCAAAGCCGCAGGCGTCATGAACGCACGCGAGCGCATTGATTACCTGGTGGACGCGGGCAGCTTCCTGGAATCTGGCCTGCTTGCCACATCGTACCGGCCCGAGGTCCGCGACCGATCCCCCGCCGATGGCAAGATCGCTGGTTACGCGCGCCTGGATGGCCGCGACGTCGCCCTGGTTTCGAATGATTTCACGGTGCTTGGCGCGTCGAGCAGCACTGTCAATGGCAACAAGATCGCGCATATGAAATCCATGGCGACCCGGCGCGGCCTGCCAATGGTCTTTCTCGGCGAGTCCACTGGCGCTCGCATGCCCGATACCATGGGCGCACGCGGCATTGGCTCAGGCGACCGTCCAACGCAATACCTGCGCACTCGTGAGACCCCGTGGGCCTCCGCCGTGCTCGGACATTGTTATGGCTCATCAAGCTGGTATGCAGCGTTGGCGGATTTTTCGGTCATGCGCAAGGGCGCCGTCATGGCCGTGTCCAGTGTCAAGCTCACCTCAATGGCGATCGGCGAGGAAGTCGATCCTGAGGCTTTGGGCGGATGGGAGATGCTGACTGGCGTATCGGGCCTTGTGGACATGGCAGCCGATACAGATGAAGAGGCTCTGGATGCGGTCAAACGCTTTCTGTCCTACCTGCCCAGCCACCACAACGAAGCCCCCCCGGTGCACCCGGTGCCCGCAGGCTCTGGCAATGAAGCGCATCGCATCCTCGACATCGTTCCCGAGTCCCGCACTCGGGTCTACGACGTGCGCAAGATCATTCCGCTGATCGTCGACAAGGGCAGCATGTTCGAACTGAAGGCCCGCTACGGCAAGTCGGTGGTGACGGCACTGGCCCGCATCGACGGTCGAAGTGTGGGGGTCATCGCCAATAATCCGATCGCCAAAGGCGGCGCTATCGATGTCGACGCGTGCAACAAGGCAACCAGCTTCATGGTGCTGTGCGATTCGTTCAATATTCCGTTGGTCTTCATGACTGACCAGCCGGGATTCCTGATCGGCATCGAAGGCGAGCGCCGCGGCGCCGTCGGCAGGGTGATGAACTGGATGAATGCCCTCTCGCTGGTCACTGTGCCGAAGATTGCCATCATTATGCGCAAATCGTATGGTCAGGCCGTGCTCAACATGGGCGGCGCCGGTAATGCCGACGAGTTGATTGCCTGGGTATCCGCCGAAGTCAATTTCATGGACCCGCGTTCTGGCGTCACTATCGTGCATGGCGTGAAGCAAGAAGATGACCCCGAACTCTACGCCACCCTCCTGCGCCAGATGGAGAGCGACACCTCCGCCTGGGACATGGGCGCAGCTTACTCGGCGCACATGGTCATTAACCCGGTCGATACGCGCCAAACGCTGTCGCGCTTGCTCGAAGTACACCGGCTGCGGCTCACTGGAGGCGTGGGTCAGCACCTCATGCGCACCTGGCCCACCAGCTACTAAAGGAGACCAATCCATGCGAACCGTACTGATTGCCAACCGGGGGGCCGTGGCTGCCCGCGTGCTGCGCACCCTGCAACGAATGGGGCTGCGCTCGGTCGTAGTCTACTCCGAAGCCGACCGCGATTTTCCTTACGTCCAACAGGCGGATGAAGCTTACTGCATTGGCCCAGGGCCGGCAGTGCAAAGCTATCTAAACGAAGGCGCCCTGTTCGACGTGATGCGCCGCTCGCGCGCCGATGCCGTGCATCCCGGATACGGCTTTCTGTCCGAAAATGCAGGCTTTGCGAGAAGCGTGGAGGCTGCCGGACTGACGTTCATCGGCCCGAGCCCGCACTGGATCGATGCCATGGGCCATAAGACGCGGGCGCGTACGCTGATGGCCGAGCATGGCATGCCAATGTGCCGGTCCTCTGAAGTGGTCGGCGAAGATCCCCGAGATATTGAAGCAGCCGGCGCAGCCGTGGGCTACCCGGTGCTGGTGAAGCCCGCCGGCGGTGGCGGCGGTATCGGCATGGTCGCCGCGCAGGACCCCACCTCGCTGGTCGAGGCGGTGACGCGCGCACGGGCCTTGGCCCAACGCAGCTTCGGCAACGGCGATGTCTATCTCGAGCAACTCTTCGAACGGCCACGGCATATCGAATTCCAGATTCTGGCCGACCGGCACGGGAACGCTCGCCATCTGTTTGAGCGCGATTGCTCGGTGCAGCGCCGTCACCAGAAAGTCATCGAGGAAGCGTGTGCGCCGGCCCTGCCGCCCGGCGAAGCGGACGAGATCGCCAACCGGGTGGCCCGTCTGCTGGGCAAGCTGGGCTACGACGTCATCGGTACGGTCGAGATGCTGCGCGGCAGCGATGGTAGCTACAGTTTTCTTGAGATGAACACCCGCCTGCAAGTTGAGCACGCTGTGACTGAAGCGGTGACCGGCATCGATCTGGTCGAGGCCCAGATCCGCTTGGCCGCCGGGGAGTATCTACGTGATGTCCTGTCCGCGCCGGTTCGGGTAGAGGGCCATGCTATCGAACTGCGCATCTACGCCGAGGATCCGGTGCGCTTCTTCCCCTCGCCAGGCACCCTGCAGGTATTCCATCTGCCGTCGGGCCCGGGAATTCGCGTCGAGACCGGCTATGCGGAAGGCAATACGGTCAGTCCCTACTACGACCCCATGATCGCCAAGATCATCGTCCATGCTTCAGATCGGCAAGCAGCGATCGCGCTGGCACGCGAGGCATTGTCCGCAACCGACATTGTTGGCGTCAAAACCAACTTGCCGTTGCTACAGCGCATGCTGGCTTACGCTCCCTGGCTCGCAGGCGAACTGCACACCGGTCTGATCAACGATCTGCTCGTATCGCAAAAGACTTGATTGTGGCGCTGAGAATGGCATAGTTCGAGCGGAACGCCCAGACCGTGAATGCCTCGCCTTCGCCGGGGCATCGGCGTCAAACTCCAACGAAGCGGCGCCGCCTCAGGGCGTCATCGATTCGTTCTGGCGCCTCCCCGGCACCGCTAGTACAACATCCCGTAAATAGCTTGAATAAATAATCGCCTCGGATATCATGGCGGGATGAGTCGAGGCCGCCATGCAACGCCAGTGAAGTTGGCGAAGAAAGAAAGACAGGAACTGTTATCGCTGATCGAGCGCAAGACGGCGCCG
>NZ_JBFRFX010000070.1:0-23634 GCF_052115045.1 Cupriavidus sp. 2TAF22
GCGCCGCCTTTCGCAACCATAGTGGGCGTTGGGAGCCGTTGCCAGGCGCAGGCTCGCTCGACGAGATGGCCCAGGTGGTCGTCACGCTCCTGGAGCCGTACCTACAGCCTGATAATTATTAAATCTATTTACGGGATGTTGTACTAGTGCTGATGAATGCCGGCTTCCTGCCGCTGGTCCAGGGTGCTTCGTCATCGTAGCGCGGCGCGGCCTTTAGGACTTCGCGGGACAGGTCGAGCGAGACCGTGAGCAAGCCTTCCATGTGGCCGATGTCACCGTCCAGGCATGAATGGCATAGTGCGCAATGGCTTGCGCGCTGCGCAGATGCGTGCCGTCCCCCTCGCGCTGGCTCTGCCCCGGTCCGCTGTAGCCGGCTGCCACTTCGCCTGGAGACAGAGGAGTCCGTCCCGGACGCCTGCGCCGCTCCAGTGGTCGGCATAGCCGTTGTAGGCCAGATAGTCCGTTTCGTGCTGCCGGGAGAAATGGGACGCGGGGGACCGATTGCGGTGCGCGCAGGCCCCGCATGCTCGCCTCAAGGACGGCACTCGCAGGAATAGGGCGCAGGCGCGACAACGTCTGTCCGGTGCCGGACGCGCGAATCGACAACGCTGGCTCGCGGCATGCCAGGGTCAGCCTTGCCTGGATGCGGGCCGTATCTGCCGGCTGAGGAAGACCATATCGGCGTTCTGCTTTTGCACCTTCGACATGCTGTCGTAGAGCGCCTGGAACACGGATGCGAGCTTGCGGATGCCTTCGGCATGCACCTCGGCGATCGTGCGGCAGGCGTTGAGATCGCCGGGGGCCGTCATATCCCTGGCGGCGGTGCTGCGCTGCTGGTGCAGCGACGCCATCGTGCCGGCGTTGCCGCGCATCACCTGCGCGATCTTCTGCCAGTGATCCTGCTGCGACATTGTGATGCGGAGCTGCATATGCAGCTCTCGGATATGCGTTTCCATCCGGTCGGGACGCGTCCAGTGCACCCGGTGTGCGGCGGCTGGCACCTCTCTGGCCGGGGTGGGTAGCTCCAGCAGCGCTGCAGCGATAGCAGTTGGCAGTGCGAGGGGTGTCTTGGGGAGGAAGAGGGGGAAGACGAATGCCATGAGTGATCTCTTTTGGGTGGGATGAGCGCGCCGGGGGATCGCAGATGCCTCGGCGGCGCGCGACGGCGGCAGGGCAGGGAGGAGATTGCCGCCGGGGCGCGGTCAAGCCGATGGCCCGGGCATATACCACCACTGTCAGTGGATGACGATCTCCGGCGCGCCGCGAAAATGCAGTCTGTGCAGCAAGGTGCGCCACCCAGTCACCGTGCCCGCCGATGCTGGCATCCTCCGTCCGGGCGGCGATGGCGCTGCGAGCGCGGCGGCGGCAAGCAGCACGACAGCATCGTCGCACTCGCCCACCGGCGCGATCGCGGCCCGCTGCGGCGGCGTTGCGTAGATCACCGTAAGGACGTCATCGAGGGCCTTCGCGCTGCTAAATGGGCCGAAACGGTAGATCCATGTCCCATCGACCTCGGCGAAGAACCAACTGGATGGCGCAGTGCGATAGGTTACCACCGCTATACCAGATATCCCGGATTGCATGGAATACTCCCTGCCCGTGCGCACGGCATGGGCGTCGCCGGCGGTGCCTCCTCCGTAGAGGGACACTGCCCGCCTTCAGATCCTGCCGAAGAAGGCAAGTATCAACACCACGAGTAGCAATGTCCCCAGCACGCTGCCGGCATATAGCCCCATACACGGCTATGGTGCCAGACTGACACGACTGCCACCAAAGTCATCGCCAATACGACGACCACCAGAACACCTAGCATGGTTCTCTCGCGCAATTCCTTGCCGAGGCGAGGCTCTCATCGGCCTGCCAGCACGGGGGGGCACCAGGCCCGCCCATAGATGAAGGTTGGCACGGTAGCGCCTGCGTGTCGGTACGATGGCGGACATGCGCCCCCGCGGTATGAATCGATTCACGGTGGCTGGCGGTGCCGCCGCCGATGCAGCCGGGCCGAGTGCCGGCCGCCATGGGATCGAGATAGCCCGGACTATGTCCGGGCATTGTCCCCCCCTCGATAAGGGGTTCCAGGCATTGGTCATGTCCGGCACCGGACAGACGCGTCGCCGGTGCCCGCGCATACATGGCCTATCGATCGACAACACCGGCTGCGATAACGCAGCGGATGGGCCGAGGCCTGTAGCCGGTATGCTCGAGACGTCGAGGTGCCGCCATGCGTTCCCTTCTGTACTTTCGCTTCGAGGATGCCGTTTCGGCCAAAGCCGGGTGGGACCGCCTGCTTCCGCTTGGGCAGCCACCCGCCCATGTCTCGGGTCCGTGGTTCTTCGGCGAGGCGTTCAGGCCGGTGAAGGGATTTCCCGCTGTCGATGCCACACATATCACCTTCCGGCGTGAAGGGGCGACCGCAGGGTATGCGATTTGCGCGCTGCTGGGTGCGGTAATCGCCGGATACTACAGTGACCGGGCCACACTGCTGGTCGGCATCGCCGCGTATTGTGTTGGCTTTGTCATCGGCGGGATAGCCGGCTGGTGCCTCGGGGGACTGGCCGGAAGCCGGGTTGTGCGGCCACATCTGGCACGGCACGCAGCCGTTTTGTCCGAGGGCGAGATCCTGATGGTCGTCGGCTGCAAGACTGCGGAGAAGGGAAAGGTGCGATCGGTGCTGTGCGGATCGGGGGGCGTCGGCGTCGAAGAACATGGGGACCTGCTGCCCCATCTCAGGTGAACCCGATGACGCTACGCGTCGCGGCACGTTTGAAGCTTCCAGCCTCTTCGAGTCTGTTCGCTGGCGCCCACGAGCGAGGCCGTGCTTGACTATGCCAATGCGAAGGGCGCGGGGGATACCTCGAAGCCGCGGTTCTAGGGACGGCGCGGCTTTCTCAGACGGCCGGCAAGTTCGGGGTCGAACTCCTTCTTCACCACGGCGTAGCATTCGCACGCGTGCTTTTCTAGCGCCGGCTGGTCGAGCACCGAGATATGGCCATAGCTGTAGCGGATCAGGCCCGCGTTCTGGAGTTTCAGCGCCGCGTCGGTGACGCCGGAGCGCCGCGCGCCTAGCATGTTGGAGATCCACTCCTGCGTCATCGTCAGTTCTTTGGTCGGCAGCCATCTGGGTAATCAGGGCCTGGATGTATCGCAGCGGCAGGCGCCGCTCCGGGCCGCCGCGCGCGAATTCCTGTTTCAGAGCTTGGCATTGAGCTTGTATCCGTAGCCGGCGCTTTGCACGATGGCGCGGCTCGGCGTGGTTTCGCCGCCCATGAACAGCGCAATGCCGACGATCCCTTCGTTGCCGACAATGGCGATCTCGGCCGATGATCCGTCTTCCATCACATAGAGCAGCGATACGATCGCGCTGGTGGGAAAGTACGCCGCCCCCAGCTGATCGCCGGACTCGTAGACCACGTGCCGCAGGGGCAGTTCAGTGAAATCGAGGTGCCGTTCAAGGCGCAACCAGTCTCTTCAGGCAGTACTGCTCGCAGATGGTTAGTTTTCGGCTCATCCAAGATACTCATGTCGCGCCTCCGGCGCCGGCCAAATGAAAGATCCGGCATATTGGCGGCAATGCGCGCGGATCTTCGTCGCGCGAACAACCGTGCCACCGCTAAAAAATATAGTCCAGCGCGTTGTCAGGAGGGTGGGGTGATGGCGACACGGTTTTCGGCGGCACTTGGTCCCGCGCCGTTGCTGGGTGTCCGCCGGCAGTAGTGTCCGTCAGCGTACCGACAATCCCCATTCTCGATGGCACATTGATCGCAAGGGGGTCAGATCCATTCAGGTAACGCGGCCGACTACGCGTCGGGCTCGATGATTCAGGCCCCTTGGCGGAGAGCAACGGCGACCTGGCCAACGCGGAGTCGGGGAAGGGGTGTTCCATGCTAGGAACCGCCGTATTGCTGGTCGTGCTCGTGCTTGTCCTGCTCGGCGCCATGCCGACGTGGCCGCACAGTCGCTCCTGGGGCTACATGCCCAGTGGCGTGCTGGGTGCATTGCTGATCGTGGTGCTAGTGCTGGTGCTGATGGACCGCTTCTAGGCGGCCGTGGCCAGACTTGGGCGCGCGAGCCAGAGTTGTGCCGCGCGTGACGCCCGGCGCGCGATTGGCCGGCCGGCCGCCATCATCAAGGAGCGGTGTCATGAATATAAGCCAGGTGAAGGGCCGCCTCGAGAAGGCGAAGGGAAGACTGAGGGAAATGTTTGGAAAGACCACCGGACGCAAGACAACCCAACTCAGAGGCAAGGTCGAACAGCTTGTCGGCGAGGTACAGGCTTCCTACGGAGACGCGAAGGAAGAACAGCGCAAGCAACCGTAGCGGTGCCGCAGCCAATATCTCAAAGGCGTTCATGTATTCAGCTCTGCTCCGTACGTTCGATTTCCCTTCAACCGCATCACCATGGAACAACACGGCACCGGTGCGCGAGGAGTTGTTCGGCACCGAACGGCTGGAGCAGCATGCGCAAAGCCTCGCCTCGGCGCAGCCGGTCACGCCGAAGCCGCCGCGGGTGCCGTCCTTGCGCAGCCGTCTCAATGACAATGCCGTGGTCCTGCTCGCAGCCTATCGTGCCAGCGCGGCGGAACTGGAGAGCGGCAGGGGCGTGGAGCCCGCGGCCGAATGGCTGCTCGACAACTACCATCTGGTGGAAGCGCAGATCCGCGAGATCCGTGACGACCTGCCCACCGGATATTATCGCCAGCTGCCAAAGCTGAGCGAAGGGCCGTTTGCCGGGTATCCCAGGATATTCGGGCTGGCATGGGCCTTCGTGGCGCATACCGACAGCCATATTGACCCGGACACACTGCGCCGATTCATTGCCGCCTATCAACGTGTCCAGCCCCTGACCATCGGCGAGCTGTGGGCGGTCGCCATCACCCTGCGCATTGTCCTGGTGGAGAATCTGCGTCGACTGGCGGAGCAGATCACCGCTGGTCGCGTCGCACGCGCCGATGCTGACCAACTATCGAAGCAGCTGCTCGTGTCAGGTTGCGCCGGTTCGGCACTCGATATCGATATCGCCTCGCGCTCGGCATCGCCCCTCTCGGAGCTGTTCGCCGCGCAGCTGGCGAAGCGGCTCAGGGACCAGGATCCGAGAACCACGCCCACGCTCGGGTGGCTGGAGCAGCGGCTTGGCCGGCAGGGCGCGTCGATCGACGGCGTCGTGCGGCGCGCGCAGCAGCGCCAAGGCGCGGCCAACGTGACCGTGCGCAACGTCATTACCAGCATGCGCTTGATTTCCGATATCGACTGGGCGGAGCTGTTCGAGAGCGTGAGCCTGGTTGACCAGCGGCTACGTGCGGGGAGCGCTTTTGCGGCAATGGACTTTGCCACGCGCAATCTCTACCGCAGCGCTATCGAGCAATTGGCACGGGGCTCGCCGGTATCGGAGCTCGCTATTGCGGACATCGCCCTGTCGGCCGCGCACGCTGCGGTGGCGGGTACCACCAGCGCAGCGCAGGCCGAGCGCACCGGCGATCCCGGCTATCACCTCATTGCAGAGGGGCGGCTCGCCCTCGAGCGGACTATCGGCTTTCGCCCGCCGCCTCGCCTTCGCTTCAGCCGCATCAATGTCGCTCTCGGCATTGGCGGCTATGTGGGCGCGATCCTACTTGCCACCGTCGGTGTGCTTGCCGCCTTCCTCTGGGTGCTGGCCTCAGTGCCGGATCCCGGGCTCGCGGCTGGCTGGCTGGCGCTGATCGGCGTCATCTGCGTTGTGCCGGCCAGCGAGGTGGCGACCACGCTGGTCAACCGCGTGATGGTCTGGAGCTTTGGCGCGTCCATCCTGCCCGGTCTTGAGCTTTTGGATGGCGTGCCGTCATCGTTGCGCACGCTGGTCGCTGTGCCGACGCTGCTGGTCAGCGAAGCCAGCTTGCGGGAGCAGATCGAGCGCCTGGAGGTGCACCACCTTGCCGGTGCCGGCGGTGACCTGACCTTCGCCCTGCTGACCGACGGCGCCGATGCGGACCAGGAAGCGGCGTCGGCCGATTCGGCGCTGCTGGCCATGGCCGCGGATGCGATCGAGGAACTGAATCGCCGCCACGGGCCGGGTCCTGCGGGCAATCGCTTCCTGCTGCTGCACCGCCGCCGCATCTTCAACGCCAGCGAGCAGACATGGATGGGCTGGGAGCGCAAGCGCGGCAAATTGCATGAACTCAACCGGCTGCTGCGCGGCGCCACCGACACGAGCTATGTCGGTGCCAACGGTGAGCCGCCGCAGGTACCCGCCGGGGTGCGATACGTCATCACGCTTGACGCCGACACACGCCTGCCGCGCGATGCGGCACTGCGGCTGATCGGCAAGATGGCCCACCCGCTGAACCGGCCCCGCTTCGACGAGCGGCTGCAACGCATCGTGGGCGGCTATGCCGTGCTACAGCCGCGCGTGACGCCCTCGCTGCCGGTGGGCAGCGAGGGGTCCGTCTTTCAGCGGATATTCTCCGCGCCCGGTGGTATCGATCCTTATGCGGCCGCCGCGTCCGATGTCTACCAGGACCTGTTCGGCGAAGGTTCCTATACCGGCAAGGGCATCTATGACGTAGATGCTTTCGAGCGCGCGTTGCACGGCCGCATTCCGGAAAACGCGGTGCTCAGCCATGATCTCTTCGAGGGCGTGTTCGCTCGCGCCGGCCTGGCCTCGGATGTCGAAGTCGTCGAGGATTTCCCGTCGCGCTATGATGTTGCCGCCAAACGCCAGCACCGCTGGACGCGCGGTGACTGGCAGCTTCTCGGCTGGATCTTCAAGGGCCGCGCCGGCAGTGAGGCGGTGCCGATGCTGGGCCGCTGGAAGATGCTGGATAACCTACGTCGCGCCTTGCTGACGCCCGTCCTGCTGCTGGCTTTGGGCGTGTGCTGGCTGCTGCCACTGGCAACCGGACTGTGGGCCACGGGGATGCTGCTCGCCGCCATCGCGTTTCCCGCGTTCTTTCCTGGCTTGTTTTCGCTGGTCCCGCATCGCGCGGGCATCCAGATGCGCAACCACCTGCGGATGCTGACGGCGGATCTGCACGCCGCGGCCACGCAGGTGCTGCTCACACTTGCGTTCCTGCCCGACCAGGCTTGGCGGATGGGCGATGCCATCTTAAGAACCCTGGTACGCCTGCGCTTCACGCGGCGCCATTTGCTGGAGTGGACCACAGCCGCGCAGTCGATGAGCAGTCCACGGCTGGATCTTACCGGTTTCTATCTAAAAATGGGAGGCGGGGTCGCCCTGACGCTAGCCATGATGGCGGGCGCCTTAGCCTTTGCGCGGCCTTCCTGGCCGCTTTTGCTGCCGTTGGGGCTGCTCTGGCTGACAGCACCGGCGCTGGCCCTAGGCGTCAGCCGCTCCCCGACGGTGGCCCGGCACCTGCTGGCGTCGGGGCCGGACACGCGCGACCTGCGCCTGACGGCGCGCCGCACCTGGCGATATTTCGAGACCTTCGTCACACCGGCGGACAATATGCTGCCGCCCGACAATTTCCAGGAACGGCCGCGGCCCGTGGTGGCGCACCGGACGTCGCCTACCAATATCGGCCTCTATCTGCTCTCCGCCGTTGCCGCGCGTGACTTTGGCTGGAGCGCCACCGTGGCGACGGTCGAGCGCCTGGAAGCCGCCTTCGCCGCCATGCGCAAGCTGCCGCGCTTACACGGGCATTTCTATAACTGGTATGACACGCAGGACCTGCGCGCGCTGACGCCCGCTTATGTCTCGTCGGTGGACAGCGGCAACCTGGCCGGCCACCTGATCGTGCTGGCCAATGCCTGCGAGGAATGGACCGATTCCGCGGCGGTGCCGGACTTCCGGCCCGGCATGATGGACACGATCAGGCTCGCGCGCGAAGCCCTTGCCAGCCTTGCCACGCCGTGCGGGGAGCGGGGTGGCGTCCTGGGCGGGCTGATCGAGGACATCGAAACCCGGCTCGCCGGCACGGAGCCCATGGGCACGCTGTCGCCCACGCTCAGGCGGCTGACGGAAAAAGCCACCATGACGGCCCGCGCGATCTTGCCGGCGGCGGGCGATGACAGCCTCGCGGACCTTGCGTTCTGGGTCGAAGCGTTACGCAAGACCATGGCTGAGCACGAGCAGGACCGGCTTCATAGCGCCGCGGCGCCGGGCGAGCTCGCAGCGCGGCTGCAGGCACTTGCAGCCGAGGCGCGCGAAATGGCGCTGGCGATGGACTTCGGGTTCCTGTTCGACCGCGAGCGCAAACTGTTGTCGATTGGCTATTCGCAGGAGGACAACCGCCTCGACGTGAGCTGCTATGACCTGTTGGCATCGGAGGCGCGGCTGGCCAGCCTGTTCGCCATCGCGAAGGGCGACGTGGACACGCGCCACTGGTTCCACCTGGGCCGCACGGCCACGCCGCTGGGCAACGGTTCGGCGCTGATCTCCTGGTCTGGGTCCATGTTCGAGTATTTGATGCCGTCTCTGGTGATGCGCGCGCCGGGCGGCAGCCTGCTGGAGCAGACCAACCGGCTGGTGGTGGAGCGCCAGCAGGTCTACGGCCGCTTGCTGGGCGTGCCGTGGGGGGTGTCCGAGTCGGCCTACAACGCGCGCGACATGGAGTTCACCTACCAGTACTCCAACTTCGGTGTACCAGGACTCGGGCTCAAACGCGGTCTGTCGGACAACGTCGTGATTGCACCTTACGCGACCGCGCTAGCGGCCATGGTCGATCCGCAAGCGGCCCAGCGTAACTACGTGCGGTTAGCCGGCATGGGGGCGAAAGGGCGATACGGCTTCTATGAAGCGGTCGATTTCACGCGCTCCCGCTTGCCGGAGGACGAGGAGTTCGCGATCATCCGCAGTTACATGGCGCATCATCAGGGCATGACCATCGTCGCGATCGCCAACACGCTGCATGCGGGGCAGATGCGCGAGCGCTTCCACCGCGAACCGATGATTCAGGCCACGGAACTCCTGCTGCAGGAGCGCATGCCGCGCAACGTTGCCATTTCCCATCCGCGGGCCGAGGAGGTGAAGGCGTCCAGGGGCGAGGCGGGCCACGAGGATTCGACGGTGCGCAGGTACCCGGGCGCCACCACCGGCGCCGTCGTCACGCATCTGCTCTCGAATGGCCGCTACGCCGTAATGTTGACGACCACCGGCGCAGGCTACAGCCGCTGGCGCGATCTTGCCGTGACACGGTGGCGGGAGGATGCAACGCGCGACGATGCCGGCTCTTTCATCTTCCTGCGTGATACGCAAAGCGCCAAGGTATGGTCTGCCAGCCCGCAGCCTGGAGAACGCAAGGCCGACGAAGAAGACGCAGGCTGCGAGGTCGTCTTCGCCGAGGATCACGCCGAGTTCATCCGCCGCGACGATAGCCTGGCCACGACCCTCGATGTGCTGGTCTCCGGGGAGGACGACGGCGAAGTGCGGCGCGTATCGCTGGCCAACAGCGGCCGCCGCCCACGTGAGATCGAACTGACCTCCTATGCGGAACTGGTCCTGGCCATGCCGTCCGCCGACGATGCGCATCCCGCCTTCTCCAAACTGTTTGTAGAGACCGAGTACCTGCCGGAGTTCGGCGCGCTTATTGCCACGCGCCGCCCGCGCTCCGACGGGGAGCCGCGCATATGGGCCGCGCATTTCACGGTGGCCGAAGGCGACGTGATCGCGGATCTCCAGCATGAAACCGACCGCGCGCGTTTTCTCGGGACTGGCCCGGCGGCCCGGGCACCTGGCGGCATGGGACGCGGGCAGCCGCTGTCGAATACCACCGGCGTGGTCCTCGATGCTGTCTTTTCTCTCCGGCAGCGCGTGAGGGTAGCGCCGGGCGGCGTTGCCCGGGTTGCCTTCTGGACGCTGGTGGCGCCCTCGCGTGCCGAACTGATGGTCCTCATCGACAAGCACCACGACCGCAGCGCGTTCGAGCGTGCCAAGACCCTGGCGTGGACCCAGGCCCAGGTCCAGCTGCGCTATCTCGACGCAAAGGCTGGCGAGGCGGCGGACTTCCAGCGCCTGGCGGCGCCGATCCTGTATTCCGATGTCCGCTTCCGGAGCCCGGCGGAGGCCATCCTCGCTGGCGCGGGGCCGCAGTCGGGGCTCTGGCCGCACGCGATCTCCGGCGACCTGCCCATCGTGCTGTTGCGCATCGACGATATCGAAGACATGGCGCAAGTGCGCCAGCTGCTGCGTGCGCACGAATACTGGCGGCTCAAGCGCCTTGGTGTTGATCTCGTCATCGTCAACGAACGCGCTTCCTCCTACACCCAGGACCTGCAGGTCGCGATAGACACGGCGGTGCGCAGCAGCCAGTCGCGTCCCCGCCTGGGTGACGGGCTTGGCCGTGGGGCGGTATACGCGTTGCGCGCGGACATGATGCGGATCGAGGCGCGCGAGTTGCTCCAGTCAGTTGCCCGTGTCGCGCTGGTCGCGCGCCGCGGCTCCGTTGCCGAGCAGCTTGCCCGTCTGCCCGAGGCGCCTGCCCGTGCGGCCCCCGATCGTCGCAAGTGGCTTTCGCGCCTGGCCTTCCCGCCTGTCTCCGTCTCGCCGGTACCCCCCACGCAAGCGCGGGTCACAGCCCCGCTGGAGTTCTTCAACGGACTGGGCGGCTTCGACAAGGATGGGCACGAGTATGTGATCGAGCTCACCGGGGAGGTCGCGACGCCTGCGCCGTGGCTCAATGTGATCGCCAATCCGTCGTTCGGCTTTCAGGTCTCTGCGCAAGGCAGCGGCTACACCTGGGCGGAGAACAGCCGGGAGAACCAGCTCACGCCTTGGTCCAACGATCCGGTGCTGGACCCGGCCAGCGAAGCAATCTACATCCGAGACGAAGAGACGCTCGATCTGTGGACGCCCACGGCACAGCCCATCCGCGACGGCAATGCCTATACGGCGCGCCATGGCTATGGCTATAGCCGTTTTGCGCACGAGGCCAACGGCATCTCGGCGCAATTGCTTCAGTACGTGCCGCTGGAGGATCCGGTCAAGATCTCCCGCCTGACGTTGCGCAACCTGTCGGCTGGCCGCCGCCGCCTTTCGGTGACGGCGTTCGCAGAGTGGGTGCTTGGCACCTTCCGTAGCGCTTCGGCTCCGTTCATCGCCACTGCGATCGACGGCGCCACTGGTGCCATGCTGGCACGCAATCCCTGGAGCACCGCGTTCCCGGGACGGGTCGCCTTCGCCGATCTCGGCGGCAGGCAGGTGGCCTGGACCGCTGACCGTACCGAATTCCTCGGACGCAACGGCGCGCCTGCCGCGCCGGCGGCGCTGCTCGGCCCTGCACCGCTGTCGGGCGCCATCGGTGCGGGGCGCGATCCCTGCGCGGCCTTGCAGTGCTTCGTGGAGCTTGCCGCCGGCGAAACCGTAGAAATCGTCGCGCTGCTGGGGCAGTGCGGCTCGCAGGACGAGGCGAGCGCCTTGGTCGCCCGCTATCGCGCAGCCGATCTCGACGCCGTGCTCGATGCCGTGACCGGGCATTGGAACGGCCTGCTCCGTGCGGTGCAGGTCCGCACGCCGGACCGCGCCATGGACATCATGCTCAACGGCCGGCTGCTGTACCAGACGCTTGCCTGCCGTATCTGGGCGCGCTCGGCGTTCTACCAGGCCAGCGGCGCCTACGGCTTTCGCGATCAGTTGCAGGACACCATGGCGCTCACCTTCGCCAGCCCGGCCACGACACGGCACCATCTGTTGCGTGCCGCCGCTCGGCAGTTCGCCGAAGGCGATGTCCAGCACTGGTGGCTGCCGCACAGCGGGCAGGGCGTGCGCACCCGCATCTCCGACGACTGCGTCTGGCTTGCCTTCGCGGTGGCCACCTACATCGCCGCCTCGGGGGATGCGGCCGTGCTCGACGAGTCCGTGCCCTTCCTCGACGGCCCGGTATTGCAGGCCGGTGAGCACGATGCCTTCTTCCAGCCGTTGACCGGGGCAGTATCGGCATCGCTGTTCGAGCATTGCGCCCGGGGCATCGACCGCTGCCTGGCGCTTACCGGAGAACACGGGCTTCCGCTGATGGGCGGTGGCGACTGGAACGATGGCATGAACGGCGTCGGGGCCGCCGGCAAGGGCGAGAGCGTATGGCTGGGCTGGCTGCTGGCGCGTACGCTCACGCTCTTCACGCCGTATGCCGAGGCGCGCGACGCCGGCCGTGCCCGGGACTGGCGCGCGCATGCCGTATTGCTGGGCGAAGCGCTGGAGCAGCACGGCTGGGACGGCGGCTGGTACCGCCGCGCCACCTTCGACGATGGCAGCTGGCTAGGCTCGAAGTCGAGCGCGGCGTGCCAGATCGATGCCATCGCGCAGTCGTGGGCCGTGCTGTCGGGGGCGGGGGATCCCGCGCGCGCGGCAACCGCGATGGCGTCGATGGAGCAGTATCTGTGGCGTCGCCAGGATGGGCTGGCGCTGCTGTTTTCGCCACCCTTCGACCGGGAGGGGCCGGACCCTGGCTACATCCGGGCCTATCCGCCCGGGGTGCGCGAGAATGGCGGCCAGTACAGCCATGCAGCGATGTGGTCGGTTCTGGCGTTCGCCAGGCTTGGCGCCGGTACAAAAGCCGTCGAGCTGTTCTCGATGCTCAACCCGATCAACCACGCACGGACAGCCGCAGCCGTAGAGTGCTACAAGGTAGAGCCGTATGCGGTTGCGGCCGATGTCTATTCGGTGGCGCCCCACGTCGGGCGTGGCGGATGGACCTGGTACACCGGCGCAGCGGGATGGATGCATCGCGCGGGCATGGAAGGCATCCTTGGCATCCGGAGGGAAGGGGCCTGGCTGGTTGTTGCCCCCGCGATGCCGGCCGCGTGGCCGGGGTTTGAAGCGACCGTCAAGCTGGGCGCCTGCTACTACGCTATCCGCGTCCAGGCGGCTACCGGCGTGCCACACGCGCTCCGCGATGGCCTGCCAGTTACCGTGGCGGGCGGTGGAGTGCGCGTGCCGCTCGAGGATGGCCGGCACGAACTGTTGCTATGCATTCCGCCGGCAACTGCATGAGCGCGCGAGCCATTTGCAGGCAGAGAAGGGGCATTGGGAGCGTCATCGCTCGCGATTGCTTGTCATTGCCTATTGTATCCATCCATTTTTCATGCCGGATTCCTGCTTCCTGTCATCACTGACCCGTTCCATCGAGTTGACTCGCTGGCGCTCGCCAGGGCGATAGACGGAGCCGTTCGGACGACTATCATACCGCTCGTCCGGTCCACGGTGATGGTCACCATCCCCGCCCTCGCCGCCGTATACGCCGGGCGTCGATAAGCAACCCATTTGCATAATTGAAAGCGCCGCAACACAAAGCCAGCGGTAAGTTTGCATGTCATTCTCCTGTAGAGACCAGCGACGCGTGGATGAGTGGCCCGCCGGATCACCGGACCACGTCGGCCGTAAGGGGGCTGCCAAGGGAGGACGGTGGCGTTTCATTGCGGGGCGTCATCATCGCGACCAGTCATCATCGCGCCGACAAAAGCGCGGTGTCGGTACGCTATTGGACAGGCCACCGAAACAAGCCTGGAGCGCGGCGCGCTGCTTCGCTTTGCACACCGTTACGTTGCCGGACCGACACGCGGACGCAACCTCAAAACAGGCTGGCAGTGGCAGTCTGCATCGTCGCTTCCACTCAGGGCCTCCGTCCGGGGCGGAAACCAGTAAATCGAGATATCAAAGTGAAAGGCAACCAAATGGGCGTCATTTTTCTGAGCTTATCCATTGCGCTCAACGGTGGTGAGTGTGCTCGGCGTGTCCAGGCGCGACACGGATACTGTGGCGAGCCCGGGAGAGGTGCCGTGGCGGAGGCAGTGTTGACCGGCAGCAGCGCGCTAGGCACCGTGGCCGGCGCCGCAGTTGGAGGGTTGTCGGCAATCAGGTCGGCGGGTAGCGCGCGAAGGATGCACTGACGCGGTCATATGCCAGTGTCCCGTGGCGCCGCACGGGCAGCATACCTAGGCTGCGCCACGGCAAAGTACAGGCTAAGAGGCCCTGCGGCAAGCAAGACCCAGGCGAAGGGTCTTTCTCCTTGCCGATGCATCACTTCCAGCGGAAATCCGGCAAGGCCTCATTGCGTTCTTCAACGCTCTCGCCGCCCAGGGCATTGACCATGAGCTTGAGAGACTCCTTCGTCCGCCTGGCGCAGCTGGTGACGAGCAGTATCTCGCCTTGTGCAAGGCTGGTCCGTTGCCGGGCGATCGCGCCGCGCCAGATCGATCCGTCGAGCTTTCGTCCCGGCCACGCCCCCGCCAGTCCGCCCAGTGCACCGGCCGCTACGCAGGCCAGCACAGTGGCAAATGTACCGGCCGAGGTGCCCAGGGACAGGGTCGCATAGATCGCTAGCGCTACGCCGCTCAGGAAGCCTGCTGCCTCCCATTCGCCGCGATGCGTGGTCTGGGTGGCGGCATTGCGCAACCCTTCGACTGGCTGGCCGTCATGCTGGATGAACCATGGACCTTTGATGCACACGGGAGAGACGGGAAGCTCGGCAAGCCCCGACTGGATTCTCCGCGCGGTCGTGGCGTCGCGAAGTCGGAAATACAGTACGGTGCGCATGATTTCACCTAGCAAGAAAGCGGTTTCACCGGGTCGAAGGCGACGCGGTGCTAATGTAGCGTTCTGTTCTTGGTGGAACTTATATGAGACTATTGCTCTACAGCGACAAAACGTGGAGAGAGCGAGTGCGAGTTGCCCCCGAGATCCTGTTGACCGACGAGGAGCAAACCAAGTTGACGCGGCTGGTTCAGTCGAAGCTCACGAGCGTGAGGCTGGCGCAGCGCGCACGCATTGTGCTGCTGGCCGCCAACGGCATGCAGAACAAGGACATCGCCGAGCAGTTGGGAATCGGACGCGTGCAGGTCTCGCGTTGGCGTGAGCGGTATGCGCAATCGGGGCTGGCCGGTATTGAACGCGACTTGCCGCGCGGTGCGCCGCCATTGAAGGTGGACACGGCGCGGCTGGTGGAGCTGACCACTCAAGCCAAGCCCGTGGCGGCCACGCACTGGAGCACGCGCAAGATGGCCGCCGAGTTGGGCGTGAGCGCCAGCACCGTCATGCGGCATTGGCACGCCCACGGGTTGAAGCCGCACATCGTGCGCGGCTTCAAGGTGTCGCGCGATCCGAAGTTCGTCGAGAAGCTTGAAGATATCGTTGGCCTGTACATGTCGCCACCCGAGCACGCGCTGGTGCTGTGCTGCGATGAGAAGAGCCAGGTGCAGGCGCTGGATCGCACACAGCCCGGGCTGCCGCTGAAGAAGGGGCGCGCGGCCACCATGACGCACGATTACAAGCGCAACGGCACGACCACGCTGTTTGCCGCGCTCAACGTGCTCGATGGCCAGGTCATCGCCCAGTGCCAGCAGCGCCACCGTCATAGCGAGTGGTTGAAATTCCTGCGCAAGATCGACCGCGAGACGCCCAAGGACAAAACGCTGCATCTGATCGCCGACAACTACGCCACGCACAAGCATCCTGCCGTGCAGGACTGGCTGGCCAAGCATCCGCGATTCAACATGCACTTCACGCCCACCTCGGCATCATGGCTGAACATGGTCGAGCGGTTCTTTCGCGACATCACAACCGAGCGACTTCGCCGGGGGGTATTCACCAGCGTGCCGGAACTGATCGCCGCCATCAATGAGTACATCGCTCACCACAACACCAACCCCAAGCCGTTCATCTGGACCAAGAGCGCTCGCGATATCCTGCAGAAGGTCATTCGCGCTAACCGCCGCTTAAGTTCCAAACAGAATGGAACACTGCACTAACGCGGTCTGGGAGGTTTGACGCAGTTCGCCGGAGCATGATGGAGAAAACCTCAGGACCGCTGTGCAGTCAGGGCTGAGCCTCCCTTTCGTACCGGTAGTCCTTCCAATAAGGTGAGGCGCCGTAGTACTCGTGGATGGTGGTTCCCCATTGCGGATCCGCCATGCTGGGCCAATGGTCTTTGTCGAAGCCCGGAGCCGCCTCCAGCATGGCCCTGTCAACACCAAGCACAAAGCTCTTGCGCTGGGTGTCAAGGGTCAGTGCGGACCACGGTACGGCAAACAGCTTCTCGCCAAGGCCGAGGAAGCCGCCGAAGGACACCACGGCATAGGCAATACGTCCTCCGCCGACGTCCAGCATGATGTGATCGACCGTGCCGAGCTTGTCACCACCCGGACCGACGACGGTATTGCCTTCCAGCGTGTCGGCCGCCATCACGAAAGGGCCGGGCCCAGAGTTTTTCGGGTCGTTCGCGCCGACAATGGAGGCACGCGGGCCGCCACTGTTGCGGTCTAGYTCATTCAGATTCATGATCTGCTCCAGAAATGGTAAGGGTTCCGCCGACGCTTCACAGCTTGCGGACGACGAGGTGGTTCTCCACCGACTTCACGCCGTTGGTGGCGTTGGCGACGTCGGCTGCGGTCTGCTTTTGCTTTGTCGACGGGACGCTGCCGGTCAAGCGCACCACGCCCTCGCGGGTGCGAACGTGGACGCTCGTCGAGTGCAGGTTCTTTTGCTCGAGCAGGCTTGCCTTGATCTTGGTGGTGATGGCGGTATCGCTGACGCTTTCGCTCATCGTCTCATGGGTGGGGTTGGGGTTTGTCAGCGATGCCTCCGCGCCTCCCGTGGCCCCGTGGCCCAGCGGAGCGTAGAGGCTAGCCGCGAGCGCGATGCAGGCGACACCGGCCGCAAACTTGACGGGATGGATGGTTTTCACTTTGGTTACCTCGATGCGATTCAATCAGTGACTGCGGACACGAGTGCGGCACGGCGTGCAAGCCCTGCCGGAAACAGCGGCCGCCCGACGTGGCGTGGGGATGGATTTCTCTCCATCATCACGGTATCCGCCAGATTGAGGCTGGCACCGATTTGCCATCCAGTCGGTACGATGGCGGACACGCGGGCCTGCATATTGCAGGCGTAGCGTCACGGGCCGAACAGGCATCGCCCGCAAGTGCACGGTGCCGTTCACGTTGTAGGCGGGCGCCTACAGTGGCGCCAGATATTGACCTCCAGCCCGAAGAACCAGTCGTTCATGGTGGCGAATGCGGCCATTCCCTCCGTTCTGCGGAGGGCCATCGCAAACAGCAACGCCGGAGATCGCATGCAAGCCAAAACCAAGATCACAGTGTGATGGTTTATCCTGAGCTGGCTTGGGGATGGTAATGTTTGGCGGGAGCGGGGAGGTCGATCCGGTGCGCCGCCTCATGGCAGTGCCATCGCCTGAGGCGGCATTCCGGAGAGAGACGCCTTCTACCAGATCGTCACGCCCAGGCGCAACGATGGCACGACGAGCTACCGTCTCGACGTCCCCACCGTGCCGGCCGGCGCATTCTGGTCTGTCAGCGTCTACGACGCCTCGGGCCATTTCCAGCGCAATGCGCTCGGCGCTTAGAGGCTTTGCAACCGACGATCATGATGAGCTCGCCCTGCAACAAGAGCGTAGTTTGACGAGCCGGCCGCAGTCGCGGAAGTGCGGCGCCGATTAGGGCGCCCAGTAGCCAGCCACAGATACCGAAGGTCACGAAACCAAGGCCGTAGGTGCCGAGGCCGCTCAGGGGGCTGGAATGATCCGGCGGGAATCCGGTAGGAAGCAGGATCCCATGTCCGCTCAGCGCAGATGTGCGCCAAACAGTCCGAGCAGGCCGATGACAATGAGATAAATGGCGACGATATAGTTGAGCAGCCGTGGAATCACAAGAATCAGGATTCCGGCTATCAGCGAAATAAGCGGTCCGGCGCCGGTGATGAAGTTCACGATAGCTCCATGGGATTGGCAGCGCTGCCGCCGCTACTTGCCGACCTGATTGCCGATGACGCCGCCGACGGCGGCTCCGCCGACAGTCCCCAGGGCGCTGCCGCCGGTCAGCACTGCACCCGCGACGCCCCCGATGCCCGCCCCCCCGCTACGGTATCGGTGTCTCGCCGAGTCGTGCCGCTGCAGGAGACGATGCCAAGGGCGGCGATCAGGATTGCCGTCCGTTTGAGGAATGTCTGTGTGTGTTTCATTTCTTGCTACCTCCTGCGGCCACGCGGGGAGCCGGGTATGGATGTTCCATGGGCCCCGGGCGTCCGGCTGCAAAGGCCTGGTCGCCTGCCTGTGCCAAGCCAATATTTTCCTACTGACCACAGGAAGTCGGTCCGCTGCCGTACGCGGGCCCAGGGTAACTCAGCCGAACACGCGCGATCTGAGGTCGTCCTCGAAATCGCCAGTCCATTGGGCGGTCTGGCTTCCATCGTACTGGCGGATGTCCCTGCCGAAGCGTACCGAGATGCTGCGCCCTCGTGCCCGCCTGCTGCGTCTTCAACCGCTGTCACGGTAGATCCATCGGGTGCGACCCCGTTGCGCAGACAGGTCTCGCGGAAAGCCTCCAGCTCCATGAGCGGGAACTGATTCAGCATGATGTCCAACATAGGTGTCTCCCGGCACCGGCATGAAACGGGGAAAAGCCGGGGCGAGGGGACGGCGGCCGGCCGACTGGTCACCTTTGTCATCCCGCCGGCCGTGCGCTCGCTCGGGTGCTTGTCCTCTCTGTATTGCTTTAGTCCGTCTTCTTGATATCCGCCTTGACGTCGCCATACGCTGCCTGCGTCTTGCCAATCTCCTTCTGCAGGGTCCCCGCAGCTTGCGTTTGCTTATTACCGGTCACCTTGCCGAAGGTTTCCTTGACTTTCCCGGCGGCCTCTGTGACCCGGCCCTTCACTTGGTCCTTGTTCATAATGTACCTCTTCATTGGTGTTGCGAGCCGGATGCTGAGGCGATCCGGCCGCGGGATGGCGGTGGCAACCGCGTTGCCACCGCGCGCGTGCCTGATTGCACGCGTGCTCCTCAGATTGGAGTTCGCTGATTCAGCGAGCCGGCCATGCGCCTGTCGTGCATGGCCGGCTCTTGGCGCGGCATGCTCCAGAATGGCCGCCTTAGAGTCGGCCGAGCAGCAACAGGACAATGAGCACAGCAAGAAGCACTCCGAGTGTGCCTGATGGCGCGTAGCCCCAGCCGTTGCTGTACGACCAATTGGGCATTGCCCCCACGAGCAAGACAGCCAAAACAATCAACAGTATGATTCCGAGTGACATGATGCGCTCCTGGTTCTGCAAAAACATGCCTTCCGCTGATTGAACCAAGCGGATGGCAGCCGTTCTAGCGGATCGCGTTGTCGATGGCCTTGCCATGGAATCTTGAACACCGATTCGGGGGATTCGCTGAAGTACTCGCTGTTGCTACGTTGTATCGATAGATACGTCCTCATCCGTCCCAAAGCATAGTTGTGGCGGAATATGGAGTCAGTCCGGTGCCGTACGCATGAGAGAGGAAATTTCCGGCATTCCGCCACTCCTCCTGCTCAACGAAACTGCAGGGGGAAGAAGAGACTGATTCCCGGCGTCGCCTCGGTACATAGGTCACTGGCGGTGGGGCGTAGACATAAGGATCGCGGTATACGCCGTGGTAGTAACTGCTGCCGCTGCGGTAGTACGTATTGTGCTGATCGCGGTGGCTGTTCTGATGGTGGCCGCCATGCGGACCTTGATGGCTCCGGGCGTTCTGCTGGGGCGAGGCGGATCCATGGTGATTGTCCGCACCAAATGCCGGCGCGCCCAAATGGTCTGGCTCTGGACAGACGCTGGGCAAGATCAAGCTCTGGTCACCCTCGACGTTGACGTCCACGTTGTTATTTCAACCCGCTCGGTCTGGGGAGATGCAGTCATGAGCATCACGCATGATCCGAAGTCCAACCACCTTACGCCCAGCGACCGGGCACTTCTGTCAGGAACCAGAGCGAGCCGAACTCGTCTGGCATACCGTGCGCACGTGCGTATGTTGCGGCTGCCGGTAAGCTTGCGTTGCCGGACCTCGACGGCGCCGGCCACAAGAACCATGGCGTGCACGCCCCTGTCCTTGCCGCGAGTCCGCCCACCGACGCAGGCCTCATCGGCCTCGACGTGTTCCTCAGGCTTGCCACTGATCCGATCCTGGTCGGGGCGCACCATGCCGGCGGCAACTCGTGGAGTATCTGAAAGGCGGTCTCGTAGCGCGACAGGCCGAGTCGCGCGGGAACTGAACGGCCGACATGCCAGGCGTCTGACTGGCGACCAGATACTCTGCCCAGAACCAAACCGACAGCGGCGTGTGCGTGCGTTCCATGACGGTGCCAGCAGTGAGGCTCGTGTCGCGTGTGCAATAGCGACAACGGAAAACGCCGGCGCGACTAGCAAAACGGTACGGCTCACCAAGCAAGCCACAGTGACGTTCCTTGGTCATGCTAGGATCAATTCCTTTCTTGGGAGACGGCCATGGCGAAGTGCAATGCTTGCGGTTCTATCGTCACGGATAGGCGAGGGGAACGAGGGCACGATGCCCTTGTGGAAACCGGAAGTGAGAAATTCAGTCCCGTCGGAAAGGCGGCTGTCACCAAGACGTCGTTCACTTGCTCGACCTGCGGGACGAAATGGACGTACGAGAACGATAAGAACAACAGCTTCGCCGGCTGGCATGAGGTTGAGAACTGATTTCATGCCGCGCGCTCTAGCAGGCTGTTGAATTTAGCCCCCGAGTAAACGGGGATTTGGCGCCAGACGTTATGGATATCGTGTTCATAAACTCGGGTGGCGGATGCGATGCGTGGAATGGATGAGATGCAAGAGACGTTGTTCACGACGGTTAAGTTGGAAGACCTCGTCCCCGCCGATCATCCATTGCGAGCAATCCGGCTGCTGGTCAACGACGCACTGAAGGATCTCAACGGGCTGTTTAGCACCATCTATGCCGACAGCGGACGTGCCTCGATTGCGCCGGAGAAGTTGCTGCGTGCACTGCTGTTGCAAGTGTTTTACTCCGTGCGCAGCGAGCGCATGTTGATGGAGCAAATGCGCTACAACATGCTGTTTCGTTGGTTCGTTGGCCTGGCGATGGAAGACGACGTGTAGAACCACTCAGTCTTTTCGAAGAACCGTGATCGGTTGCTTGAGCACAAGGTAATCGAGAGCTTTTTCACGAAGGTGACGAGCGTGGCCGACCGGCATAACCTTCTGTCCAAGGACCATTTTTCGGTCGACGGCACGCTGATTCAGGCATGGGCCAGCCATAAGAGCTTTCGCCCCAAGGACGACACGGATGACACCCCGCCCGCAGGCGGCGGCCGCAATGCCGAGGCCGACTGGAAGGGTAAGCGGCGCAGCAATGCAACCCACGAATCGAGCACCGACCCGAGTGCGCGGCTGTACAAGAAGAGTGCCCAGAGCCCGGCCATCCTCAGTTATCAGGGGCACATTCTGATGGAGAACCGCTCCGGCCTGGTGGTCGGCGCGGTTGTGAGTCACGCCGATGGCTTTGCCGAACGTGCCAGCGCATTGCGCTTGCTCGACTGCATGCCTGGCAATCATGCCAAGACGATCGGTGCGGACAAGGCTTACGACACGCACGACTTTGTTCAGGACTGCCGAGCGCGCAGGGTGACACCTCATGTAGCGCGCAACGACGCGCGAGCTGGCGGCAGCGCAATCGATGGCCGTACCTCGCGGCACGAGGGATACCGAGTGAGCCAGGTCATCCGCAAACGCATCGAAGAGCACTTTGGCTGGGGCAAGACGGTCGGACGGCTTCGCCAAACCGTATATCGTGGCCTCGAACGCGTGGACCAACACTTCAAGCTGACGATGATCGCCAGCAATCTGACCCGAATCGCACGAATACTGGGTGCGGTGCCGCGAGGAACAGTGCAATGAGCCGCCAAAGCTGGGCTGCCGCACGGCGCCATGCTGGCGCGCCCCGGAATTGGGGCGCCCAATTGCATGGCAGGGTAGGAATTCAGCGGTCATTTGCATGTCGAGTCGTGTGTAGCTGCGCTACGCCCTTTGTGCCAAAGTGCTTTTCAACAGCCTGCTAGCACCAGGTACGGCGGGCTGGTGACGATGCACTGCAAGCGCACGCTGGCGGCGATCAGGTGCGCATCACGGTGCGGCAGTCGCCTTGGGAGCAGTGGTCAAGCGTCATGCTAGGATCCTTATCAACCTCGGGGAATAGTCATGAAACGCACTACCGAATACCGTGGATTCGACCTTCATGTTTACTTGGTGACCACTTCGGAAGACATGTTCGATGTCTGGTTCCAGATCGAAGGCCCGATAAAGCCTCCAGGCGTTGCCGCAATCGGCAAGCGAATCAAAGTCCACGGCGGTCCGTTCTCGCGCCGCTGGGCACATCTCGTCGCCGAAGTAGCAGGCAGGGCTGCGGTGGACGTTATTCTGGGCGTGTAGGAATAGGCACATACCGCGATCCACGTCCGGTTTTCTACTCACCCGGTCCCCATCATTCGCTAGAATTCTGCGAAACCAACTAGGGAGACGGCCTTGGGAGACCGCGCAGCATGGGTATCCGAGGAGTATCGCGGGATGTACATCCATGTCATGACCTTCTGGATTGTAGGCATCCCAGGCGCCAGGCCGCCGCCTGGTCAGAAATGGGGGTATGCAGTCGAAATCCGATACAAAGCCGACCCCGATGACGACGCCATCTACGGCCCCGCGTCGGACCATTGCGATTACTTCACCGAGGTAGCTGCCGAGCAGGCCGCATTACACTATGGCGAGGGAGCGATCGACGTGCTTCTTGCGCTTGGTTGATCTCACCCCGCTATCCCCATCAGTCTCGCTTTCTTCGCGTGCTACGATCCTTCGGCACGACAGGGGGCAAGCCATGGCGAACTTCGAAACCGATGCCGAAAGACGCGAGTGGATTGCTAAACACAGCGAGGACGAATTCCGGCAGCATGTAGCGCACCACACGTTCGGCGACAGGCGTTTAGAGAACGCTCGCGCCTATCTCGATAGGATCGACAGTCAGCGAGCGGAGATACGCGAGGAACGAGCGCTTCCTGCGACTGAGCAGGCAGCGGGGGCGGCGCAGAACCAAGCCGATACTGCGCGACAAGCGCTTCGCATTTCGAAATGGGCTCTCGGTATAGCTATCGTTTCACCGATAGCGCTCCGGCCATCGACCGCACGCACACCGGAGTGGCCGACTGCATGAACGTCTCGCCGGACTCGGCCAGCAGCAGGGTGGTGCCCATTGCCTCGGCGATCGCGATCAGCTTGTTGTTCACTGCGGGCAGGCGCGGGTCGGCCACAGCATAAGCAGCGCAGGATCTATGCTTGGTGGCTCTGAAGGCCGATCAAGTTTTGGTGCTCGCCGTCGGGCAGCGACGGCCATTGGGCTGGGGCGCAGGCAGTCGCAGCGCTGCTGAGCTGATTGCCCGATGAACAGATCGCCGAACTGCTGGGAGTGAAACGGGCGCGACTGGATGCTCATGTGATGTTGCCGATCGTCGAGCACGGAGAACCAGGCTCGCCGGCCTGCCAGTTGGGGCCTTGCTTGCGGCAACGACGTTGGCATCTACCGTCGTGACCTCAAGCGCCGGATAGGTACCTTCCAAAGCGGTGGTCTGTCGCACGACGCGTTCCTTGCGGTTTTACACCCTGGATCGTGCCTTCGCATCTACGCTGGCCGTGGAAACCTTGGGGTTTCCACGGGGCGGAGCGCATATCGCTCAAACCTTGGTGTGAGTGGCGGCCCACTGCGAAGGATTGACATCGATCGCCAGCCCGAGGCCGGAGCCGATCACGCCGACGTTGTTGAGCGTGTTSACGTTGAYGCTCTGCAGCTGGRSGATGTTCTGGTTGACGTTGACATTGACGTTGGCCRCCGGGCCCAGTCCCTGCATCCAGGTATTGGCGCCGCCGCGCACCGCGGC
>NZ_JBFRFX010000071.1:0-23526 GCF_052115045.1 Cupriavidus sp. 2TAF22
CGTCAGGCACGACGAAACCACCTTTGTCGGGCATGACCGCAGCGAGCAGGTCGAGCACGACGAGACGATTGCCATCGGACATGACCGCAAGGAAACGGTGGGCAACGACGAGCAGGTGACCGTCGGCCAGGACCGGCGCCACGACGTCGRCCAGGACGACTTCCTGACCGTCGGGCGCAATCACACSATCCGGACTGGCAAGGATCGTACCGAGGAGGTGGGCAACAAYCGCCGCGACARGACYGCSGCCAACCACTGGRTSGAGATYGRSGGGCACKSYGARACCACCGTGCAGGGCCAYGACAAGCTGCAGGCCGGGCARAGCATCGAGCGCATGACCGCCCGCTACGAACTACAGGCCGGCCAGGTGGCCCGCCTGCGCGGCCCCGGCGGCACCATCACCATCGACAGCAGCGGCATCACCCTGAAAGGGAAACAACTGCATTTCAAGGGGCAGATCAGCATGCAGGGCGGTGGTGCTGGCAGTTCATTGTCGCTGTCGAGCGCTCCCGCGCCCGGCGAAGAGCCGGATGGCGACTTCTTGCTCTCCTTCTCGGGCGACGCGTAAGCGCACGGAGTAACTATGCCTTCGTTCAAGTTTCCGTTCAAAGACAAGGCCGGCAAGGATGTACGTGATGCGAGCGTCTACTACGACGCGCTCGCACTGGCCTCCAGCGGTTACTTCCCATTGGGACCGTCCGGCGTACATTGCGGCATCCACTACGAGCAGGCGATGGCCAATATGCTGTCGCTCGATGAAGGTATCTCATGCACTACGCATGGGCGATCGCCACAAGGCACGTCGCCCGAGAACATACCGGCATATGAAGGCGTTAACATCGACTGGGCTCACCGGAATGAGCAAGGCGTGGCGGATCTCGATGCGGCTAGGCGAGGCGCGCAAGCGATGGTCAACGGGTATCACATGGCGCATTCGGCGGCATTGACCAGCCGGCATACGCAAAAGCGTGCCATCGACATGACAATTAGCGGCATGATCAACCGGTCCATCATGAATGCTTCTGGCAACACCACGGTGATCCAGAGCACGGCACAACTCCACACCGTAGGTGCCAGCTACGGCGTCATCAAGCTGGTTAGCGATCCGCCGCACTGGTCCGACGACGGTCATTGATGGAGTCAATGTCATGAAGCGAATGCTGGTTATTCTCACGCTCGTTCCATCGACGATAGCCGCCGGCGCGACGTCGTCCGCCCCGCCATCACCGCTGAAAGCTGGGCTTCTTAGCCAGGCCAGCGGACGCAGCTATCTTTACACCACCGAAGCCAGCATTGCGCCGGGACAGCACCTAAGGCTGCAGTACCCCGACAGAAGCGGCAGCGCAGCGTGCTGCATCAGCGTTGGCGCCGACATGCTAGGGCGCCCCGAAATCGCCGAGCAGCCCGTCATCGGCGCCCTGACGAGCCAGCCGATTTATCGGTATGCCATCAACCTTTCCGGGCAAGCTGCCTACAAGGGGAACTTCGTCGGCGCGGCGATCTGGAACGCGCGTGGCGTATCCAAGGCCAAACAATCACGAAGCACGAGCTTGCAGGCAGTCGACCAGGCAGGCGCAACCCACCATATCGAGGCGTGCCTTGGCACCGAAGGCCTGAACCTGCTCGTCTTTAGCGGAAAACAACGCGAAACATGGCTGTATACCGCATTCGGCTACAACGTTGACCCGAGTCTCGAAACCTGTGATCCGCACGTCTTCGAGGAACCCTGACCTTGTGCGCTCTCGCATGCATTGCCRCCATCACTGATGGTCGCCGAGGAGTGGCCCACAAACATGGAAATGAACTCGCATGTGCTCCATTTGCTTCTGCGCACCTTCGGCCAAGCGTCCTGTGCGCATTCGTTCCTCCCGAGGACGTGAGTCGGTCCGACGCGCACCGGTCGCTTCGTGCCCCCCTCGCGGCGAAGTGGCCGATACCGGGGGCGGATGATCGTGCAGCTTAACCGAGCGTGCCACAACACCGACCAAAGGTTGTCCAAAAAGCCGATGCCCACAAATCAGCGCCCCTGTATGAGTGCAACTTTTCTTAGGAGATAACCCTATGCAACCCGTCGTTCTCGTCGGCCATCGCCATTCCTGTCCCATCCATGGCCCTGGCACTGTCATCAGCGGCGCCGCCAAAGCCAATGTCGGTGGCCGCGCGATCGCCCGCGTCGGTGACAAGATCAGTTGTGGCGCGGTGATTGTCAGTGGCTCCGCTGTTGCCACCGTCGAAGACAAGGCCGTGGCGCGCCAAGGCGACACCACCAGCCACGGTGGTACCTTGGTCGAAGGCGACGGCGGCTGGCTGGTGGATTGAAGGAGTGACCGTGGCCGTCGCTGGCATTCGGCCACGGTCTCTATCACGGGCGGCGCTATGGCCTGGCCAGACGCTGGATGATAGTGGCAGCCACGCGGGGCACACTGCCCCGCGGCATCGCCATACGCTTCCATTGACCCATTCGGCGGAAAGTCCGCCAGCCCCCGCACAGATTCCCCGTGAGCAGGGAGCTCCGCCAATCCACGCGAAACACCGTGCGCGCATCCGCAAGCGAACCACCGATGGCAGCGTTCACAGCGAACGCTCCTGCTTGCCCCTGGCCGTCTTCCTCACCGTCGCGTTTGACGGCGGGCTTTCCTGCAGCAAGGTGCGCGGCAGGACGAATCCCTTGAATAGCGGAGTAGTGAAGGGGTTGTTGCTCTTCTCCGCGGTGATGCGATAGCGCATGCCTCCGTCGCTGGACATGAAGCTCAGGTCCACGCTGGTGGCGGTTGCACCGTTCAGGCGAGCCTGGCTGAGCAGGCGGTACATCGACCAGGACCCCTTGTACACCAAGCCGCTGCTATTGCCGCCGCCGTTGACCAGGGTAATCCGGCTCTCGTTGTTGTTGGCCAGCGTGTTGGGCCAGATCAGGCCGGTACCGATGGTGGGGCCATGGTTGTAGGTGACCAGTTGGCCCTCCACGCTCAGTGAGCTGCTACGACGCGTGGGGGTCAGGCCCAGCGGCTCGACAGTGAATTGCACGCCAAGTGCACCGCGATTATTGAAGAAAGCATCGCGTATCTTGTCGGCCGCCTCAAGTTGCGTCAGTACATCGGTACGAACCAGGTAGCCACCACGGCGCTCCGAATACAGGGCATCCAGGTTGTCGTCCAGGAACAGTTTCAAATATTGCTCGCGGAACTGCTGCAGACGTCCCTGTGGGCCGAAGAAGGCGGTGAAGTCGTCCAGCGAGGCGTCTTCCCGGCTGGCCGCGTTGAACGGATAGCGACTCGCCAGGCGTTCGCGGTAGAAACGATAGACGTCGGCATCCCAGCGCTGCTCCAGTTCGCGCAGCGCCGCGATCAGCACGACCTGGGATGACTCGTCGGCCAGCTTCTTGACCTGCTGGTTCAGCGGCTCGGGCAGTCCCGCGGCGATCCGCTGCAGGTTGCCGAAGGGGTCCGTGCCCTTCAGCGAGAAGCGGTCGATCACCAGGCTCAGGGCCGCCTTGCCCTGGTTGGGGCTGTCCTGGACGCGCTTGACGGCGTCGTACACAGCGCCAACCGCGAGCGTGGTCTCATCCAGATAGGACGGCCGCTCCCCCTTGGCCACCAGCAACTGGCTCAGGGGCGCAAAGGCATGCGTGATGCCGATGATCGGCGCGGGCACATTGCTCGACTCGACCGCCGCCGCCTTCTCCGCCAGCGGTGCAGCGGCCACCCCCGACGTCGAGGCCGCGGCCACCGCCGCTGCGCTCGCCGCGATGCCGAGTTCGCTGTTGTCGCGTACCGTCTCCACCAGCCTGCGCAGCGGCGCCGCGGGACTGGTCACGCTGCCAAGCACGTCGGCTGCATCGGCAATATCAGCAAAGTCCCTCACTTCAAGGCGATTGATGCCGCGTTGCCAGGTGTCGATGTAGTCGCGGCTATAGATGGCCCGGATGCGCTCCGCCAGGGCCCGCTTGTCGGCCTCCGAGTAGTCGATGTTGCGACGCTCGCCCAGCGCCCATTGGTCGATCATCGCCAGTTCGGTCAAGTCCTGGCTGCGCTGCGCGAAGTAGCCGCGGTAACCCTTGGCGGTGAGCAGCGCATCGATCTTCGTGCCGTCGGCGGCGCTCACTGGCTGGTAGATGACATCGAACGCGGTGCCGATCTCGTTGCGCAGGTCCAACGGGTTGCGCAAGGTGTCCCCGGATTGGCGGCGCATGGTCATGTAGACCCGCTGCGGCATGGGAATCTGCCGCAGTTGGCGCTGTATCTCAGCCACCTGCGCGCGGTACTGCGGCAGGTCGGTGTCAGCGTACTTCATGGCGTAATCGAGATGACGCATCAGGGCACGCTGCACGCCGTCCTCGCCCGGGAATGCGGCCTGCCACTGCTTCGCCATCCAGTCCTCGACGACCGGCGGCCGCCGGTTGGGCCGATCCTCGATCATGCGGTAGACCCGTAGCGCGGCCAGCTGGCCGTCGGCGTTCGCGTTCGGCGCGTCCAGCGTCTGCATCACGCCGCCTGCCAGCGCGGGCAGGTAACGCTGCGACAACAGTTTCAGGTAGGCCTGATCCACCTTCGGCCCAATCTTCCGGCCCTGGTACAGGCCCAGGTCGGTCAGCACCGGCCAGGCGTCGCGATAGTCGCCGTAGACGGTAACCGCGCTGCGGATCTGATCCAGCGGTTGCAGCAAGTTGCGCCCGGTGGGATCGTCCTTGCCGTCGAGGGCATGGGCGCTGTATGCACGGCTGCGCTCCAGCACGCTGACCGCCTTGTCGCGGTTGATGGCGTAGTAGTGATACCAGCCGCCGATGATGACGAGGCTACCCAGCGACGCCACGGCGAAGCTCACCGTCAGCGCGCGCTTCTTGTCAGCCATCACCTTGAGGTTGTCGCCAGCCAGGCCAGACTCCGGGTAGATGACCTTCTGGAACAGCCGCTGGGCGAAGTACACCACTGAGCGCCCACTGGGCAACGCCGGCGACGTCAGATCCTCAACGTCGTAGGCACGCGAGGCCGAGCTGACGAAGGCATTGCCCACCAACCCCTGCTGGTGCACCGACGAGAAGAACACGCCGCGCGGCAGCGCCGGCGTAACATAGCGATCACTGCCCATGACGTCACCAAGGAACCCCAGCAACACCGGGCGCAGGCCCGACAACTGCCGCACCAGCGAGTACAGGGCTTCGCGCTGCTTCAGATCGCCCGCGTGGGCGAGAGCGTCGAAGATCTTTTCGTTGAGGCGCGCGATAAAGCCGTCATAGCGCTCCGCCAGTTCCTCTAGCCAGGCGTCGTAGTTCTGCACCGAATCGAGGGTGAAGGTGAAGCCGAATATGTCCTCCCGGGCAGATTGCGGCAACCGTGCAAAGAAGGCATCAAAGCCCTCCAGCCGATCGAACTTGCTGAGCACAACGTACAGCGGCGGCCGCGTGCCGAGCTGGCGGCTGAGTTCTGCCAGGCGCGTGCGCAACAGGATGGCCAAGGCCTTTCGGTCGCTGGGTTGCTGCCCGAATAGCGTGACCAGGTCGACCATCAGCACCACGCCGTTGAGGGGCCGGYGGCTGCGATTGCGGCCCAGCCATCCCACGAGGCCATCCCACAGGCGAGCATGTAAATCCGCTGGCAACGGGCGCTTGACCTGTTTCTGCGGCGCGTGCGTCTCGCGGGCGTCGGCCTCGCCGTCCGCGGTAGCTATGCCCTCACCCTCTCCCTCGCCCAGCCGCGGCTGGCTGATCAGTTCGCCGGGTGGATCGATCAGTACCGCCTGGTCCCCCATCCACCAGTCAACGGCGTAGATCTGGTCGGGGTCGGCCTGGACTTGCCGGCTGCCGGCCTTGACCTCACCCGTCAACGAAAAATTCTGGCCGGAGCGGTTGACGAAGCTGGTCTTGCCCGAGTCTTCCTGCCCCAACACCAGGTACCAGGGCAGTTGGTACAGTGCGTTGCGTCCTTTCAGGCGAGACTGCAGGGTCGCCAGGCTGCGGTCCAAGGCCCGCTCCTGGGCCTGCACGAAGCGCAGGCAAGGGTCTTCCAAACCCCGCGCTTCCTGTTGACTTTCCGCCTCCAAACGCCGGTTGCGGCTGCGCAGACGTAGCGCCCACACCAGCAACGGCAGGATCAGCAACAGCACCGTAGCGAGCACCCGCACCGCCAGGTCGGCAAGCGGCTTGCGTCCGCCCAAGCTCCATTGCGGCCCCAGCCACCAGATGGCAACCAGCAGGAACAGCAGCCCCAGCACCAACAGCAAGGGGACACCTTGCTTGCCCCAGCGCAGCAAGGGCTGGCCGTAGCGTTTCAGGGAAGACCAGATATTCCACATTGCGATGCTCCTTGCTTAATCCTTGTGTCCCGGCGTTCGCGTCGCCGGCTCCGGCACATGCCTGGCGAGATGATTGAAGAGGTCCGGCTCCCACTGGGGGGCCGAGGCGCCGCGCATGGCTTGATGCGCGTTGGCGTAAAGTCCGTCGGCCAGCCAGGACAGGCCACGTGCACCCAGCAGGTCGGCGGCGATGGTCATGACGTGGCAGCGGTGGCGCAAATCAGCGGAGTGGCCCTGGATGTCCTCGAGGCGCCGCAGCAGCGACTCCACGCCCTGGGTCTCCAACTGCACGACTAGCTCTTCACGCAGACCGGCGTATTCCCGCGCGGCGCCCGCAGGCCCGCCGCCAGCGTCAGCGCCGCTGACCCAGGCCAGTGTGTCGCCGTCGACAAAGGGGCGGCCGTCGCCGAACTGCAGCCTGGCAAGCCCGGGCACGCGCACCAGGAAACGCTCGGCGGCATGCCGGATGGCCTCCGCCACCTGCGGCATCTCCAGCCTTGCGGCCATGCCAGCCGCAAGGAAACTGCCGCGCAACCAGTAAGGCGAGGACGTCACGCTCTTCTCGACCCGTTGCAGCAACATCGGGTTGATCGCGTTGGCGGTTAGCGCTTCCTGGTAGCCCTCGGCGATATCGGCAGGCACCGCCATCAACTCGGTGCGCTGATCCTTGCGCGCCGGAGGCGCGGCATTCAGATGCGCCCACAGGGCGAAGCGGCGCAGGAGGTAGCCCGTGGGATCGTAGGGTTCCTGCTGCGTGATGATCTCCGCCACCGCCAACAGCGAGCGCCGCCGATCCCGCTCGTTGTCATGCACCACGGCATGGGCGGCGAAGAAGTCCTCGCTGATCGGCTGCCCGCCGGTCTGGGCCGTGATGGGCACGGCCTCCGCCTCGTCGGGATAGCGGGTCTCCTCGACCCGCTGGCTGAGCTGGGACTCCAGCCGCATCAGCATGGGGACGTCCAGCCGCGCCCCCGCGGCGCTGGCCTGCAGGCGATCCAGCGCCTGTTGCGCGGCCTTGTGGAACTCCGGCGCGAAACTCTCGCCACCAATGCCGGCCAGCGCTTCGCCCAGGCGCTCGACCTGCAGCGCGACCAGCCGGCGCTTGCCCGGGTAGCCCGTGGCACCGGGCTTCGGAAAACCGGTTTCCCAGTAGCGCTCGACCATGCCGGCCAACACACCGACGGCCTCGGCCCAGCCGCGCCAGGTACGTGATCGCAAGCGCGCGGCAATCAGGTGGCCGGCGATGCGGAAGTGCTTGCACTGTCCGCCCAGATACTGGCGCGAGGCCTCGTCGACATAGGCCCAGTCCATGCCTGGCTCGTGCAGGCCGCCGAGTTTGACCATCTCATGCTCAACGCCCTGGAAGGTCTCGTCTTCGTCATCGAAGCAGCCGGCCGGCTGCCGCTCGTCCAGCGGCGCCAGCAGCATCTCGAAGTTCAGCGGTGGAGGGGCGAATACGCTCACCAGTGACACGCCTCACGCTGCTGTGCGATCAGGTCCTGCAACCCTGTCGCATCGAACACCAGCCCGTCGAAGGGCGGATAATCGCTATCCAACCGCAGGCGCGCGCCGGGCCGAGTCAGGTAGCGCAGTTGCTCGATGGCCACCAGGCCGCGCCCGGCATCCACCACCGTGCCGTCTTCCAGCACCTGCCACGGTTGAGTGCCGGACAACGGGAGATCGTCCAGCGACAGGCGCATGTTCACCCGGTTGAGGGCGACCGGCTTGTCGGCCACCAACTGCAGGCGCGAGATATTCGACAGGCAGCTGATTGCCAGGTAGGTGCGAGGCATCGAGGCACCCAGCGGGGGCGCGGAAATCACCAGTTTCCATTGCCCCGGCTGCGTATCCTCGCTGCGCGCCAGCAGGAATTTGCCCTCTGCCGCCACCCGCGCGGCTTCGTTGCGGCGAACCAGTTGGGTGATCTCGGGAACGGCGTCGCCCGTGGTAGTCGCGGCGGCAGCGGCGCCGGCCGCCGGTGGGGCCGAGGCCGGTGGCCTCGATGGGGCCGGCGGCGTGCCGGCGGCCCCATCGAAGCAGGCCAGCCGCTCGACCGCCGAAACGATGGCGGTGCAATCGCGGCCGGCCGCCTCGGCCTGCCTCTCCGAGTCGCAGCCCGCGACCGCCACCACTAACAACAGCATCAGACGGCGTAGCCTCATGTGGTCGAATCCTCGCGATCCAGGTTCCAGAATTGGCACTTGCGCGCCAGGGTGCGCTTGGGAATGCCCAGGCTTTGTGCCGCACGGCGACGCGATCCGTCGGCCTGCCGCAAGCGCTCGTTGACCAGCAGGCGCTCGAAATCGGCAAGGGCGCCAGGCAGGTCCGTGGTTAGCCATAGCGAACGCAGGACAGGATCAACGGCGTCGGCCGACCCGGGGGCATCGAGAGTGGCTTGCAGGTCACGGATAGTGTCCGCGCTGATGGCCTTGCCCCGTGGCGTGCGTTCGGCGGCCGCCAGCACCAGGCTGCGCAGCTCGCGCACGTTGCCCGGAAGACCGTGCGTCTGCAGCAACGCCATTGCTCTCGGCTCGATACCGGTGATATGGCTCTGCCGTCCGCGGTTGTGTTGCAGCAGCACGTGTGCCGCCAGCGCAGGTATGTCCTCGCGCCGTTCACGTAAGGGCGGCAGGTGCAAAGTCTGCTGGCGGATGCGGAAATACAGATCTTCGCGGAAGCGGCCGTCGCGAATCAGTTGCAGCAAGGGCTGGTGCGTGGCGCAAATCAGCCGGAAGTCAGAGGCCTGTTCGCGATTGGCACCCACCGGCCGGAACTTCTTTTCGTTGAGCAGGCGCAACAGCGTGCCCTGCAGCGCCAGAGGCATGTCGCCGATCTCGTCGAGGAACAGAGTGCCGCCATCGGCCTCGGCCACCAGACCGCTGCGCGCCTGGGTGGCACCGGTGAAGGCGCCGCGCACACTGCCGAATAGCTCCGCTTCGATCAGGTCCTTGGGGATCGCCGCGCAGTTCACCGGCACGAACTTGCCGTCCCGGGACGAAGCCTGGTGGATCAACCAGGCAGCGTGGTCCTTGCCCGATCCCGTCTCACCAGTCACCAGCACCGACAGCGAGGAATCGGCCAGCCGCAGCATCTCCTCGCGCAGGCGCCGCGCCAAGGCCCCGCTACCGACGAACTCCGCCGCCAACAAGCGCGCCGCGCGAGCTCGACCGCGCTCGGCCTCCTGGTGGCGGCTGAGCGCCCGTTCGTGATCCACCGCTTCGGCCGCACCCAACTGCTCGCGCAAGCGGATCAGCAGTTGCTCGTGCAAATCCATCAGCGCCTGCCACAGGGCGTCGCCCTGCACCGCCTGCAGCGCCGAAGCCGCGCCTGCCAGCACCAGCGAGCCAATCGCTTGCTGCTTGCGATCCCGCAACGGCAGTATCGACAGCGCCTCGCGCCCGGGCAGGTGCTCGCGCAGGAATTCGAAGCTCTCCCCCACGCTGACCAGGGCGCCAACCTGCCCGATATGGCAAGGCTTGCCCTCGACCAGGCTGTAGACCAGGGGATTCTCCAGCTCACTCAACGGAATAGCGGGGAGCCCGGCAGGCCGAGCCTGCGTGCACGCCAACGGTAGCAACTGATCACCCGCTGCGTCACGCCAGTAACACAAACCGCAGGTCAGACCATGAGACCTGACTACCGTCCGCAGCAGCATGTCCACCAAGCTTGCCGGGTTCGTCGCCTTGGCCATGTCCCGTGCCAGGCTGGCCACTTCCAGCGCCTCCATTCGCTAGCCTCCGCTCATCCCAACGTTGCTTCAAAGGCGCTGCCATTCCAGCTCAGCCCGGCATGGTCGAAGGCTTCGCCGGACGCCAGGCGCCTCAGCACCGTCAACGACAGCGGCGGCAGCAACTCGCCGTCGATGCTGGCATCCAGCATGCGCGCGCCGTTCTCGTGGCGCGTGCAGCGGGCGCGCAGCTCCACGCGGGCACTGTCGTCCACCACCAGCGTAGCGTCGTAGCGCACAGCGAACTGCGCACTCAAACGCTGCAAGCGTGCATCGATGATCTCGCCCAGCACCACCTCATCCAGGTAGCGGTACGGGATGATCTGCATGCGCGCCAGCAGTGCCGGCTTGAAGAAGCCCTTGAGCCGGCCGCGCAACGCGTCCTCGTCCAGGTCCGCGAGATCGGCATCCTGCTGGTCGAAGCCGAGATTGGAGGTAAGGAAGAACAGCACGTTCTTGCAGTCAATCTGGCGCCCTTCGCCGTCGGCCAGCTCGCCCTTGTCGAAGGCCTGGTAGAAGATATTGAGCACTTCCGGATGGGCCTTCTCCACCTCGTCCAGCAGCACCACCGAGTACGGCTGCTTGCGAATCGCCTCGGTCAGCACACCACCCTCCCCGTAGCCGACGTAGCCGGGCGGCGCGCCCAGCAGGCGCGATACCGTGTGCTTCTCCTGGAACTCGGACATGTTGATGGTGGTGAGGAACTGCTTGCCGCCGAACAGCGCATCGGCCAGCGCCAGCGCGGTCTCGGTCTTGCCCACGCCGCTGGGGCCGACCAGCAGGAAGGCCCCCAGCGGCGTGCCAGGCCGGCGCAGGTCGGCCATCGCCGTGAGCAGATGCTCGTGCACCCTCTCGATGGCCACGTCCTGGCCTTTGACCCGTTCGCGCAAGGCGCCGGGCAGGCTGTCGAGCCTTGCCATCCGGTCACTACTGATGGTGGTGGCGGGAATGCCAGTCCAGTCGGCGATGACCTGGGCTATCTGCTCGTGTCCTACGTCGACGTGCAGCAATGCGCCATCGCGCTGCAGCGCGGCCAGTTCGGCAACCCTGGCGGCCAGCCCGGCGCCGTCGCCCTCCTCGTTTTGCCCGGCACGCAGCGAAAGGATCTCGTCCACCAGCGCTCGCTGCCGTGCCCAAGCCTGTTGCAGCTGCGCGATTCTCGCTTCCACGTCCAGGCGAGCGCCTTCCAGCACCCGTAGCCGATGCGTATCGACGTTGCGCCCTGAGCGACCATCTCGCCGCAGCAGATCCAGCTCCGCGTCGATTTGCACCAACTCGTGCTCCAGCGCCGAGAGCTGCCGCGGCGGCTCGGCAAGTGCCGTAGCCACGCGTGCGCAGGCGGTATCGAGCACGTCGATGGCTTTGTCCGGCAATTGCCGCCCGGACAGGTAGCGCGCGGACAACGCTGCGGCGGCACGCAGCGCGTCGTCGCCGATATAGACCTTGTGTGCCAGTTCGTAGACCGTGCGCAAGCCCCTCAGGATATGCACCGCCTGCTCCTGGCTGGGTTCATCGAGTTTCACCAACTGGAAGCGCCGGGTGAGCGCCGCGTCCTTCTCGAAGTATTTCTTGTACTCGGACCAAGTCGTGGCGGCGATGGTCCGTAACTCGCCGCGCGCCAGCGCCGGCTTGAGCAAGTTGGCCCCGTCGCTACCGCCGGCGGCGTTGCCCGAGCCGATCAGGGTATGCGCCTCATCTATGAACAGGATGACCGGCTGCGGCGAGGTCTTCACCTCGTCGATCACCGCCTTCAGCCGCTTCTCGAACTCTCCCTTGACCGAGGCGCCCGCCTGGAGCGCGCCCAGGTCCAGCCCCCACAGCGCCACCTGGCGCAGCGGTTCCGGCACGCGCCCATGCACGATGCGCAGGGCAAGTCCTTCCACCACGGCGCTCTTGCCCACACCGGCATCGCCAACCACGATGGGATTGTTCTTGCGCCGGCGCGAGAGGATGTCGATCATCAGGTCGATCTCCGCGTCCCGGCACAGCACCGGGTCGATGCGGCCCTCGCGCGCCTGGGCCGTGAAGTCATGTCCGTATTTGGCCAGCGCCGTATCCGCTTCGCCTGCTTGCAGGACCACCCCCTCCGGCCGGCTCTCGGGCGTTTCGGCCGAACTGGCCAGCAGCGCGGTGAACTGCTTGCGCAAGGCCTCGCGGTTGATGCCGTCGAACAGGTGCACCGCGGCCAGCGGCAGGTAGCGCGCCGGGTTGAGCAAGGCGGCCAGCAACAGACTGCCGCCCCGTATGGCCTGCTGGCCCAGTTCCAGCGATCCGAGCGTCCACGCCTCCTGCAACAACTCGACCAGCAACGGGGAAAAGGCCGGGTACTGCCCCGGGACGTCATCCTGCACGGAGAACGCGGTGGACAACACCTGGCGCACCGTATCCGTCTCCAGCCCAGCCCGCTTCATCAGCAAACGCATATCGGCCAGCGGCTGATCGAGCAGCCTGAACAACAGGTGAGGCACAGTCACCTCGGCGCCGCGCTGGCCGATACACAGGCTGGCGGCCTCCTCCAGGGCCTGACGGCAAACGGGGTTGAGGCGATCGATCAGTGCCGAAAGCTCAATTCTGATCATGCGGGCAACTTATCCAATGAGATTGAAGCGACTAGCCCACGGCACGTCGCTGACAGGAAGCTGACTCGTGAACGTCGCATCGTGGTCAAAAGAATCAATTGATTACAAGCCCGTCACGACACCACACAATCAATAAAAAATCCATCGGATAAATCTTAAATCACGCAATATTTTTTATTATCATTCACATTTTAAAGATAATTGAAATATCTCGATCTATTTGAAGAATTTTCCTATTGAAATCCTCCCTCAACAGGACTTTAATTCCGCGATCAATATCTTTTCCAGAAGGCCACACAGTTAGCGCCCTTCGGCACGCTTTTCCGATTCGAATTCTCGTTGTTAGTTTCCTTTATTTCTGTTGTTAGCTATTTCAACGCACTTCATATACAGGAGTCTTCCATGGCGAAGAAGAGTGCATCAGTTGCCCCGCAAGAACGGATAAACATCAAGTACGTACCGGCTACGGGTGACCAGCAGGCAGAGACGGAACTGCCGCTGAAGTTGCTCGTCACCGGCGACTTCAAGGGACATGGCGAAGAGATCGCACTGGAGGAACGGCCAGCGGTTCGCATCGACAAGGACAACTTCGACGACGTGATGTCCGAAGCCGGCCTGGCGCTGAAGATGGAGGTGCCCTCGCGACTGGGCAACGGGCAGGACGACGACACGATCGGAGTCGACCTGCGGTTCGGCGCGATGAGCGACTTCAACCCCGACGCCATCGCCCGTCAGGTGCCCGAGCTGGCCAAGCTGCTTGAGCTGCGCGAGGCGCTGGTCGCCCTCAAGGGGCCGCTGGGCAACGTCCCCGCCTTCCGCAAGCAGTTGCAGAGCCTGCTGGCCGACGAAAACGCGCGCGGCAGGCTGGCCGAGGAACTCAATCTGGTGCTGGGCCAGCCCGGTGCCTGACCACCCCTCACGACTTCCATCACACCTCGGTTTCAAAGGATACGAGCATGAAGGCTCAAAGCATCGCCGTAACGGAAGAACGCCAGTCCCAGGGGCTGCTGGACCAGATCATGGCCCAGACCCGCATCGAACCCAGCCATGAAGGCTATGCCGTCGCCGAGCGCGGCGTCGCGGCCTTCATCGCCGAGATGCTCAAGACCCACGAGCGCGAGCAGCCGGTCAACAAGCAACTGGTCGACCAGATGATTGCGGAGATCGACCGCAAGCTCGGCCAGCAGATGGACGCCATCCTGCACCAGAAGCCGCTGCAGGAACTGGAGTCAGCCTGGCGCGGCCTGAGATTGCTGGTGGATCGCACCGACTTCCGCGAGAACATCAAGATCGAAGTCCTGCACGTCACCAAGGAAGAACTGCTGGACGACTTCGAGAGCGCGGGCGATATCACCCGCAGCGGGCTCTACAAGCATATCTACACCGCGGGATATGGTCAGTTCGGTGGTGAGCCCGTGGCCGCCGTCGTCAGCAACTACACGTTCGGCCCCGCCGCGCCCGACATCAGGCTGCTCAGCTATGCCGCGTCGGTCGGTGCCATGGCCCACGCGCCCTTCCTTGCCGCCGCCGGCGCCGAGTTCCTCAACATCGCCGGCTTCCAGGAATTGCCCAACCTCAAGGAAGTGAAGGACATCTTCGAAGGGCCGCGCTTTGCCAAGTGGCGCGGCCTGCGCGACTCCGAGGATTCGCGCTACCTCGGCCTGACCATGCCCCGCTTCCTGCTGCGCCAGCCCTACGACCCGCTGGAGCATCCCACCCGCAGTTTCGCCTACCGCGAAACCATCGACGGCGAGCACGACAACTACCTGTGGGGCAATACCTCGTACCTGCTGGCCAGCCGCATTACCGAGAGCTTCGCCAGGTACCGCTGGTGCCCCAACATCATCGGCCCGCAGTCCGGCGGCGCCGTGGACGACCTGCCGGTGCACCTGTACGAATCGCTCGGCCAGTTGCAGGCCAAGATCCCGACCGAGGTGCTGGTGTCCGATCGCAAGGAGTTCGAACTGGCCGAGGAAGGCTTCATTCCGCTGACCATGCGCAAGGACAGCGACAACGCCGCCTTCTTCTCCGCCAACTCGGTGCAAAAGCCCAAGCTCTTCGCCAAGACCCCGGAAGGCCTGGCCGCGCAGACCAACTACAAGCTCGGCACGCAGTTGCCCTACATGTTCATCATCAATCGCCTGGCGCACTACATCAAAGTATTGCAGCGCGAGCAGATCGGCGCCTGGAAGGAGCGCCAGGACCTGGAGCGCGAGATCAACAACTGGCTCAAGCAATACATCGCCGACCAGGAAAGCCCCTCGGCCGACGTGCGTAGCCGCCGGCCGCTGCGCGCCGCACGGGTGCTGGTGCAGGACGTGGCGGGTAATCCGGGCTGGTATCAGGTCTCGCTCGCCGTGCGCCCGCACTTCAAGTACATGGGTGCGAACTTCGAGCTCTCGCTGGTGGGCCGTCTGGACAAGGAATGAAGGGAGCCTGACCCGTGCCTCGTTCTCCAGGGCAAGGCAGTCTGTTCGAGCGGCTCGATCCAGAACTGCCGCCGCGGCGCACCCGCTCGCGGCAGGACATGGCCGCCGAGCGCATTCGCGCCGCCAAGCGGCATCTGGAACAGATCCTCAACACCCGCCGGGGCAGTTCACTGAGTTGCCCCGGCCTCGGCCTGCCCGATCTCAACGATGCCACCATCGGCAGCAACGATCTGCGCTTGCGCATCTGCCGGGATATCCGCGCGGCCGTGATGGCGTTCGAACCGCGCGTCCGGGTACTTTGGGTTCAGCCCGTCACGGACGGCGGCCGCCCGCTGGAATTGCATTTCCGGCTGCATTGCCTGGTCCCGGTGAACAACATCGAGGAACAGGTGGAGATCGACCTCATCGTGGGTCGCCACGACCAGTCAATGCTGGTCGTGTAAGGCCCGCAAAGGGAAGGATGCAGGATGCCGTTGAAAGGAAAATTCCTCGAGGAAATGGATTATCTCCGCCGACTCGGGCGGGTGTTCGCACGTGACAATCCACAACTCGCCCAGTTCCTCGGCGAGGAGGCAAACGATCCCGACGTCGAACGGTTGCTGGAGGGTTTTGCCTTCCTCACAGCCAAGTTGCGTCTCAAGATCGAAGACGATCTCCCCGAAGTCACCCACTCGCTACTACAACTGCTATGGCCGAACTACCTGCGTCCACTGCCCAGCGCCACCATCATGCGCTTCGAGCCGGCCGGGCGCTCCATCACCAGCCGCAAGGTCATCGCCAAGGGAACGCGGGTACTGTCCGAGCCCGTTGACGGGGTTCGCTGCGAATTCCGCACTTGCACGGATGTCGCGCTGTACCCGCTGCGCATTGCTGACGTGAGCGATGCACACTCGCGCGAAAAGTCGATCCTCCGCATCGATCTGGCACCGACCACCCGCAATGCGCCCGACACCTATGACTGCGACGCGCTGGACTTCCATCTCAGCGGCAGCGACCTCAATGCGTTGACGCTGTACCTGTGGCTCGCCAAGTACCTGGGCGAGATCCGCATGGAAGTGGGCGATGAAATGCGCCGCATCCCCGTGGGCCAGATCACCTTCCCCGGCTTCGACCCGGAGGAGGCCCTGCTGCCGTACCCGCAGAACGTGTTCGACGGCTACCGCATCCTGCAGGAGTACTTCATATTTCCCAGGCGCTTCCATTTTTTCAGGCTGGCAGGCCTGCGCTCGCAATGGCCTAGCGAGTCCACCGAGCAAATCCGCCTCGAATTCCATTTCACCCGTCCCATGCCGGCCGATATCCGCGTGCGCATGGACGACCTGAGCCTGTACTGCGCTCCCGCGGTCAACCTGTTCGAGCATGACGCAGAGCCGGTCAGCCTCAATGGCACGGTAATCGACCAGCGTCTGCGGCCGGCGGGCCAACGCCCGGATGCCTACGAGATCTTCAGCATCGATGCCGTCAACGGCTGGCAGAACACGGAAGACGGCCAGCCGAGCCAATGGCTGCGCACTTACCCGCCGTTCGAGTCGCTGCAGCACGAGATCGAGCATGCCAAGGGGCACGCCGCCCTCTACTACCGGACCCGCATCGAGCCGGCCCTCGCCGAGGCGGGCGTGGTTCACCGCGTGGCGTTCGTGCGCGCTGACGAAGCCGACTATGTGGGCCGCGACGAGACCGTCTCCTTCGCCTTGACCTGCACCAACCGCGACCTGCCCCTGGCGCTGGGTGTCGGCGATATTCGCCGGCAAACGCAGACCACACCCGACTTTGCGACCTACCGCAACATCACCCGGCCGACGCCCTCGTACCGGCCCGTGCTCGATGGCAAGCTGCAGTGGCGATTGATCTCCAACCTGTCGCTCAACTACCTGTCACTGCAATCGGTCGACCCGTTGAAAGCGGTGTTGGGCGCCTACGACTTCGCCGCGCTGCACGACATCCAGCATGCGCGCGCCACGCGCAAACGGCTGGACAGTATCGGCGCGGCCGTCACCACCCCCATCGACCGATTGATCAAGGGCCTGCCCATCCGCGGCATGAAGACCGAACTCAAGCTGGACCCGGCGGGATTCCTCTGCGAGGGCGACCTGTACCTGTTCGGCACGGTGCTGAGCCACTTCTTCGCCCTCTACGCAAGCATCAACTCCTTCCATCTGCTGGAAGCGATCAACACCGGTAACAAGGAGCGTTACGCATGGCCCATGCGAATCGGCAAGCAACCGCTGATGTAGCCGACAGGGTGCTGGCGGGCGGCCGCCGTTACAACTTCTTCGGCCTGCTCGAACTGCTGCACCACCTGCACGGTGATGACCTGGAGTCGCCCGACGGCTACGACGCCGAGCATCAGCGCGTGCTCCTGGCATCTGATCCTGGCCTGGGCTTCCCTGCCTCCGACGTGTCGCGTGCCGAGCGCACGCTCACCGGCGCCCAGCATGACTACCGGGTGCAGGCCACCTTCTTCGGGATGCACGGGCCGGACTCGCCGCTGCCCGGTTACTACCTCGATCGCCTGGCCTACGAGTACGGCCAGAGCATCGGCATTCGCCCGGCGTTCTTCGACTTCTTCAACCATCGCCTGCTGACGCTGCTGCATCAGGCGTGGCGCAAGTACCGCTACTACATCCGCTTCCAGGCCGAGGCCAGCGACCAGTTCTCACCCTACGTATTCGCCCTCGTCGGCCTCGGGGACGCCCAGTTGCGCGGCGCCACACCGATCTCCTGGAGCCGCCTGCTCAGCTTCGCCGGCATGGTCGCCAGCCGCAGTCGCTCGCCGTCCATGGTGGCCGGCATCATCGCCCACTGCTTTGACCTCGAAGGCGTGCACATCCGCGAATACGAGTTCCGCTACACGGACCTCGATGAAACCGACCTGATCGCCCTAGGCAAGAAAAACGGCGCCCTGGGGCAAAGCTTCATCGTCGGCCGCCGCGTGCGCTCGCGTCACAGCAAGTTCACCATCGTCATCCCCGACCTCCCGCAGCAGCGCTTCCGAGAGTTCCTGCCCAGTGGCGAGGACTTCGCGCGCCTGCGCAAATTGGTCGACTTTCTCCTGCGCGACCCGATTGCCTACGACCTGGAACTCGGCCTGCGCGTGGATGAAGTCGCTCCCTTCAACCTGCGGCGTGGCGCGGGCAGCCAACTGGGCTGGACCAGCTTCTTCGAGCGCAAGGTCCTGCGCAAGCCACCGCCCGTGCGAATCAAGGTGCGCCTATGAACGATCCTGCCATCGAGCGCCGGGTGGCGATGGTTGTCACCAACCCACAGGCCCTGCAGCAAGGCAGCACGCCGCGGCACAGCTTTGGCGCCGAAGGCGGCAGCATCGGCTCCGGCGAGGTCAATTGGTGCTTGGCCGATGGCGCCCGGCGCGTGCGGCCCATGCATTGCGAAATTCTCATGGAGGACGACGCCTTTGTCGTGGTCGACCGCAGCGGCCAGACCCGCATCAACAACCATGCCGACCCCATCGGCATGAACGTCGGCGCGCGGCTCAGCGATGGCGATCTGCTGCGCATCGGCCCGTACATGGTCGCGGTACATCTGGACGACGATCCCGCTGCCCTGCCCGATGCGACACGGCACCTTGCCCAGTACGAGCTTGGCGAACTGCTCAACGACCCGGGCATGCAACTGGACGACCTGTCCATGCCGGCCCCGGCGTTGGCATGGGAAGCGGCGTTGGTCGCCGCGGACGACGATGGCCTGTCGGCCTTCAACGAACTGTCCGCAACGACCCAACCGGGCGAGGAACTGGACCCGCTGCTGGCGCTGGACGCCGCCGAACGTCGGCGACAGCCGCAGGAAGACTGCCTCGCTCCCCTGGACCCCACGCATTACGGCATGTCGCCAGCTTCGACGCAGCAGGACCTTGCCACCACCCGTTTCGAAGCCGTTTCCGGCTCGCCCCCTACCCAACTTGGAGATTTAGGCATGCCGCAGCAAGACACCCGGGCCCTCGCAGCCCAGCGATGGTTGACCAGCCAGCACGCGGACGGCATCGATGCCAACCAACTCGCCGCACCCTTGGTGCAGGGGCTGGACGCCCCGGTAGGCACGCTGGATGCCAAGGCCAGCTACACCCTGTTGCTGGAAGCCGGCCAGGCGTTGGGCGCGGCAATTCGCGGTCTGGCCGCCCTGCATAGAACCCAGGCCGGCGAACAGCGACGGCTGGCACTGCATGACCGCACCCTCCAGCCGATCGAAGACAATCCGCTGCGCCTGGGGCAAAGCTATCCGGACACGGTGGCCTCCCTGTTCTCCGCCAACCGCAGTGTCGTGCACTTGGCGCCGGCGGCGGCCATCGAGGAGAGCCTGGAGCAACTGCGCCTGCAGCATGAGGCCATGCTGCAGGCCATCAGTGTCGCCCTGGATGCGTTGCTGCAGTCCTTCTCCCCGCAACAGCTATTGAGCCGGTTCCGCCGCTACCGCCCCGAGCAGGCCGAGTCACAGCCGGGCGAGTGGGCCTGGCAAATGTACACGCACTACTACGAGGAGCTGACATCGGGCCGCCAGCAGGGCTTCGACAAGCTCTTCTGGGAGGTGTTCGATCAGGCCTACGACAAAGCCGTGCGCGCGGAGGCGCAATGAAGCGAGCGCTCTCTACCTTGCTCACCGTGGCGTTCCTGTCCGGTTGCAGCACCGTTGGCAATGTCCTGAAGAAAACCGGGCAGGTTCTGATGGACCCGTCCATTCAGGTCGGTTCCGCGGAGGACCAGCCCACGCGCATCGCCCTGAGCCTGTACGCCGGCAGCCACGTCAATCCCAACCCGGCCAGCCTGACCGCCACTGCCGCAGATGCCGCAGATGCCACTTCCGTGTCGGCGAACTTGCCCGAGGCAGCCTCCGACGGCCCTTATGCCATCCGGCTGGACAGTCGTAGCAAAGCCGGGCTGGTCGAGCAACTGCGCAGCCTGCTCGGCATGCTGGAAGCCGAAGAGCAACAGCAGCTAACGCTGTCGCCGCAGCGGCCGGCAGCAGCTAAGTCAAGTCCGCGATGGGGCGACAGCCTGCGCGACATGGACGTTCGCAACGAAGACAGTGCCTGGCCCATCCCATCGCTATATGGCATATCCCCCCTGCCACCAATCGAAGCACCGAAATTTGCCGAAGCGTTGCCGACAGACACACCACGGTTATTGTCCATCGCGACTATCAGGCCCGAGGCAGCGGCGGACGCATCGCCAGGTGACGGCCAGGCACTTGGCCAGTACGTCCGTGGCACCGGCTTGCCCGCTACCAGGCCAGCGTCATTGCCCCAGGCCACGGCCTCTGCCGACGCGTCCACCCCGATCGCCTTCAAGGTACTGCAGCTCAAGGACGACTCCCTGCTGGAGAGCGCCGATCCCGAGCAACTGGGGAAGAACCTGAAAAAAGCCCTCGGCAGCACCTTCATCAGCGTCGACGACTACATGCTGCAGCCCGGCCAGTTCAAGTTCATCGACTTCGCCGACATCCAGGCGGACACCCGCTACCTGGCCATCATCGCTGAGTTCCATGACCCCAACGCCGAACGCTGGAAGCAGGTCTTCCGGCTTGAGTCTCGTGGCCGCAAGTACGCCCTGCTGGTCACCCTGCAGAACACCCGCGTCACCATCACGGACGAAAGCTATCGCATGGCGCCGCAGGCGCCGTCATCGAAACCGAGGAGCAGGCCATGACCAGCAAGAACCCCGTCATCTGGGAGGAGGGGGCGTTTATCAAGCCACAGCACTTCCAGCAGCAAGTCCGCGCACTGGAGCACCACACCAATCAGCGCGTGGACAGCGTGAGCCAGCATCTCCATGGCTTCACCGAGTTGGAACTGAACCGGGAGTTCCTGGCCTTCGGCAAGATCGCCATCATCCGCGCCCGCGGCGTGCTGCCGGACGGCACCACGTTCGATATCCCCAACGACCATGCCCCACCCGTGCCGCTGCCGATTTCCGATGCGAGCGCCATCAACCAGACCGTCCACCTCATCCTGCCGCTCAAGTCCGAAGGCGTGCTGGAAGTGCGCTGGCCCGATACCTACGCCAACACACGCTACCTTCACTGCGCCGAAGACATCCGCGACAGCCACAGCCAGGAGGGCGACCACACCAGCGTGGCGCTGGCCACCCTCAACCTTCAACTGGCGCTGGATAACGACGACCGCAGCGCCTTCACCGGCCTGGCCCTTGGCCGCATCCTCGACCGCCGCCCGGACGGCAGCCTGGTGCTGGACGAAGGCTTCTACCCCACCGGCCTGTACGTCAACGCCATCGCGCCGCTGGCGCGCTTCGTCGACGAGGCCGCCACCCTCATGCGCGAGCGCGCCAAGAGCATCGCCGAGCGGATCGGCTCGCCCGGCCAGTCCGGGGTGGCCGACGTCACCGACTTCAACCTGCTGCAAACGCTCAATCGCCTGCACCCGTTGTTCCGGCACCTCTCGCTCCAGCGCCAGGTCCATCCGGAACAGCTCTACATTGCTTTCAGCCAGGCCTGCGGCGAGCTGGTGACCTTCACCGACGAGGGGCGCCTTCCCGCGGAGTACCCGGCCTACCAGCACGACCGCCAGCGCGAGTCATTCCAGCCGCTGCTCGACACCCTGCGGCGCACGCTGAGCACCGTGCTGCAGCCGCGCGCCGTATCCCTACCGATAGTCAAGCAGCAGTATGGCGTGCTCACCGCCAACGTGCATGACCGCCGCCTGCTCGAGGGGGCCGATTTCATCCTCGCGGTACGCGCGCGCATGCCGCTGGAACAACTGCGCCAGCAGTTCCTGCAGCAGGCCAAGGTAGCGTCCCTGGAAAAGCTGGGCGAATTCGTCCGCCTGCAGTTGCCCGGCATCCCGCTGACGCCACTGCCGGTGGCGCCGCGCCATCTGCCGTACCACGCCGGCTTCAGCTACTTCCAGCTCGACCGCAGCCACCCCAGTTGGCAAATGATGAAGGACGCCGCCGGCTTCGGCTTCCATGTTCCCGGCGACTACCCCGAACTGGAACTGCAATTCTGGGCCATCAGGAGTCAATGACATGACCACCACCGTCAACATCGGCAACGACCGCGGCCACTACCTGCGGACCACACCGTCCGCGCTGGTCCCGGACAAGGAAACGCTTGCCTACGAGCACGTCGCGCAACTCGATCACGACGAAGACCTGCGCTTCAAATTGCGCGGGCACAGCATCAACCCGCTGGTGGATGCCGCCCAGCCGCTGTTCGGCCTGGTCATGCGCCTGCGCAGGCTGCAAAAGTTCGACGACGTCCAGCGGCTCTACGAAACCGTGCGCGACCAGGTCACCGCGCTCAGCGACGAGGTCCGCCAATACGGCTACGACAGCGCCACCCTGATGGCCTACCGCTATGCCCTATGCACCTTCATCGACGAAGCGGTCATGGCCACGCCCTGGGGCGGCAAGGACTCAGTGTGGTCGCAACGCTCCCTGCTCAGCCACCACCACAAAGAAACCTGGGGCGGCGAGAAATTCTTCACCGTGCTGTCGCGCATGATGATGGACCCGGCCAGGTATCGCGACGTGCTGGAGTTCAAATACCTGTGCCTGTGCCTGGGTTTCAAGGGCAAGTACGGCGTGCAGCACAACCAGAACGAAACCCTCAACGGCATCATCACCAGACTGCATCTCGCCCTGCGCCAACTGCGCGGCGAAACGCCCGAGCAGTTGACCGATGCGCAGGCCAACGTCGCCACCCGTCGCTACCGCCTCGGTCGACTCATGCCGCTGTGGGCGCCCTGGGCCATGGCGCTAGCCGTGCTCGCCATCGCCTACACCCTGTTCGCGGTGAAACTGGGCAGCACCACCGACCTGGTCCTGCAATCGCTGAACGCCATTCTCAAACCATGAGGCACGCCGCCGCGCCGACCTAATCGCAAGGAGCACACCATGGCACACCAGTCCGGCCTGCGCTTCACCTTCGCCGTCGTCGGCGGGGTCGACTTCGAGGTCATCGAGTTCGATCTCGACGAAGCCCTCTCCGAGACCTTCCACCTCGACGTGCAGCTGACCCACGCCGACCCCGACCTCGACTTCGCCACCATCCTCGACCTGCCCGCCCTGCTCACCCTCTGGCGGGACAACGAACCGGTGCGCCATGTCCATGGCTTGATCAGCCGCTTCGAGCAAGGCGACACCGGCTTTCGCCGCACACGCTACCGCGCCGTGGTCGAGCCCGGCCTCGCCCGCCTGCGCCTGTCCTCCGACTGGCGCATCTTCCAGACCCTGTCCGTACCCGAGATCCTCCAGAACGTACTCAAGGCCCATGGCCTGGCTGCCCGCTACGAACAGATCGTCACCGCCGAGCACCTGCCCCGCGAATACTGCGTGCAGGCCGGCGACACCGACCTGCATTTCCTCGAACGCATTGCCCGCGAGGAAGGCTTCTACTTTGCCTTCCGCCACGACGCCGACGGCCACCGCCTGATCCACAGCGACCGCCTGTTCGTGCAGGGCCGCATCGCCGGCGGTCCCGTCCTCTACAACCCCACCCCCGGCGGCGACCAGCCCGAGCCCGCCCTGCGCCGCTT
>NZ_JBFRFX010000072.1:0-24145 GCF_052115045.1 Cupriavidus sp. 2TAF22
TTATCAGTCGAGGATCTTTGCCACGACGCCGGCGCCGACGGTACGACCGCCTTCACGGATGGCGAAACGCAGGCCTTCTTCCATGGCGATCGGGGCGATCAGCTTGACGGTGATCGACACGTTGTCGCCGGGCATGACCATTTCCTTGTCCTTCGGCAGCTCGATCGAGCCAGTCACGTCGGTCGTACGGAAATAGAATTGCGGACGGTAGTTGTTGAAGAACGGGGTGTGACGGCCGCCTTCGTCCTTCGACAAGATGTAGACCTCGCCGGTGAAGTGCGTGTGCGGCTTGATCGAACCCGGCTTGCACAGCACTTGGCCGCGCTCGACGTCTTCGCGCTTCGTGCCGCGCAGCAGCAGACCCACGTTGTCGCCGGCTTGACCTTGGTCCAGCAGCTTGCGGAACATTTCCACGCCGGTGCAGATGGTCTTGACCGTCGGCTTGATACCGACGATTTCGATTTCTTCACCGACCTTGATGATGCCGCGCTCGATACGACCGGTCACAACCGTGCCACGGCCCGAGATCGAGAACACGTCTTCCACCGGCATCAGGAAGGTACCGTCGATGGCACGTTCCGGCGTCGGGATGTAGGTGTCCAGCGCGTCGGCCAGGCTCAGAATCGCCACTTCGCCCAGCTCGCCCTTGTCGCCTTCGAGTGCCAGCTTGGCYGAACCCTTGATGATCGGGGTGTCGTCGCCGGGGAACTCGTACTTCGAGAGCAGTTCGCGCACTTCCATTTCGACCAGCTCGAGCAGCTCGGCGTCGTCGACCATGTCGCACTTGTTCAGGAACACGATGATGTAAGGCACGCCAACCTGGCGGGCCAGCAGGATGTGCTCGCGGGTCTGGGGCATGGGGCCGTCGGCGGCCGAGCACACCAGGATCGCGCCGTCCATCTGCGCTGCGCCCGTGATCATGTTCTTCACATAGTCAGCGTGGCCCGGGCAGTCAACGTGGGCGTAGTGGCGGTTAGCCGTTTCGTACTCGACGTGGGCGGTATTGATGGTAATACCGCGTGCCTTCTCTTCCGGCGCTGCGTCGATTTCGTCGTACTTCTTGGCCGAGCCGCCAAACTTTGCTGCCAGCACCGTGGCGATCGCTGCCGTCAGCGTGGTCTTGCCATGGTCAACGTGACCGATCGTACCAACGTTCACGTGCGGCTTGGTCCGCTCGAACTTTTCCTTTGCCATTTTCTTGCTGCCGCCCACCATGTCGTCCATGCCCTGCACGATGCCGCGGCGGGACGACAAGTCGCCCATCACGGTACCCGTGTAGTCTTCCGGCGTTTCCACTTCCACGGCCATCATCGGCTCGAGCAGAACCGGGCTGGCCTTGCGCATGGCGTCCTTGAAAGCCATCGAGCCGGCCATGCGGAACGCGTTTTCGTTCGAGTCCACGTCGTGGTACGAACCGAAGGTCAGCGTGACCTTCACGTCCACCACAGGGAAGCCAGCCAGGATACCGGCCGGCAGCGTGTCGACGATACCCTTCTCGACCGCCGGGATGTATTCGCGAGGAATCACACCGCCCTTGATGGCGTCGATGAACTCGAAGCCCTTGCCCGGCTCTTGCGGTTCCAGCGTGATCACAGCGTGACCGTACTGGCCGCGGCCGCCCGACTGCTTGACGAACTTGCCTTCGACGTCTTCGGCCTTCTTGCGAATGGTTTCGCGGTAGGCCACCTGCGGCGCGCCGATGTTGGCTTCCACACCGAATTCGCGCTTCATGCGGTCGACCAGAATTTCGAGGTGGAGCTCGCCCATGCCCGAAATGATGGTCTGACCCGATTCTTCATCGGTACGCACGCGGAACGACGGATCTTCAGCGGCCAGGCGGTTCAGGGCGATGCCCATCTTTTCCTGGTCAGCCTTGGTCTTCGGCTCGACAGCCTGCGAGATCACCGGCTCCGGGAACACCATGCGCTCGAGCACGATCGGGGCAGCCGGATCGCACAGCGTATCGCCCGTGGTGGCATCCTTCAGGCCCACCGCAGCAGCGATGTCGCCGGCCAGCACTTCCTTGATTTCTTCGCGCTGGTTGGCGTRCATCTGCAGAATACGGCCCAGACGCTCCTTCTTCTGCTTCACCGGGTTGTACACGGTGTCGCCCGAATTGATCTTGCCCGAATACACGCGGAAGAAGATCAGTTGGCCGACGAACGGGTCGGTCATGATCTTGAACGCCAGCGCCGAGAACTTCTCGCTGTCGTCAGCCTTGCGCTCGAGCTTCTTCTCGTCGTTGCTTTCGTCCACGCCCTTGACCGGCGGGATATCGACCGGCGACGGCAGGAAGTCGATCACGGCGTCGAGCATACGCTGCACGCCCTTGTTCTTGAACGCGGTGCCGCACAGCATCGGCTGGATTTCGCAGGCGATGGTACGGTCACGCAACGCCTTGACGATCTCGGCGCGGGTCAGCTCTTCGCCGCCCAGGTACTTTTCCATCAGCTCTTCGCTGGCTTCGGCGGCGGACTCGACCATCTTCTCGCGCCATTCTTCAGCGGTGGCTTGCAGCTCAGCCGGGATGTCCTGGTATTCGAACTTCACGCCTTGGCTGGCTTCGTCCCAAACGATCGCCTTCATTTCCAGCAGATCGACGACGCCCTGGAAGCCGTCTTCAGCGCCGATCGGCACCACGACGGGCACCGGGTTGGCCTTCAGGCGGGTCTTCAGCTGGTCGTAGACCTTGAAGAAGTTCGCGCCGGTACGGTCCATCTTGTTGACGAATGCCAGACGCGGCACGCCGTACTTGTTGGCCTGACGCCAGACGGTTTCCGACTGCGGCTGCACGCCACCCACTGCGCAGTACACCATGCACGCGCCGTCCAGCACGCGCATGGAGCGCTCCACCTCGATGGTGAAGTCCACGTGGCCCGGGGTGTCGATGATGTTGAAGCGGTGTTCGGGGTAGTTGCCCGCCATGCCCTTCCAGAAGGCGGTGGTGGCAGCGGAGGTGATGGTGATGCCACGCTCCTGCTCCTGCTCCATCCAGTCCATGGTGGCTGCGCCATCATGCACTTCACCGATCTTGTGGTTCACACCGGTGTAGAACAGGATACGTTCGGTCGTGGTGGTTTTACCCGCGTCAATGTGAGCCGAGATACCGATGTTGCGGTAGCGCTCAATGGGAGTCTTACGAGCCACTTTAATCCTCTATTCGTCCGTGAGGCGCCGACATCTCATTGCCAGCACCCGTAACACAAACGGGCGAGCGTGTCATGACACAGCCCGCCCGGCAACCAACGACGTAACCCGCGCGCTTTAGAAGCGGAAGTGCGAGAACGCCTTGTTGGCTTCGGCCATGCGGTGCACTTCGTCGCGCTTCTTCATTGCGCCGCCGCGGCCTTCCGATGCTTCCAGCAGCTCACCTGCCAGGCGCAGCGCCATCGACTTCTCGCTGCGTTTTTTCGCGGCCTCGCGCAGCCAACGCATCGCCAATGCCAAACGACGCGACGGACGGACTTCGACCGGAACCTGATAGTTGGCGCCGCCCACGCGACGGCTCTTCACTTCGACCACCGGCTTCACGTTGTTGATGGCAACGGAAAACACTTCGACGGGGGCCTTGCCTGCCTTCTTCTCGATCTGGTCGAACGCGCCGTAGACGATACGTTCGGCAACCGACTTCTTGCCGTCCAGCATCAGCACGTTCATGAACTTGGCAACTTCAACGTTACCGAACTTCGGATCAGGCAGAATTTCCCGCTTGGGGACTTCACGACGACGTGGCATCTTTTTTCCTTTAGATTCAGTTGAGAGCGCGGCACAAATTTCCCGCTCTCCGGCCACCAACTAGCTTGCCTTTCCATTCAGGCAAATTCGCCGGGTGACCACTTACTCGACGGCACGGCGCGAAAAACGCTCCGTTGTACCGCCGCCTGGTGACAGCACCATGACGCAATCGCCACAGGCCATCGGTTGTTGCTTCGGGCTGTTCGCCCTGCTTGCCTGGCGTTAGCCTCAGGCAGCCTTCGGACGCTTCGCGCCGTACTTCGAACGAGCCTGGCGGCGATCCTTCACGCCTTGCAGGTCGAGCGAGCCACGGACGATGTGGTAACGCACACCCGGCAAGTCCTTCACACGGCCGCCGCGGATCAGCACGACCGAGTGTTCTTGCAGGTTGTGGCCTTCACCGCCGATGTACGAGATAACCTCGAAACCGTTGGTCAGGCGCACCTTGGCGACCTTACGCAGTGCCGAGTTCGGCTTCTTCGGCGTCGTGGTGTACACACGGGTGCACACGCCGCGACGCTGGGGGCAGTTCTCAAGCGCCGGGCTCTTGCTCTTGACGACTTCAGAGACGCGCGGCTTGCGAACCAGTTGGTTGATAGTTGGCATTGTTCAATCCAGCTTGGTTTTACGGAAAAACACCCCTCCGCCACAAGCAATGGGCCGGAAGGGCAACGACGGGTTTTGGGCGGGAAAAGTGAGCGGGCGCTCTTGAGACGGGACCTGTGGAAGTACAGACGGCCAAAGAGCGCGAGCTCGCCAGGGATCCCACTGCGACCACACCGCCGGGAACATCGTTGATCCCCCGGCAGGCTTGCCGATTGCGAACCGAAGGCCACAAATCCGACAGGCGAGCGAAATCCAAAGCCAAAAACTCGAATCTGACATGCTAGCAGGGGATCCGTAAACGGTCAAGCCGCTTTCGTATACGTATACCTTGGCGCCGCCTGCCCTGCTAGACCGAGCCCAGCGCCTCCAGGAGGGCGTCGCCATAGCGCTCGAGCTTGGCCGCGCCGATGCCGGGCACCTCGGCCAGCGCGACCAGCGAGTCCGGCGCGCTGCGCGCCAGTTCGGCCAGCGTGGCGTCGTGGAAGATCACATAGGCCGGCACGCCATGTTCGCGCGCGGTCTCGGTGCGCCACTTGCGCAGCGCCTCCCAGTTGGCGAGCGCATCGGCATCCATGTCCGCGGTGTGGTCGGTGCGCGTGCCGCCGCCGCGCGCGGCGCGCTCGCCGCTGCGGCCAGGCTTGCTGGCCTGCCGGCGCAGCGTGATCTGCATCTCGCCCTTGAGCACGGCGCGGGCAGACTCGCCCAGCAGCAGCGCGCCATGCCCGCCGTGGTCGATCACCAGCAGGCCGTGGGCGATCAGCTGGCGGAAGACCGCGTGCCATTCCGAGACCGTGCGCTCGGCGCCGATGCCGAACGTCGACACCTTGTCATGCCCCCACTGGCGCACTTTCTCGGATGCGTTGCCGCGCAGCACGTCGACCAGGTGGGTCGCGCCGAAATGCACGCGGCTGGCCTGCGCCGTGCGATAGACGCAGGACAGCGCCATCTGCGCCTCGCGCGTGCCGTCCCAGGTTGCGGGCGGCTCCAGGCAGGTGTCGCAGTTGCCGCATGGCTCGCTGGCCTCGTCGAAGTACGCCAGGATGCGCACGCGCCGGCAGCCCGCGGTTTCGCATAGTCCCAGCAGGGCATCGAGCTTGGCCGAGGAGACGCGCTTGTGGGCCTCGTCGGCCTCCGACTCGTCGATCATGCGCTTTTGCTGGACCACGTCGCCCAGGCCATAGGCCATCCACGCGCTGGCGGGCAGCCCGTCGCGGCCGGCGCGCCCGGTTTCCTGGTAGTAGCCTTCCATGCTCTTGGGCAGGTCCAGGTGGGCGACGAAGCGCACGTCGGGCTTGTCGATGCCCATGCCGAAGGCGATGGTGGCGACCATGATCACGCCCTCTTCCTCGCGGAAACGGGCCTGGTGATGCTGGCGCACGCCAGCGTCCATGCCGGCGTGGTATGCCAGCGCGTTGAGACCGTGACTGCTCAGCCAGCTGGCCGTGTCCTCGACCTTCTTGCGCGACAGGCAGTAGACGATGCCGCTGTCGTGGGTGCCGTCCGCCGCCAGATGCTCGGCCTTGATAAAGGACAGCAGCTGCTGGCGCGCGTTGTCCTTCTCGACGATGCGGTAGCGGATATTGGGGCGGTCGAAGCTGGAGACGAAGACGCGCGCGTCATGCAGCGCCAGGCGCTCGACGATTTCCTCGCGCGTGACCGAGTCCGCGGTGGCGGTGAGCGCGATGCGCGGCACGTACGGAAAGCGCTCGTGCAGCACCGACAACTGGATATATTCCGGGCGGAAATCATGCCCCCACTGCGACACGCAGTGCGCCTCGTCGATGGCGAATACGCCGATACGGGTACGCTCGAGCAGGTCCTGGAAGCGCGGCGTCATCAGCCGCTCGGGCGCCACATAGAGGATCTCGAGGCGGCCGGCGAGCAGGTCGCGCTCCACCGCGGCGGCCTCGGCCCCGCTGAGTGTCGAGTTCAGCACGGCAGCGCGCACGCCCGCCTCGGACAACGCGGCGACCTGGTCCTGCATCAGCGCGATCAGCGGCGACACCACGATGCCGGTGCCCTGCCCCGCGCGCTGCCGCAGCAGTGCGGGAATCTGGTAGCACAGCGACTTGCCGCCGCCGGTCGGCATCAGTACCAGGCAGTCGCCGCCCTCGGCCACATGGTCGATGATCTCGGCCTGCCGGCCGCGGAAGGCGTGGTACCCGAATACATCCTTGAGAATCGCCAGCGCGCGCGACATAGGGAAACGAAAGCGGTGAAGCCAGAAAAGCCCCGGCTAGCCGGGAAAGGCGTAACCATACCACTAAGGGCACGGTACAAACGTTTCCGACCGTTGCGCATTCGCGCGGATGGCCGCGGGGAGACGGCGGGGGCAGCGGCAAGCCTGCCGGCCCGCCTCCCGCCGCATCAGCCCTGCAGGAAATCCAGCACGGCCCTGGTGAACGGCTCGGCCTGCTCCAGGTTGGACAGGTGCGCCGCCGGCTCCAGCTCGACATAGCGCGCACCGGGGATGGCCTGCGCCAGGAAGGCGCCATCGCGCGGCGGCGTGGGCAGGTCGTTGGCACCGGCGATCACCAGCGTCGGGCGCGCGATGGCCTGGATGGCCTCGCGCAGGTCCGAATCGCGCACCGCGCGGCAGTTGGCGGCGTAGCCGGCCGCGTCGGTCGCGCCCAGCATGGCCTGCAGCGACGCCACCAGCGCGGGCTGCTGCGCGGCAAACCCGGGGGTGAGCCATTTATCGACGACCGCCGCGGCGATCGACGCCACGCCGTCGCGCTCGACCGCCGCCGCGCGGTTGGTCCAGTTCTCCGGCGGGCCGATGTAGGCCGCCGTATTGCACAGCACCAGGCGGTCGATGCGCTGCGGCTGGTGCACGCCCAGCCACATGCCGGTGATGCCGCCCATCGACAGGCCGCAGAAATGCGCGCGCTCGATCTGCAGGTGGTCCAGCAGGCCGGTCACATCCTGGCCCAGTTGCGCGATGGTGTAAGGCCCGGGCGTGACCGAGGACGCGCCATGGCCGCGCGTGTCATAGCGCAACAGGCGGTAGCGCTGCGAGAACGCCGCCACCTGTGGCTGCCACATGTCGAGACTGGTGCCGAGCGAGTTGGACAGGACGAGCACCGGCAGGCTGGCATCGCCGTCGAGGCGATAGTGCAGGCGGACGTCGGAAAGATCTGCGTGGGGCATGGTGCGGAACTCCGGTGGATCGATGGGTTGGAACGGTCGGTCGGCGAATCGGTCGGCGAATCGTCCGGCGGACGGGTGGCGGCGCCGCTCAGTTCTGCGCGATGGCCGAACCGTGCTGCGCCAGCGCCGTTACCGAAATGTCCATGTATGGGTAGAGCGGCAGCGAAGTCAGCAGCGTGTGCAGCTCGTCGTTGTCCCTGACGTCGAAGATGCTGACATTGGCATACTGGCCGGCCACGCGCCACAGGTGGCGCCACTTGCCCTCGCGCTGCAGCTTCTGCGACAGCGCCTTCTCGTCCTGCTTGAGCTGCTCGACGAATTGCGGATCGAGCGAATGCGGGATGCGGACGGTCATTTCGGCCATGAACAACATGAATATCTCCTGAGCTTTGCGGGAAGTGGTATTTCGTTCGACGAATGCAGGGTCACACCGTGGCGACCGGCGTCAGCGGCGAGCCGAGCGCGCCCGGCAACCGCAGCGGCGGCGCGCTGAGGAAGAAGCGCGTGCGGCCGTTGGCGCGCAGCCATGCCGCCAGCTCGCGCAGGTACCACAGCTCGCCCAGCGGCAGGCCGAGCTTGAACAGGCAATGGTGGTGCAGGGGAAGTGCCGGCGCGGTGCCGCTGGCCGGGCGCGCGGGAAAGCGCTCCACGGCATAGTTGTCGGCCGCCAGCGCGGCGATGCCGCTGTCGGTGATCCACTGCAGCAGGCGCTCGTCGCGCCCGTCGAGCGCGACGCAGCTATGGTGCAGGCGCTCGGCGTCGGGGGTGCCGTTCATTTCGAGCACCATCTCGGCAAAACCGGTGCGCAGCACCAGGATGTCGCCCTCACCGATCTCCACGTGGTCGGCCTCGATCACGCGCATGAGGGCGTCGTAGCCGAGGGTGGCGAACTCGCGCCCGTGGTATTCGGCCAGGTCCAGCAGCACGCCGCGGCCCTGGACGCCGTGCTCGGCAAAGCGTTCGATGCCCAGCGCGTGCGCATGGCTGTGGTCGTGGCCGCATGCGTGGGCGGCGAAGCCGTCCGCTTCGGCATAGTCGACCGGGCCGACGATGTCCTGGTTCGGGCGGAAGCCGTTGTAGTAGACGCGCTCGGCCACGCCGTCGCCATCGGCGTCGAACAACGCGCCGACATGCGCCAGCGCGTCCCACTGCGTCGAATATTGCAGCGACAGCAGGACCTGGTCGTCGCTGAGCACGTCGACGGCGCTGGCGTCGACCTTGGCCAGCGGGAAGTTGACGTAGGCGACGCCGTCGCGGAAGGTCGGGCGCAGTTGCGGCGGATGGCGCCGCACATTGAGTGCATTGCCGCCGGGCATGTCGAGCGGCAGCGAGAGGCTGAAGGTGTTGCCCGTGCGGATCTCGCGCGCCGCGTCGCGCACCTTGTCCGGGCTGATCAGGTTCAGGCGACCGAGCTGGTCGTCAGGGCCGAAATCGCCCCAGTTGGAGCCGTCCGGCCGGTTCTTCCATCGCATGTTGATCTCGGGTATTGCACCGGCGCGCGCCTGCCAGGGCAGGCCGTCGTGCCGGCGCGCGGGCCGGGTCTGGCGTCGCCCGGACGCAGGTTCAGATGTAGCGCTCGCCGCCCAGATAGGCTTTGCGCCAGCGCGTGATGCGCACCTCGGCGAACAGCCCGGCGGCGGCAAAGGGATCGGCGTCGATGAAGGCCTGCGTGGCTTCGCGTGTTTCCAGGTCGACGATGTAGAAACCGCCGCCGGCATCGCTGCCGTCGTCGTTGAGCTTGGCGCCGCACGCCAGCAGCAGCGCCTTGTTGGCCTCGAGGTATCCGAGGTGGGATGCCCGGTTGGCCTGGCGCACGTGCTGGTGGGCGGGCTTGTCCCAGGTTTCGATCAGGAACGGCATGATGGTCTCCTCTGTCTTGTCTGCTTCGTTGCGAAATGCATCACGATCTACGCCGCGGCAGGCACTCAGCCGATCTGCGTGCCCCACAGCAGCAGGGCGCCGATATACACCAGGCCCACCCAGAACATCATGATCACGGTGTAGCCCATCACGTCCTTCAGGCTGAGCTTGGACAGCGCCAGCGCGGGCAGGATCCAGAACGGCTGCACCAGGTCGTTCCACGCGTTGCCGAGCATCACCGACATCGAGGTCTGGCTGATCGAGCTGCCGATGGCCTTGGCCGCATCGATCATGAACGGGCCCTGGATCACCCAGTGGCCGCCGCCGGACGGCGCGAAGAAGTTGATGACGAAGGAGCTGATCAGGCCCCAGAACGGCAGTGTCTGCGGCGTGGCGATGTCGACAAACACGCGCGAGATCGTGTCCACCAGCCCCGAGCCCGCCATGATGGCCATGATGCCGGCATAGAACGGGTATTGCAGGATGATGCCGGAAATCGTCTTGATGCCTTCGTTGAGCTTGGCCACGTAGTTGACCGGCGTGCCCAGCAGCAGCACCCCGAGGAACAGGATCATGAAGTTGATCAGGTTCAGGTCGAGCGAGCCGCCGGCGCGGAAGTACAGCGCGGCGTAGCCCACGCCGCACAGGCCGATGGCCAGGCTCAGGATGCGGCTGTTGTTGAGCTTCGATGCGATCGTGTTCTCCACGCCCAGGCTGTGCGCGGAACCTTGCGCAGCGTCGTTGCCGCCGGCGGCCTCGGGCTTGATCTCGACCACGTCGGCGGGATTGCGCGGGTGCAGCCAGGCATTGAGCAGCGGCAGGGTCACGATGACCACCAGGCTGGTCAGCAGCATCGGCAGCGAGAAGATGGTCTCGGACAGCGGCACCACGCCCATCGATTTCTCGAGCGGGTGTCCCGGCGTGGAGATCAGCACCGGGATGCTGGCCGACAGGCCCAGCCCGTACATGGTGAAGCCGCTGTATGCGGCGGCGATGATCAGCGGGTAATGCACGCCGCGCACCTTGGTGGCGAGCTTCTTGGCGATGATGCCGCCGATGACCAGGCCGAAGCCCCAGTTCAGGTAGCTGCCGATGCCGCCGACCAGGGTGGCGACGATCACGGCGCCGCGCGGGGTGTGCACAGCGCTGACGATGCGCTCAAGCAGCCGGTCGGTCAGCGGCGCGGTGGCGAGCACATAGCCCATGGCCAGGATCACCGCCATCTGCGTCGTGAACGACAGCAGGTTCCAGAATCCCTTGCCCCAGCTCAGGATCACCGCAGGGGCCGGCTGCCCTTCCACCAGGACCGCCATGGCCATGGTCAACAACGTCAGCGCGATGGCGAAAACGAAAGGATCCGGCAAATACCGGCGCATCAATTCGGTAAAGAAACCTGCGATCTTGCTCACTGCTTGTCCCCACAAGATGATGATTTGTATCGCCTGTCGAACTCCGGTTCTTGCTGCGAACAAAACAGGCGGTTGGCCTGGATGCTAGGAGCATCGCCGGAAGGGGTCAAGTCAATGAGTTGCGTCTTTAATTTCTTAATTCGCAATAATTCGGCAGACTTTCCGACAAATGCTTCGAATTGAACCGCTTTTGCCTGCATCCCGCCGTATCCCGCGGGATTCCCGAAAACGCGCGACAACACCCCGGCCGGGCCGCTGAAAGGCGGGCGAAAGCATGATGAAAGGCTGCCGAAAGACCCCATGCGCGATGCGGGAACGTCGGACGAAAAAAAGCCCGGCTCGAAAGCCGGGCTTTTTCAACATCTGCTGCCTTGCGCTGTGACTCAGCAGGCGGGATGGAACGTGGTCATGGAAATCAGACCGCGTCGCCCTCGCCTTCCGTCGTCGCGGGCACCACCGGCGGCTCGATGAAGAGCGACTGCTCTTCGTCGGAGATCGCCTGGGCGCGTTCGCGCTCGGCCGCCTCGCGCGCCTTGCGGGCGCGGTGGTAGGCCAGGCCGGTACCGGCCGGGATCAGACGGCCGACGATCACGTTTTCCTTCAGACCACGCAGGTCGTCGGTCTTGCCCATGATCGCGGCTTCGGTCAGCACGCGGGTGGTTTCCTGGAACGATGCCGCCGAGATGAAGCTGTCGGTGGACAGCGACGCCTTGGTGATACCGAGCAGCAGGTTTTCGTACGTGGCCGGACGCTTGCCTTCGGCGATCACGCGATCGTTCTCGTCGAGCAGTTCCGAACGCTCCACCTGTTCACCCGGGATGAACTTGGTGTCGCCCACATCTGAGATCTGCACGCGGCGCAGCATCTGGCGCACGATCACTTCGATGTGCTTGTCGTTGATCTTCACGCCCTGCAGACGGTACACGTCCTGCACTTCGTCGACGATGTAGTGCGCCAGTTCCTCGATGCCCTTCAGGCGCAGGATGTCGTGCGGGTCCGCCGGACCTTCCACGATCATTTCGCCCTTGTTCACCACCTGACCATCGTGCACCAGGACCTGCTTTTCCTTGGCGATCAGGAACTCGTGGGCGTTGCCGTCCAGGTCCGTGATCACCAGGCGTTGCTTGCCCTTGGTGTCCTTGCCGAACGAAGTCGTGCCGGTGACTTCCGCCAGCACGGCGGCGTCCTTCGGCGAACGCGCTTCGAACAGTTCGGCCACGCGCGGCAGACCCCCGGTAATGTCGCGGGTCTTCTGCGATTCGGTCGGGATACGTGCAAGCACTTCACCCACGTGCACCTGCTGGCCGTCCTTCACGGTAATCAGCGCGCCGACCTGGAAGCCGATGGTCACGGAGTGGTCCGTGCCCGGGATCTTCACTTCCTGGCCATTCGCGTCGAGCAGCTTCACCTGCGGGCGCAGGCCCTTGGTGGCAGCCGTGCGGCGCTTGGCGTCGATCACCACGAGGGTCGACAGGCCGGTGACTTCGTCCATCTGCTTGGCGACGGTCACGCCTTCTTCGACGTTCTCGAACTTGGTCGTGCCGGTGTACTCCGACACGATCGGGCGCGTCAGTGCGTCCCACGTTGCGAGCTGCGTACCAGCCTTGATGGCCTGGCCGTCCTGCACCAGCAGCGTCGCGCCGTACGGGATCTTGTGGCGCTCGCGCTCGCGGCCGTGGTCGTCGGTGATCAGCGCTTCGCCCGAACGCGAAATGACGATCAGCTCGCCCTTCGCGTTGGTGACGTAACGCATGGTCGCCGTGAAACGCACGGTACCGGTTGCCTTCGCTTCCACGCTCGATGCCACTGCCGCACGCGATGCCGCGCCACCGATGTGGAACGTACGCATGGTCAGCTGCGTGCCCGGTTCGCCGATCGACTGGGCGGCGATCACGCCAACCGCTTCGCCGGAGTTCACCAGCACGCCGCGGCCGAGGTCGCGGCCATAGCACATGCCGCACAGGCCGTAGCGCGTGTCGCACGACAGCGGGGTGCGCACCTTCACTTCGTCCACGCCCAGGGCGTCGATCATGTCGACCAGGTCTTCGTCCAGCAGGGTGCCGGTTTCGATCGCGGTTTCCTGGGTTTCAGGGTTCACCACGTCGCTCACCGTCACACGGCCGAGGATACGGTCGCGCAGGGCTTCGATCACTTCACCGCCTTCGACCAGGGCCTTCATGGCCACGCCGTTGGTGGTGCCGCAATCGTCTTCCACCACCACCAGATCCTGCGTCACGTCGACCAGACGACGGGTCAGGTAACCCGAGTTGGCGGTCTTCAGTGCCGTGTCGGCCAGACCCTTACGGGCGCCGTGGGTGGAGATGAAGTACTGCAGAACGTTCAGGCCTTCACGGAAGTTCGCCGTAATCGGCGTTTCGATGATCGAGCCATCCGGCTTGGCCATCAGGCCCCGCATGCCGGCCAGCTGACGGATCTGCGCAGCGGAACCACGCGCACCCGAGTCGGCCATCATGTAGATCGAGTTGAACGAGTCCTGCTTGACGGTATTGCCGTCGCGGTCGACCACGTCTTCGTGCTGGAGCTGTTCCATCATCGCCTTGCCCACCTGGTCGCCGGCGGCGCCCCAGATGTCCACGACGTTGTTGTAACGCTCCTGGTCGGTCACCAGGCCCGACATGTACTGCTTGTCGTATTCCTTGACCTTGGCTGCCGCGTCGGAAATGATCTTTTCCTTCTGCGGCGGCACCAGCATGTCGTCGATGGCGATCGAGATACCGGCGCGCGTTGCCAGGCGGAAGCCCGACTGCAGCAGCTTGTCGGCGAAGATCACGGTTTCGCGCAGGCCGCACTTGCGGAACGCGGTGTTGATCAGGCGCGAGATTTCCTTCTTCTTCAGCGGCTTGTTCAGCACCGAGAAAGGCAGGCCCTTCGGCAGGATCTCGGACATGATCGCGCGGCCGACCGTGGTGGCCTGCAGCGTGATCTTGGGCGCGAAGCGGGCATCGCCCACGGCGTCCTTGTCCACCAGCTCATACTCGGTGATACGCACGTTCACGCGGGAAGCCAGCTCGACTTCCTTGTTCTCGTAGGCGCGGATCACTTCGCTGATGTCGGCAAACGTCAGGCCTTCGCCCTTGCCATTGATCTTGTCGCGGGTCGTGTAGTACAGACCCAGCACCACGTCTTGCGACGGCACGATCGAGGGGTCGCCGTTGGCCGGGAACAGCACGTTGTTGGAGGCCAGCATCAGGGTGCGGGCTTCCATCTGCGCTTCCAGCGACAGCGGGACGTGCACAGCCATCTGGTCACCGTCGAAGTCGGCGTTGAACGCCGCGCAGACGAGCGGGTGCAGCTGGATGGCCTTGCCTTCGATCAGCACCGGCTCGAACGCCTGGATACCCAGGCGGTGCAGCGTCGGCGCGCGGTTCAGCATGACCGGATGCTCGCGGATCACCTCTTCGAGGATGTCCCACACCACCGCGGTCTGGCTTTCCACTTCCTTCTTCGCCGCCTTGATGGTGGTGGCGATGCCCATCGTTTCCAGCTTGTGGAAAATGAAGGGCTTGAACAGCTCGAGCGCCATCAGCTTGGGCAGGCCGCACTGGTGCAGCTTGAGCGTCGGGCCCACCACGATGACCGAACGGCCCGAGTAGTCGACGCGCTTGCCCAGCAGGTTCTGACGGAAACGGCCGCCCTTGCCCTTGATCATTTCAGCCAGGGACTTCAGCGGACGCTTGTTGGCGCCGGTCATCGCCTTGCCGCGACGGCCGTTGTCCAGCAGCGAGTCGACCGCTTCCTGCAGCATGCGCTTTTCGTTGCGCACGATGATCTCGGGCGCCTTCAGTTCCAGCAGGCGCTTCAGGCGGTTGTTACGGTTGATGACGCGGCGATACAGGTCGTTCAGGTCCGAGGTCGCGAAGCGGCCGCCGTCCAGCGGCACCAGCGGACGCAGCTCGGGCGGCAGCACCGGCAGCACTTCCAGGATCATCCACTCGGGCTTGATGCCTGAGCGCTGGAACGCCTCGAGCACCTTCAGGCGCTTGGCGAACTTCTTGATCTTGGCTTCGGAACCGGTGGCCTGCAGCTCGGCGCGGATCGTTTCGATCTGCTTTTCGATGTCAATGCCACGCAGCAGTTCACGGATGCCTTCGGCGCCCATCATGGCCACGAACTCGCCCTCGCCGTACTCCTCGCACTTGGCGATGTAGTCGTCCTCGGACATGATCTGGCTCTTCTTGAGCGGGGTCATGCCGGGCTCGAGCACCACGAATGCCTCGAAGTACAGCACGCGCTCGATGTCGCGCAGCGTCATGTCGAGCACCATGCCCAGACGCGACGGCAGCGACTTCAGGAACCAGATGTGCGCGGTCGGCGCAGCCAGTTCGATGTGGCCCATGCGCTCGCGGCGCACCTTGGCCAGCGTCACTTCGACGCCGCACTTCTCGCAGATCACGCCACGGTGCTTGAGGCGCTTGTACTTGCCGCACAGGCACTCGTAGTCCTTGATCGGGCCAAAGATCTTGGCGCAGAACAAGCCATCGCGCTCGGGCTTGAACGTGCGGTAGTTGATCGTTTCCGGCTTCTTCACTTCACCGTACGACCACGAACGGATCTTCTCCGGCGAAGCCAGGCCGATCTTGATCGCGTCGAACTGCTCTTCCTGCTGAACCTGCTTAAAGAGATCGAGCAATGCTTTCATTGCAACTCCTTGTTTCGCCGCCAGCCCGACGTCATGTCGGGCCCGCGGCATTCATTCTGTGGGAAATCCGTAGCGGGCAATCGGCGGGAGGCTGGCCGCGACCGGCCTCCCGCGCGCTCTCGATCAGTAGCGATCGAGATCGATGTCGATACCCAGCGAGCGGATTTCCTTCACCAGCACGTTGAACGATTCCGGCATGCCGGCATCGATCGAGTGCTCGCCCTTGACGATGTTCTCGTAGACCTTGGTCCGGCCGTTCACGTCATCGGACTTGACCGTCAGCATTTCCTGCAGCACGTAGGAGGCGCCATAAGCTTCCAGCGCCCACACTTCCATCTCACCGAAACGCTGGCCACCGAACTGCGCCTTACCACCCAGCGGCTGCTGGGTCACCAGCGAGTACGGGCCGGTCGAACGCGCATGCATCTTGTCGTCGACCAAGTGGTGCAGCTTCAGCATGTGCATCACGCCCAGCGTCACCGGACGCTCGAACGCTTCGCCGGTACGGCCGTCGTGCAGCGTGACCTGTTGCTTGGAAGCGGTCAGGCCCATGTCCTTGGCGATCTCTTCCGGGTAAGCCAGGTCCAGCATGCGGCGGATTTCGTCCTCGTGCGCACCGTCGAACACCGGCGTGGCGAACGGCACACCCTTCTTCAGGTTGGTGGCCAGTTCCAGAATTTCGGCGTCGCTCAGGCTGTCGAGGTCTTCCGGCTTGCCGCTCTCGTTGTAGACCTGGGCCAGCAGCTTGCGCAGCTCCTGTGCCTTGGCCTGTGCCTTGAGCATGCTGCCGATACGCAGGCCCAGGCCGCGCGCGGCCCAGCCCAGGTGGGTTTCCAGGATCTGGCCCACGTTCATCCGCGACGGCACGCCGAGCGGGTTCAGCACGATGTCGGCAGGCGTGCCGTCAGCCATGTAGGGCATGTCTTCGATCGGGACGATCTTCGACACCACACCCTTGTTGCCGTGACGGCCGGCCATCTTGTCGCCAGGCTGCAGGCGGCGCTTGACGGCCAGGTACACCTTGACCATCTTGATCACGCCCGGCGGCAGTTCGTCGCCCTGCGTGAGCTTCTTGCGCTTCTCTTCGAAGGCCAGGTCGAACTCGTGGCGCTTCTGCTCGATGGCTTCCTTGACGGCTTCCAGCTGGGCAGCGACTTCCTCGTCGGCCGGGCGGATGTCGAACCAGTGGTACTTGTCCAGGTCGGCCAGGTACTCGTGGGTCAGCTTGGCGCCCTTGGCCAGCTTCTTCGGGCCGCCGTTGACGGTCTTGTCGAGCAGCAGGCGTTCCAGACGCTGGAAGGCGTCGCCTTCCACGATACGCAGCTGGTCGTTCAGGTCCAGGCGGTAGCGCTTGAGTTCGTCGTCGATGATCGACTGGGCGCGCTTGTCGCGCGTCACGCCTTCGCGGGTGAAGACCTGGACGTCGATCACGATGCCGCTCATGCCCGACGGCACGCGCAGCGAGGTGTCCTTCACGTCCGAAGCCTTCTCGCCGAAGATCGCGCGCAGCAGCTTTTCTTCCGGGGTCAGCTGGGTCTCGCCCTTGGGCGTGACCTTGCCGACCAGCACGTCGCCGGCTTCCACTTCGGCACCGATGTAGGTGATGCCGGACTCGTCCAGGCGCGCCAGTTGCGCTTCGGCGAGGTTGGAGATGTCGCGCGTGATTTCTTCCGGTCCCAGCTTGGTGTCGCGGGCGACGACCGACAGTTCCTCGATGTGGATCGAGGTATAGCGGTCTTCGGCGACCACGCGTTCGGAGATCAGGATCGAATCTTCGAAGTTGTAGCCGTTCCACGGCATGAACGCCACCAGCATGTTCTGGCCGAGCGCGAGCTCGCCCAGGTCGGTCGAGGCGCCGTCGGCGATCACGTCGCCGCGGGCGACGAAATCACCGACCTTGACCATCGGACGCTGGTTGATGTTGGTGTTCTGGTTCGAGCGCGTGTACTTGATCAGGTTGTAGATGTCCACGCCGACTTCGCCTGCAACGGCTTCGTCGTCGTTCACACGGATCACGATACGCATCGCATCGACGTAGTCCACCACGCCGCCACGGGTGGCCTGCACGGCGGTACCCGAGTCGACCGCGACGGTACGCTCGATGCCGGTACCCACCAGCGGCTTGTCCGGACGCAGGCAAGGCACGGCCTGACGCTGCATGTTCGCGCCCATCAGTGCACGGTTCGCGTCATCGTGCTCGAGGAACGGCACCAGCGATGCCGCGGCCGAGACGATCTGCGACGGCGCCACGTCGATGTACTGCACGCGGTCCGGCGTGACCATGCGGGTTTCACGCTCGCTGCCTTCACGCGACGACACCAGTTCGTCGATGAGGGTGCCGTCGGCGTCCACCGTCGCGTTGGCCTGCGCCACCACGTACTTGCCTTCCTCGATGGCCGACAGGTAGTCGACCTGGTCGGTCAGCTTGCTGTCGACGACCTTGCGGTACGGCGTTTCCAGGAAGCCGTATTCGTTCAGGCGGGCGTACAGTGCCAGCGAGTTGATCAGGCCGATGTTCGGGCCTTCCGGTGTTTCGATCGGGCACACGCGGCCATAGTGGGTCGGGTGCACGTCGCGGACTTCGAAGCCTGCGCGTTCGCGCGTCAGACCGCCCGGGCCCAGTGCGGAGACACGGCGCTTGTGCGTGATCTCGGACAGCGGGTTGGTCTGGTCCATGAACTGCGACAGCTGCGACGAACCGAAGAACTCGCGGATCGCCGAGGAAATCGGCTTCGAGTTGATCAGGTCGTGCGGCATCAGGTTTTCGGTCTCGGCCTGGCCCAGACGTTCCTTGACGGCGCGCTCCACGCGCGAGAGGCCGGCGCGGAACTGGTTTTCCGCGAGTTCGCCGACGCAACGCACGCGACGATTGCCCAGGTGGTCGATGTCATCGACCTCGCCCTTGCCGTTGCGCAGGTTGACCAGGATCTTGATGGTCTCGAGGATGTCCTCGTCCTGCAGCACCATGCTGCCTTCGCCGCTCGGGCGGCCCAGGCGGCTGTTGACCTTCATGCGGCCAACGCGCGACAGGTCGTACGACTCTTCGCTGTAGAACAGGCGCTGGAACAGGGCTTCCACCGCGTCTTCGGTCGGCGGCTCGCCGGGACGCATCATGCGGTAGATGGCGATACGCGCAGCGGTCTGGTCGGCGGTGTCGTCCACGCGCAGGGTCTGCGACATGTACGGACCCTGGTCCAGGTCGTTGGTGTACAGCGTCTGGATCTGCTTGACGCCGGCTTCGCGCAGGTTCTCCAGGACGGTCTCGGTGAGTTCGTCGTTGGCGTTGGCAATCACCTCGCCGGTGTCCGGGTCGATGATGTTCTTGGCCAGCACGCGGCCCAGCAGGTAGTCTTCCGGCACGCTGATCAGCTTGGTGCCGGCCGAGTCCAGGTCGCGGATGTGCTTGGCGTTGATACGCTTGTCCTTCTCCACCACGACGCGGCCGTTCTTGTCGGCGATGTCGAAGCGCGCGACTTCACCGCGCAGGCGCTCGGGCACGAACTCCATCTGCGCGCCTTCCGACTGCAGCGTGAAGTTGTCGAACACGAAGAAATGCGCGAGGATCTGTTCGGGCGTCAGGCCAATCGACTTCAGCAGGATCGTCACCGGCATCTTGCGGCGGCGGTCGACACGGAAGTACAGGATGTCCTTCGGGTCGAACTCGAAGTCGAGCCACGAACCGCGGTAGGGGATGATACGAGCCGAGAACAACAGCTTGCCCGAGCTGTGGGTCTTGCCCTTGTCGTGTTCGAAGAACACGCCCGGCGAACGGTGGAGCTGCGAGACGATCACGCGCTCGGTACCGTTGATCACGAACGAACCGGTCGACGTCATGAGCGGAATTTCGCCCATGTAGACTTCCTGTTCCTTTACTTCCTTGACCTTGCCCGGGTTTTCGCGATCGTTGATGATCAGGCGCACCTTCGCGCGCAGGGCCGAGTGGAAGGTCAGGCCACGCTGTTGACATTCCTTGACGTCGAACGGCGGGTTGGAAAGATGGTAGGAGACGAACTCCATGCGGGCGAGCCCGTTGTGCGACACAATCGGGAAGATTGCGCTGAATGCCGCTTGCAGGCCCTCTGTTTTGCGACGCGAGGGTGGCGTATCCTCTTGCAGAAACTGAGTGTAGGATTCAATCTGGGTGGCAAGCAGGAAAGGAACCTGGTGAACCGTCGCGCGCTTCGCAAAACTTTTGCGAATGCGCTTCTTTTCGGTGAAGCTGTACGCCATGGGATCTCCGAATCATCGCAGGGGCTGGCTGGACCTGGCGCAGCACCTGAGGTGTTCAGCGACTGGGAGGGGATTTGGCGGTTGGCCGCTACCAACCTCTGGCTGACGGTGTCCGCACGCTGCGAGCCGGCAGCTACGACGCGATGCGCCATGCCGGCCCGGGGGACACCCGACCAAACTTGTCTTCTGCAGTCGGTTCAGAAGACAAACATCAGCAACCACTTAGTGTGCCACTGATGTTTGGCCTCTGCTGAAGCTTAGGCACGAGCCCATGCGTTCAAGCATCGATTGCGCCATTTTCTGACGTCTTGCCTACGGTACTTCGCGGTTCTGGGTGCCGGATAAAACACTCATCGCAGAAGCGCAAAAAGGCTGGCGCCGGGAAACTCCCTTTGCCAGCCCCATTCGCGTGCCGGAAAATGGCACGCGAGCACAGCTTACTTGACTTCGACCTTTGCGCCGGCGTCTTCCAGCTTCTTCTTGGCGTCGGCTGCAGCAGCCTTGTCCACGCCTTCCTTGACAGCCTTCGGTGCGCCGTCGACCAGGTCCTTGGCTTCCTTCAGGCCCAGGCCGGTGATTTCGCGGACAGCCTTAATCACGCCAACCTTGTTCGCGCCGATTTCCGACAGGATAACGTTGAACTCGGTTTGCTCTTCGACAGCGGCAGCGCCAGCGCCCGGGGCAGCAGCCACGGCCATCGAAGCGGCGGACACGCCAAACTTTTCTTCGAACGCCTTGACCAGGTCGTTCAGTTCCATTACGGACATCGCGCCTACGGCTTCGAGGATGTCGTCTTTGCTGATTGCCATTTGGAATACTCCTGCTAAATGTGATTCGGTATCGGTAATGCGATCTTGATGAGCCAGGCTGCGGGGGCTTGCGCCTTAAGCAGCAGCGCCTTCGCTCTCGGCGGCGGCAGCAGCGCCTTCGCCTTCGGCAGGGGCGCCTTCGCTCTTCTTGGCGGACAGGGCGGCCAGCAGACGGGCGAAGCCCGACACCGGTGCCTGCATCACGCCAAGCAGCTGAGCAATCAGTTCGTCACGGCTCGGGATCGAGGCCAGTGCCTTGACGGCAGCAGCATCGAGCACGTTGCCGTCGTACGACGCTGCACGCAGAACCAGCTTGTCGTTGGTCTTGGCAAAGTCGTTCAGAACCTTGGCCGACGACACTGCATCTTCGGAAATACCGTAGATCAGCGGGCCGGTCATTTGCTCTGCGAGGCCGGCAAACGGCGTGCCTTCCACGGCGCGGCGGGCCAGCGTGTTCTTCAGAACGCGCAGGTACACGCCTTGCTCGCGGGCCTTGGCGCGCAGCTTGGTCAGATCGCCAACCGCAATGCCGCGATATTCGGCCACGACGATGGTCTGAGCTTTAGCGACTTGCGCCGAAACCTCAGCAACGACGGCCTTCTTATCTTCAATATTGAGTGGCACGGTTAAGCTCCAAAACGATGCTTGTCCCCCGGATCGTCCGGGGCACGCACATCAGTCCAAACGAACGGCGTCCGATTGGCCCGAATCACCCGGGTCATTGCCCGGATTCTCCAATCCCTCGGGTGCGCCATCTGCGCTGGTGGGGCGGGGGACGTGGCTGCAGGGCCAGAGCCCTGTCGCGTACGTTCCGTCCGATTAAGGCGAGCCGGCCAGACTTCGGCCACGCCCGCCACCAGCGGTCTTTGATAACCAGCGATGCCTGCCGCGCTTGCGCGCCGGCGGGCACCACTGCCCAAAGCCTTGCTCCTTGCTCCGCACAGTGCCTGTTCAGGCCCTGCGCCGGCTTGGAGACGATCCCGGCCTGGGGCCGGGATCTTCAATTCTTTGCGCCGGGCGACGTTATCGGGTCCGCCCGGTGCCTTGCCGCCAGCCTCAGGCCGACAGCGAGCCCTGTTCCACGCGCACGCCAACGCCCATGGTGGACGAAACGGCGATCTTGCGCAGGTACACGCCCTTGCTCGTGGCCGGCTTCGACTTCACCAGCGCTTCGATCAGTGCGCTCAGGTTGCGCTTCAGGTCGGCGTCCTGGAACGAACGACGGCCGATGGTGGCGTGGATGATACCGGCCTTGTCGACGCGGTATTGCACCTGACCAGCCTTGGCGTTCTTCACGGCCTGGGCCACGTCGGGAGTCACCGTGCCAACCTTCGGGTTCGGCATCAGGCCGCGCGGGCCGAGGATCTGACCCAGCGTACCAACGATACGCATCGTGTCCGGCGAGGCGATCACCACGTCGAAGTTCAGGTTACCGGCCTTGACTTGCTCTGCCAGGTCTTCCATGCCGACGATATCGGCACCGGCTGCCTTGGCAGCTTCAGCCTTTTCGCCTTGCGCGAACACAGCCACGCGCACCGACTTGCCGGTACCGGCAGGCAGCACCACGGAACCGCGAACCACCTGGTCCGACTTCTTCGCATCGATGCCGAGCTGGACGGCCACGTCGATCGATTCGTCGAACTTGGCCGATGCGCATCCCTTCACCAGGCCCAGGGCCTCGTCGATCGGGTAGAACTTGGTGCGCTCGATCTTCGCCTTGTTGGCGGCTGCGCGCTTCGAAAGCTTAGCCATTTACAGACCCTCCACGGTGATGCCCATCGAACGAGCCGAGCCAGCGATGGTACGCACGGCAGCGTCCAGATCGGCAGCGGTCAGGTCAGCGTTCTTTGCCTTGGCGATTTCTTCAGCCTGGGCGCGGGTGATCTTGCCGACCTTGTCGGTGTGCGGCTTGGCCGAACCCTTGGTCAGGCCGGCAGCCTTCTTGATCAGCACGGTCGCCGGGGGCGACTTCATCACGAACGTGAAGCTCTTGTCGGCGAAGGCGGTAATCACCACCGGCACCGGCAGGCCGGGTTCCATGCCTTGGGTCTGCGCGTTGAACGCCTTGCAGAACTCCATGATGTTCAGACCGCGCTGACCCAGTGCCGGGCCCACGGGCGGGGAGGGATTTGCCTTACCAGCCGGAATTTGCAGCTTGATAAAGCCAATGATCTTCTTGGCCATCTTTACTCCAATCCGGATCCTTCACTTTTGAAAAGGATCCTGTTGAGTCGTAACGCGCTGTCGCCGTGCCGCTGGCACGACCTCACGCTCCTCTTTGGGCGCGGCCTCTCGACCCGCCCTTTCGCCCGTCGTCTGCCTTGCGGGCCGGCGACGGCCGAAAATCCTTAGACCTTCTCGACCTGGCCGAACTCGAGTTCGACCGGGGTAGCGCGTCCGAAGATCGTGACCGAGACACGCAGGCGCGACTTCTCGTAGTTCACTTCCTCGACATTGCCGTTGAAGTCGGTGAACGGGCCGTCCTTGACGCGCACCATTTCGCCCACTTCGAACAGCGTCTTGGGACGCGGCTTCTCGACCCCTTCCTGCATCTGGGTCATGATCTTGTCGACTTCCTTCTGGGAAATCGGGCTCGGGCGGTTGCGCGCACCGCCCACGAAACCGGTGACCTTGCTGGTGTTCTTCACCAGGTGCCAGGTTTCGTCGGTCATTTCCATCTCGACCAGCACGTAGCCGGGGAAGAAACGGCGCTCGGTAACGGACTTCTGCCCGCCCTTGATCTCGATCACTTCTTCCGACGGCACCAGGATGCGGCCGAACTTGTCCTGCATCTCGGCGCGCTCGATGCGCTCCTGCAGCGCGCGCTGTACGCTCTTTTCCATGCCGGAATAAGCGTGCACCACGTACCAGCGCTTCTTCGACGAAGGCGATTCCGCTGCGGGGACTTCCTGTTGTGCGTTATCCGTCATGTCCTATCCTTCATTTCCAGCCAAGCACGAGCGAAAAGATGACCCACTCGATGAGCTTGTCCGCAGACCACAAGAACACGGCCATGATCACGACGAAGACGAACACCAAGCCCGTCATCTGGCCAGCTTCCTTGCGGGTGGGCCAAACGACCTTGCGGACTTCGCGATAGGATTCCTTGGCGAATCCGATGAAGTCCTTGCCCGGCGCCGAGACCAGCGCGACCACCACGCCCAGTGCGATGCCGCCGAACAGCGCGGCGCCGCGCACATAGGAGGGCTGCTGTGCCAGGGCATAGAAACCGATGACGCCGGCAACCACCAGTAGCACCGCCACGCCCAGCAACAACTTGCCGCTGGAGGCGTTCACGGTTTCAACGTTGGGATTGGCCATGTTTCGCAAACGAGACTAAGCCGCGTCACGATACTCTATCGCGACGCGGCTGATTGAATTGGCAGGGGCAGAGGGAATCGAACCCCCAACCTTCGGTTTTGGAGACCGACGCTCTGCCAGTTGAGCTATACCCCTAAAACAACTTTGGGGTCGGCGCTGGCGCCAACCCCTCTGGCAACGGATACGGCCGGTTGGTGCCGTATCCGCTGATCGACCTTATCAGTCGAGGATCTTTGCCACGACGCCGGCGCCGACGGTACGACCGCCTTCACGGATGGCGAAACGCAGGCCTTCTTCCATGGCGATCGGGGCGATCAGCTTGACGGTGATCGACACGTTGTCGCCGGGCATGACCATTTCCTTGT
>NZ_JBFRFX010000073.1:0-36804 GCF_052115045.1 Cupriavidus sp. 2TAF22
GTGCGCGGCGGCGCCAACACCTGGATGCAGGGACTGGGCCCGGTGGCCAACGTCAATGTCAACGTCAACCAGAACATCGCCCAGCTGCAGAGCATCAACGTCAACACGCTCAACAACGTCGGCGTGATCGGCTCCGGCCTCGGACTGGCAATCGATGTCAATCCTTCGCAATGGGCTGCTACCCACGCCAAGGTCTGAGCGATGCCCGCGGCCGCGGAGGCAGCACCCGTGGCCTATACTGACCAGGACGGTGCCGCGGCCGCAAGGCTGCTCCGTCCGGCGAAGGCCGGCCCAGCCGGCCTTCGCACCCTGCAGGAGGAAGTCATGGCCGTTATCGTCATCAAGGATTTGCCGGACAACGTGGATCTCGACAGGGAAGCCATGGCGGCGATCACAGGCGGCGCGAGAACCCGCGCCGGTCATGCATGGCCGGTGCGCAGGGCCGGGGCGAGCCTGCGCGTCATCAGCTATCCGGGGGGCTTTCCAGGCCAGCCGCTGGCAGCCGCGCACGTGCGGCCGGCCGGGGACATCAAGCGCGGCAAGTAGAACGAAGAGCGCAAGGCAGCGATAACCTGCCCTCCCGCCCGCTGCCCCGTCGGCAGCGGGCGTCAGCATTTGCGCGGCAGCATTGCATGTCGCGCGCCGCCGGCGCTCAGCGCGGCGCGTTGCGCTCGATCCAGCCCGCGAACGTGTCCAGGAACTTGCCGAGGAGGCCGCGCGTGTATTCATTGGCAATGCCGCCCTGCGCGTCGAACAGCTTGTCGACACCGCTGAGATAGACCTCGGGCTGCTGCAGTACCGGTATGTTGAGGAACACCAGCGACTGGCGCAGGTGGTGGTTGGCGCCGAAGCCGCCCACGGCACCCGGCGAGGCACTGATCACGCCGCCCGGCTTGCCGTCCCAGACGCTCTGCCCATAGGGGCGCGAGCCCACGTCGATCGCATTCTTGAGCGCCGCCGGCACCGAGCGGTTGTATTCCGGCGTGACGAACAGCACGGCGTCGGCGCGGCGGATGCGGTCACGGAATGCCACCCATGGCGCGGGCGGGCTGGTGTCTTCATCCTGGTTGTAGAGCGGCAACTGGCCGATCTCCACGATCTCGAGCTTGAGCCCTGCGGGCGCCATCGCGGCCAGCGCGACGGCCAGCTTGCGATTGAAGGACTCCTTGCGCAGGCTGCCTACCAGTACGGCTACATCACGGGGATTGCTCATCGCGATTCCTTTCACGTTCACGGCATGATGGTGTCGGAGTGATGCTGGTCGGACCCGGAGGCCGCAGGCAGCACGGCATGCCCGCGGCGGGTCCAGTCGTCACTCTAATCCAATTGCGCGAAAAGGAACCGCCCGGCGCCCTGCTACAGCGCCGCGAGCGGATGCTCGCCATGCGCCCACGGGCTGTCGAAGAAGGCGCGCACGCGATCGCGCTGCACTTCGTCCAGGCGCGGCGGCTGCCACTTGGGCGCGTGGTCCTTGTCGACCGCCAGCGCGCGGATGCCTTCCACGCCGTCGCCGTGGCGGAACACGTAGTACATCATGTCCAGCTCCATGCGCAGTTCGTCCTCCAGCGTCATGGTGCGGGCACGGCGGACCTGCTCGAGCGTGACGTTGAGCATCAGCGGCGAGCGGCTGCGCAGCATGGCGGCGGTCTGCGCGGCCCAGTCGGTGCCGGCGTCGCTCACCGCTGCCACGATATCGCTCACCGACGCGCCGGCGAACAGGCGGTCGATGTCGTCTTGCAGCGATGCGAGCTGGCTCCGGTCCGGCTGGCATGCGTCGCGGTGCGCGGCGGTGGCGGCATCGATGCAGGCCAGCACGGCGTCGCCGTCGGCGAACTGGCGCGCGCGCAGCGTGTCGACCAGTTCGGCCAGGGCGTTGCCGGGCAGGTAGGCGTCGGCCAGGCCGGCATGCAATGCGTCCGCGGCATGGATCATCGCGCCGGTCAGGCCCAGGTATTCGCCGATGCGGCCTGGCGTGCGCGACAGGAACCAGCCGCCGCCCACGTCGGGGAACAGTCCGATATTGGTTTCCGGCATCGCCATCTTGGTCCGCTCGGTCACCAGGCGGCGGCGCGCGCCCTGCGAGATGCCCATGCCGCCGCCCATCACCACGCCGTCCATCAGCGCGATATAGGGCTTGGCATAGCGGTGGATCAGGTGGTTGAGCGCGTATTCCTCGACGAAGAACTGGTCGAGCGTGGTGTCGCCGGCCAGCGCTGCCTTGTGGAAGAAGCGGATGTCGCCGCCCGCGCAGAAGGCCTTGCCGCCCGCGCCGGCGATCACCACGGCCGCGACTTCGGGCGCCACGGCCCATGCGTTGAGCGCCCCGGTGATGGCGCGAATCATCTCGAGCGAAAGCGCGTTGAGCGCTTGCGGGCGGTTCAGCGTCAGGTAGCCGATGCCGCCCCGGATCTCGCTGGTGACCAGGTCTGTCATTGTCTCTATCTCCACGAATGCAACCCTCGACTTTACACCAGCAGGGGTGCGCGGGCGTGCCGCACCAGGCGCTTTGCGCCGCGTTCAGGCCACGCGGAAAGCCGCCATCAGGCCGGTCAGCCGCTGCGCCTGGTCATCGAGCGACGCCGCGGCCGCCGCCGCCTGCTCGACCAGCGCGGCGTTCTGCTGGGTCATGCCATCCATCTGCGCGACCGCCTGGTTGACCTGCTCGATACCGCGCGACTGTTCGTCGGAGGCTGCGCTGATGCCGCCCATGATGCCGCTCACGCGCCGCACCGCCCCCACCATCTCCTCCATCACCTGCCCCGCCTGGCCCACCAGTTCGCCGCCGGCACGCACGCGCGACACCGAATCGCCGATCAGCGCGCGGATCTCCTTCGAGGCCCCCGCGCAGCGCTGCGAGAGATCGCGCACGTCGCCGGCCACCACCGCGAAGCCGCGGCCGTGCTCGCCCGCGCGCGCGGCTTCCACCGCGGCGTTGAGCGCGAGGATATTGGTCTGGAAAGCGATTTTCTCGATCACGTCGATGATGTCGACGATCTTGTTGGCGCTGGCGTCGATGGCCTGCATGGTGTCCACCACGCGCGCCACCGCTGCGCTGCCGCGCTCGGCCAGGCCCGTGGCATCGCTGGCCAGCGCGTTCGCCTCGCGCGCGCTGTCGGCGTTCTGGCGCACGGTGCCGGTGAGTTCTTCCATGCTGGAGGCCGTCTCCTCCAGCGAAGCCGCCTGCTGCTCGGTGCGCTGCGAGAGATCGCCGTTGCCGCTGGCGATCTGCCTGCTGGCCGCCGCGATGGCATCCGCGCCACCGCGCACCTCGGCCACCATCGTGGCCAGGCTGGCCTGCATGCGGCCCAGCACCGCAAGCATGCGGCCGGTCTCGCTGCGCTCGTCCTGCGCGTGGGCATCGGCGTGCGCCGCACGGCCCGCGGAGAAATCGCCGGCGGCCATCCGCTCGAAGCGCGCCACGGCGACGTCCAGCGGCCCGACGATGGAGCGGCGCAGGCGCCAGGCCACCACCGTGCTGAAGCACAATCCCAGCGCCAGCGCGCCGAGCGACAGGGTGCGCAGCATGATGTAGCGGTCCTGCGATTCCTGGTAGACCGCCTGCGCGCTGGCGAGCTGCAGCTTGCCCAGCTCCGTGTTGACGGCAGTGAAGGCAATATCGAGCCTGGGAATGGTATCGAGCACGAAGCCCATCACGGCTTCGCGGTCGCCGCGCTGCAGCGCGGCGACCATCGGTGACACGCCCTGGCCAAACAGCGCCTCGCGCTTGGCCGCGACATCGTCGGCGGCCTTGGCCTCGCCGGCGGCGCGCGGCAGCGCCAGGTAAGCCTTCCAGGCCACGTCGGACTGGCGCGCGAAGCCTTCGGCCAGGGCGGCGCGGGCGCGCGCATCGGCGGGGTCGGTGGCGAAGGTGGCCTGGTCCAGCAGCACGCGCACCAGCAACTGGTTGGAGCGCGCCTCGGCCAGGCTGACCGCGGCGGCAAGCTGGTGCTGGTAGATCTGCCGCGTGGCGTCGTTGCTGCGGGACATGCCCAGCCAGCCCACGCTGCCGACAATCAGCAGCAGCGCATTGGCGACGATGGTAAGGATCCACAATCTGGATCCGATGGAAGTGTTGCGAAACATGATGGCTCCCCGTTGTGATCTGGCTCTGGCGCGGCTGGCTTGCGCTCGTGTCCGGCGCTGCGTGCGGCCCTGGGTGCGCCCCTGGGCGCGGCCCCTTGTGCGCCCCGAATCCAGCCGCCCTGCTATCAACGGCGCTCGCGGTCGTTCCTGAATCCGCGCGCGGAGATATTCAGTCCTGCAGAATCGTCAGCAATCGGGAGGACGGGTGCCGACTGCCGCAGGTGCCGAAGAGAGGCGTATGCTGTCCCCGCACGGCCCGCTCGCCGGCGTCCGCGAAGGCACCGGACGAGCGTATAGAGGATGCCCTCCAGGAAAAAACGCCCGAAACCGGCAACACTTGACGGATGACACAGTCGACCATCGATCCCGGCCTGATCCTGCTGGCGTTTGCGCCGGTGTTCCTGCTCACCATCGGGGCGGAAGCCTGGTACTGGGTGCGGCGCGACCCGTCCGTCTACAGCCTGCGCGACAGCGCCTCGAACGCGGCGCTGGCGCTGATGCACCAGGCGTCGGATGCGTTCTTCCTGTGGCTGATGGTGCGTACCGTCTATGGCTGGTGCTACCAGCACGGGCTGCAGGCGGTGCCGCAGACGTGGTGGTCCTTCCTGCTCCTGCTGCTGTTGCAGGATTTCCTCTACTACTGGTTCCACCGCGCCAGCCACCGCGTGCGCTGGATGTGGGCTTCGCATGTCACGCACCACTCATCGGAAGGCATGAATTTCTCGACCGCCTTCCGCCAGAGCCTGACCTACCCGCTCTCCGGCATGTGGCTGTTCTGGATCCCGCTGGCGCTGATCGGCTTCACGCCAGACTGGGTGATCCTGGCGGTAGGGCTGAACCTGGCCTTCCAGTTCTTCGTCCATACGCGCCTGGGCAGGCGCTGGCATCGCATCGAATGGCTGCTCAACACACCCTCGGTCCACCGTGTGCACCACGCCAGGAACCCGCAGTACATCGACCGCAACTATGCCGGCGTGCTGACCGTGTGGGACCGCCTGTTCGGGTCGTTCGTGCCGGAGGAGGACGCGCCCGACTACGGCATCACGCGCCGCATCGCCAGCCACAATCCGATCACCCTGACCTTCCACGAATGGCGCGACATGTTCGCCGATGCATGGCGCCACCGCGACCCGCGCCACCTGTGGATGCCGCCCGAATGGCGCAACCCGCGCGAGGCTGTGGCGACCGGTCCGGCGCGAGGCGCCGGGGCGCTGGCCGGCGAACGGGGCTCCGACGCCTGAGCCTTATCGCGCGGGCTGACGCCGGACAACAAAAAACCGCGCTCGAGGCGCGGTTTTTTGTTGCGGCAAAGCTGCGGCGAAGGCGCTCAGACGCTTTCGCGCGAAGCACGCTTGCGTTCGTGCTCCTTCAGGTGGCGCTTGCGCAGGCGGATGCTCTTCGGCGTGATTTCGACCAGCTCGTCGTCGGAGATGAATTCCACCGCGTATTCCAGCGACATCTGGATCGGCGTGACCAGGCGCACGGCTTCGTCGGTACCCGAGGCACGCACGTTGGTGAGCTGCTTGCCCTTGATCGGGTTCACGACCAGGTCGTTGTCGCGGCTATGGATGCCGATGATCATGCCTTCGTACAGCGCATCGCCCGGCTTGACGAACATGCGGCCGCGGTCCTGCAGCTTCCACAACGCGTAGGCCACGGCGTCGCCGTCGTCCTGCGAGATCAGCACGCCGTTGTGGCGCTCACCCAGGCCGCCTTCGCGCAGCGGCGCGTAGTCGTCGAAGATGTGGCTGATCAGGCCGGTGCCGCGCGTCAGCGTCAGGAACTCGCCCTGGAAGCCGATCAGGCCACGGGCCGGAACGCGGTATTCCAGGCGGGTGCGGCCCTTGCCGTCCGACGCCATGTCGAGCAGTTCGCCCTTGCGGCGGCCCAGCTCTTCCATCACGCTGCCCTGGTGGCCGTCTTCGACGTCCACGGTCAGCAGTTCATACGGCTCGTGCTTGACGCCGTCGATTTCCTTGAACACCACGCGCGGACGGGACACGGCCAGCTCGTAGCCTTCGCGGCGCATGTTTTCCAGCAGGATGGTCAGGTGCAGCTCGCCGCGGCCCGACACTTCGAAGATGGTGTCGTCGCCGGTTTCCTGCACGCGCAGGGCCACGTTCGACTTCAGCTCGCGGTCCAGGCGCTCGCGCAGCTGGCGGCTGGTCACGAACTTGCCTTCACGGCCCGCCAGCGGCGAGGTGTTGACGCAGAAGTTCATGGTCAGCGTGGGCTCGTCCACCTTCAGCATCGGCAGCGCGTCCTGGGCGTCCGGCGAGCACACCGTGCAGCCGATACCCAGTTCTTCGATACCGTTGATCAGCACGATGTCGCCGGCTTCGGCTTCGGGCACGATCTCGCGCTCGAGACCCTGGAACTTCAGCACCTGGTTGATGCGGCCCTTGATCGGGTTGCCCTCGGGACCGAACTTGACCACCACGTCCTGCAGCGCGCGCGCACGGCCGCGCGAGATGCGGCCGACGCCGATCTTGCCGACATAGCTGGAGTAGTCCAGCGAGATGATCTGCAGCTGCAGCGGACCGTCCGGGTTGTCGTCGCGCACCGGCACCTTGGCCAGCACGGTCTCGAACAGCGGCTTCATGTCGCCTTCGCGCACATCGTCGGTCAGGCCGGCATAGCCGTTCAGGCCGGATGCGTAGATCACCGGGAAGTCGAGCTGCTCGTCGGTGGCGCCGAGCTTGTCGAACAGGTCGAAAGTCTGGTTGATCACCCATTCCGGACGCGCGCCGGGGCGGTCGACCTTGTTGATCACCACGATGGGCTTGAGGCCCAGCGCCAGCGCCTTGCGCGTCACGAAGCGCGTCTGCGGCATCGGGCCTTCGACGGCATCGACCAGCAGCAGCACGCCGTCGACCATCGACAGCACGCGCTCCACCTCACCGCCGAAGTCGGCGTGGCCGGGGGTATCGACGATATTGATGTGGGTGCCGTCGTATTCGACAGCGCAATTCTTCGCCAGGATGGTGATCCCGCGTTCCTTTTCGATGTCGTTCGAATCCATCACGCGCTCGACCATTTGCTGGTTGTCGCGGAAGGTCCCTGCCTGGCGCAGGAGTTGGTCGACCAGAGTGGTCTTGCCATGATCGACGTGGGCGATGATGGCGATATTGCGGATGGCGCGGGTCATTGCAGCGTCTCGCTTGTGGGGCTGAGCATCAAAAGATAACCCGAGATTATAGCATGTTGCGGCGCAAAACCCGAGTCCGACGTTGGTATTCCCCGTCAGGTGGTGCGCAGGAGACAAAGCGTCCGCAAACCACGATTGTTGCGAATATCGCAATAGCAAATTGCCAACCTTGCGATTTGATAACCGTGAACATATAGTTGTCACGGCAAACATTGCAGCGACAAGCACCTGCCAGACATGTCCGAGCAGAACCGGCCCGACCTCCAGAATCACCCCGCCTCCTTCGATACCCACCCTTTCGACCCGGCCGAATACCGCATGGGCGAAAGCATGGGCTACCTGCTTGCGCGCGCCAAGAGCGTGCTCGCGCACGAGGTCGAGCAGGAGGTCAACGGCCTGGACATCACCCATGCGCAGGCCACCTGCCTGATGATGCTGGCGGCCGGGCGCGGCAACACGGTCACGGACCTGGGCCGCGAACTCAGCACCGACATGGGCTCGGTCACGCGCCTGCTCGGCCGCATGGAAAAGCGCGGCCTGATCGAGCGCCAGCGCAGCGACGCCGACCGCCGCGTGGTGGATGTATCGATCACCCCCAGCGGGCGGGCGCTGCTCGAAGCGCTGCCGGGCATCTACTGCCGCGTGCTGAACCGGCATTTCCGGGATTTCTCGGAAGCGGAACTGCAGACCTTCCGCTCGATGCTGCACCGGATCATCGGCAACAACAGCGGGTAGGCGCGGCGCAGGCGAGCCACGGTCAGGCTCTCACGCCGGCTCGATTCACGTTCTTCCACGATAAAAGCAACATTGACGCTCTCTCGCAGGGCACCGAGATGAACCAAGCACCCTCCTCCTTTTCCGCACTGTCGCCGCGCGCGCGCGCGGCCGGCCGCCGCACCGGCGCGCTGGCGCTGAGCGCGCTGGCCGCCGCGGTCCTGGCCGGCTGCGCCGCCTTTGGCAATTCGCACAGCACGCAGACCGTCACCGATCCCACCTCCCTCGCCAGCGCCCAGGTCTTGCCGGGCGAGCATGGCCAGTGGCCCACGCTCGACTGGGTCGACCAGTTCAACGATGCGCAACTGCGCGGGCTCGTCGACGAGGCGGTCAAGGACAGCCCCAGCCTGCAGGCTGCCTTTGCGCGCGTGGAAGCGTCCCGCGCGATGGCCGATGCCACCCGTAGCGCACTTTACCCGCATGTGGACTTCGAAGGCAGCCTGGTGCGCCAGCGCTTCTCGGAGACCGACCTGTTCGCCGGCACGCGGCTGGCCGGATCGTGGCAGAACCAGTCGCGCCTGCAGGCCGGCCTCTCGTATGACTTCGACTTCTGGGGCAAGAACCGCGCCGCGCTGGAAGCCGCGCTGTCGGACGACCGCGCCACGGAAGCCGAGAGCCAGGCCTCGCGCCTGATCCTGACCACGGCCGTGGCGCGCACCTATGCCCGCCTGGCCGCGCTGTACGCGCAGCGCGACGTGGCCGAGCGCGCGATCGCCCAGCGCCGCGACCTCACGCAACTGTCCACCGACCGCCTGCGCGCGGGCCTCGACACCCAGGTGGAAACCACCCAGGCGCGCGGCACCGTGGCCTCGGCGCAGACCGACCTGCTGCGCGTGGACGAAGACATCGCGCTCGCGCGCAACCAGATCGCCGCGCTGCTGGGCAAGGGCCCGGACCGCGGCCTGGCGATCCAGCAACCCACCGTGCTGGCGCACGCCACGCCGCAACTGCCGGACAACCTCACCATCGACCTGCTCGGACGCCGCCCCGACCTGGTGGCCGCGCGCTGGCGCGTGGAAGCATCGAGCAAGGATATCGCCGTCGCGAAGGCCGAGTTCCTGCCGGCAGTCAGCCTGACCGCCTTTGCAGGCGTGGCCTCGCTGGACCCGTCCAACCTGCTGATGAGCATCAGCCGCACCTTCGGCATCGGCCCGGCCGTCACCCTGCCGATCTTCGAGGGCGGCAGGCTGCGCGCCAACCTCAAGGGCAAGTACGCGCAATACGATCTCGCCGTAGCCAACTACAACCAGGCCCTGATCGACGCACTGCGCGAGACCGCCGATACCGTGGCCAGCATCCGCAGCGTGGATACGCAGATCAGCGCGCAGCGCGAAGCGCTCAGCCTGGCCGAGCGCGCCTACTCGCTCTCGACCATCCGCTACAAGGCCGGACTGGGCACGCAGCTCACGGTGCTCAACGCCGAAAGCAATGTGCTGCAGCAGCGCCGCCTGGCCACCGACCTGCAGGCCCGCCGCCTGGACCTGCAGATGGGCCTGATGAAGGCGCTCGGCGGCGGCTACCAGGAGCAGGGCGAAGGCGCGGCCGCGCAAAAGCCCGAAGGCGCGCGCGGCTAGCCGAGCCGGCGCACAGGAGCAGCCCGGACCACGGCGTCCGCACAGTACCGACAGCATTCATACAAGACGATCATGAGCGACAACAAGCAAGCGGCCCAGACTCCCGCCTCCCCGGCGGCTTCCGTCAACAACAATGGCAAGCGCAAGCGCCTGCTGCTTTCCCTGACCGCCGCGGTGGTGGTGGCAGGCGTGGCCTACGGCATCTACTGGGGCCTGTACGCACGGCACTTCGAAAGCACGGACGACGCCTATGTCGCCGGCAACGTGGTGCAGGTCACGCCGCTGGTGGGCGGCACCGTGATCTCGATCGCGGCCGACGACACCCAGCTGGTCACCGCCGGCCAGCCCCTGATCCAGCTCGACCGCGCCGACTCGCAGGTGAATCTGGAGCAAGCCGAGGCGCAGCTGGCGCAGGCCGTGCGCGAAGTGCGCACGCTCTACGTCAACAACGGCTCGCTGGCGGCCAACGTGGCGATGCGCGAAGCCGACGTGGCCAAGGCACGCGAAGACCTCAAGCGCCGCGAGGCCATTGCCGGTTCCGGCGCGGTCTCGGGCGAGGAAATCTCGCATGCGCAGACCGCGCTGCAGGCGGCCCTGTCAGCGCTGTCGTCCACGCGCGAGCAGCTCGCCTCCAACAAGGTGCTGACCGACCAGACCACGGTGGAAAAGCACCCCAACGTGCAGCGCGCCGCCGCCAACCTGCGCTCCGCCTATCTGGCCTTCGCACGCTCCACCCTGCCGGCGCCGGTGACCGGCTACGTGGCCAAGCGCTCGGTGCAGGTCGGCCAGCGCGTGGCCCCCGGCGCGCCGCTGATGGCGGTGGTGCCGCTGGAGCAGGTGTGGGTCGACGCCAACTTCAAGGAAGTGCAGATCACGCATATGCGCGTGGGCCAGCCGGTCAAGCTCGAAGCCGACCTGTACGGCTCCAAGGTCGAGTACGAAGGCAAGGTCGAAGGCTTCTCGGCCGGCACCGGCTCGGCCTTCTCGCTGCTGCCCGCGCAGAACGCCACCGGCAACTGGATCAAGGTGGTACAGCGCCTGCCGGTGCGCATCGCGCTGGACGCGAAGCAGCTCAAGGATCATCCGCTGCGCGTGGGGCTGTCGATGAACGTGACGGTCGACGTGCGCAAGGAAGAAGGCGCGACGATGGCGCAGGCCACCGTGGCACGGCCGATGCAGACCGACGTGTATGAGAAGGTCGGCCAGGACGCCGACGCGCTGATCGCCCGCATCATCTCCCTGAACAACGGTGGCCGCCAAGGCGCCGAGCCGATGGCGGCACCGGTCTCGGCGCCGGCCGCCAAGCCTGCCAGCACCTGAACATGGCGACTTCCCTCCCCGTGCGCGACAGCGCCGCACCGGGCCCGCGCGGGCCCGCGGCGCGCCCCGCCGCGCCTGCGCCGCTGACGGGCGGAAAGCTGGTGATCGGCACCATCGCGCTGTCGCTGGCCACGTTCATGAACGTGCTGGACTCGTCCATCGCCAACGTGTCGATCCCGGCCATCTCCGGCGACCTCGGCGTGGCGCCCAACCAGGGCACCTGGGTGATCACCTCGTTCGCCGTGGCCAACGCGATCTCCGTGCCGCTGACCGGATGGATGACCACCCGCTTCGGCGCGGTACGGCTGTTCATCACCTCGATCCTGCTGTTCGTGCTGTCCTCGTGGCTGTGCGGCGTGGCGCCCAACCTGGAAGTCCTGCTGGCCGCGCGCGTACTGCAGGGCGCGGTGGCCGGGCCGATGATCCCGCTGTCGCAAGCGCTGCTGCTGTCGAGCTATCCGCCGCAGAAGAGCACCATGGCGCTCGCGCTATGGGGCATGACCACGCTGGTGGCGCCCATCATGGGCCCGCTGCTGGGCGGCTGGATCTCCGACAACATGACCTGGCCGTGGATCTTCTATATCAATATCCCGGTCGGGCTCGGCGCGGCCTATGCCACCTGGGCGATCTACCGCGACCGCGAAACCCCCACCAAGATCCTGCCGATCGACCGCATCGGGCTGACGCTGCTGGTGATCTGGGTCGGCTCGATGCAGCTGATGCTCGACAAGGGCAAGGAACTGGACTGGTTCCACTCCACGGTGATCGTGGTGCTGACCGTGGTGGCCATCGTGGGATTCCTGTTCTTCCTGATCTGGGAGAGCTACGAGAAGCATCCCATCGTCGACATCTACCTGTTCAAGGGGCGCAACTTCAGCGCCGGCGTGGTGGCGATCTCGGTGGCCTACGGGCTGTTCTTCGGCAACCTGGTGATCCTGCCGCTGTGGCTGCAGACCATCGTCGGCTATACCGCGACCGACGCCGGCATCGTGATGGCGCCGGTGGGCATCTTTGCCATCCTGCTGTCGCCGCTCATCGGCAAGAACCTGCCCAGGATGGACGCGCGCTGGGTCGCCACGCTGGCCTTCATCACCTTCGGCGTGGTCAGCCTGATGCGCTCGGGCTTCACCCTGCAGGTCGATACCCGCTCGCTGATGATCCCCACCCTGATCCAGGGCGCGGCCATGGCGATGTTCTTCATCCCGCTGACCTCGATCATCCTGTCGGGCCAGCCGCCGGAGAAGATGCCGTCGGCCTCGGGCGTGTCGAACTTCGTGCGGATCACCTTCGGCGCGATCGGCGCGTCGATCTCGACCACCATCTGGGAGAACCGCTCCGCGCTGCATCACGCGCAACTGGTCGAGCAGATCAATCCGTTCAACCCGGCCTATAGGGCGCAGCTCGAACACCTGGTGCAGATGGGCATGACCGAGGCCCAGGCCAACGGCTTCATCGAGCGCGGCATCACGCAGCAGGCGGCCATGCTCGGCGCCAACGACATCTTCTGGATCTCGGGCGTGTTGTTCTTCGTGCTGATCGGCTTTGTCTGGCTGACCAAGCCGAAGAAGGGAGGCGATATGGATGCCTCCGCGGCCGGGGCGCACTAGGAGCCGCCACCAGGCTCGCCGGACACATAAGCCGATAAAAAAGCCGATGCCATCACTGGCATCGGCTTTTTTTGCTTCCCGCGCGCTGCCGGGTCACGACCCGCTCAGAGCTTGACCAGCCGCTCCGGCCGCAACGCCCCTTCCCGCATGCGCGCCACGCCAAGCAGGCGCTCCGGCTCGCCGCCATAGATGCGGGCGAGTTCGCCTTCCGCCAGTTCGGTGCCGGCCGGCAGGTCGCGCTGCGCGATACGCTGGCCTTGCAGGAAGCGGCCCATCGCGGCTTCCTCGAGCCGCACCGGCGCGCAGCGCTGCAGCAGCGCATCGACCGGGGCCAGCATCGCCGGGCGCGCGGCATCGTCATGCGCGTCGATCTGCTCGAGCGTGACCGCGCCATCCAGGCTCAGGTCGCCCACCGCCGTGCGGCGCAGCCCCGTGAGGTGCGCGCCGCAGCCCAGCGCTTCGCCGATATCCTCGGCCAGCGTGCGGATATAGGTGCCCTTGCTGCAGGTCACCCGCATGGTGAAGGTGGGCGCCGCGGGCAGGCCGCAGCCGAGCAGCGTGATCTCATGGATGGTGACGCGGCGCGCCGCCCGCTCCACGGTCTGGCCGGCGCGCGCGTATTCGTACAGCGGGCGGCCGTCCTTCTTGAGCGCCGAGTGCATGGGCGGCACCTGCTCGATCTCGCCGGTGAAGCGCGCGATCGCCACGCGCAGTGCCTCGGTGTCACACGCCACCTCGCGCTCGGCGATCACCTCGCCTTCCGCATCGCCGGTGGCGGTGCGGATGCCCAGGCGCACCTCGGCCTCATAGGTCTTGTCGGCCTCGAGCAGGTCCTGCGAGAACTTGGTGGCCTCGCCGAAGCACAGCGGCAGCAGGCCGGTGGCGAGCGGGTCGAGCGTGCCGGTATGCCCAGCCTTGAGCGCGCGCAGCATGCGCTTGGCGCGCACCAGCGCATCGTTGGACGACAGGCCCAGCGGCTTGTCGAGCAGCAGCACGCCGTGCACCTCGCGGCGCGGTTGCCGGGGCGGGCGATTGGTTTTCGGATCGGTCATGAGGGGGGAAAGACGGGCGAGGGAAACGGCCAGGCAGACAGACGGAAGCACGGAGGATGAAAAAACGGCCCGCAATGACGGGCCGCTTTCTTCAGTCTTCTTTCGCGCGCGTCGAGTTGGCTTCGCTGATCAGCTTGGACATCTCGATGGCTTGTTCGACCGAGGTGTCGTGATGGAAGTGCAGCGTCGGCACGGTATGGATATGCAGTTGCTTGAACAGCAGCGAATGCAGGTAGCCGGCCTTTTCGTTGAGGATGCCCTGCGCGACTGCGGCATCGGCGCCAAGCACGGTGAAGTACACCTTGGCATGCGCGTAGTCGGGCGTCAGGGTGACCGACTGCAGCGTGACGAGCCCCAGGCGGGGATCGCGCAACTCGCGCGCGATCATCGCGGCCAGGTCACGCTGGATCTGGTCGGAAATCCGGAGATTGCGAGAGGAGATATTGCCTTTCTTGGCCATTCAATGCGGTTTTATCGAGACGGCCGCGGCGGCCCCATCCGCGGATACGTCGTCCTTGAAGCGCTTGAGCGAATCGAGCTCGCCGGTATGGATGACCACGTTGTTGCGCAGCACCCGTACCAGGGCGGTACGCTTGACCAGGCCATCGGTGACCATACAACCGGCCACCGCACCGATCTTCGGCACGCGGAACACCTGGCGCACCTCGACCGTACCGAGCGTGACTTCGCGCTTTTCCGGAGCCAGCATGCCCGACATCGCCGCCTTGATCTCGTCTACCGCATCGTAAATGATGTTGTAGTAGCGGATGTCGATGCCGTTGTTCTCGGCCAGCTTGCGCGCGCCGGCATCGGCACGCACGTTGAAGCCGATGATGACCGCCTTCGAGGCCGTGGCCAGGTTGACGTCCGACTCCGAGATGCCGCCCACGCCGCCGTGCACGATCTGCACGCGCACTTCGTCGGTGGAGAGCTTCTGCAGGGACTGCACCAGCGCTTCCTGCGAACCCTGCACGTCGGCCTTCACGATCAGCGGCAGCGTCTGTACTTCGCCTTCGCTCATCTGCTCCAGCATGGTCTCCAGCTTGGCCGCCTGCTGCTTGGCCAGCTTGACGTCGCGGAACTTGCCCTGGCGGAACAGCGCGATTTCGCGCGCCTTGCGCTCGTCGGGCAGCACCAGCACTTCTTCACCGGCGGCCGGCACTTCGGACAGGCCCTGGATCTCGACCGGAATCGAGGGACCCGCTTCCTTGGTCGGCTTGCCGGTTTCGTCCAGCATGGCGCGCACGCGGCCGTAAGCGCTGCCAGCCAGCACCACGTCGCCACGCTTGAGCGTGCCGCTGGTGACCAGGATGGTCGCGATCGGGCCCTTGCCCTTGTCGAGCTGGGCTTCCACCACCAGGCCCTTGGCCGGGGCATCCACCGGTGCCTTCAGTTCCAGCACTTCGGCCTGCAGCAGCACTTGCTCGAGCAGGTCGTCGATGCCGGTGCCGGTCTTGGCGGACACCGGCACGAACGGCGAGTCACCGCCGTATTCTTCCGGCAGCACCTGCTCGGCCACCAGTTCCTGCTTGACGCGGTCCGGGTTGGCTTCGGGCTTGTCGATCTTGTTGATCGCCACCACGATGGGCACGCCCGCCGCCTTGGCGTGGGCGATGGCTTCCTTGGTCTGCGGCATCACGCCGTCGTCCGCGGCCACCACCAGGATGACAATGTCGGTCGCCTTGGCACCGCGTGCACGCATGGCCGTGAAGGCCTCGTGACCCGGGGTGTCGAGGAAGGTGATCACGCCGCGCTCGGTTTCCACATGGTAGGCACCGATATGCTGCGTAATGCCGCCGGCTTCGCCAGCCGCGACCTTTGCGCGACGGATGTAGTCCAGCAGCGAGGTCTTGCCGTGGTCGACGTGACCCATCACGGTCACCACCGGCGGGCGCGGCAGTTGCTCGGCGTCGGTGTGTTCCTCGCCGCCCACCACCAGCAGCGCTTCCGGATCGTCCAGCTTGGCGGCAAACGCCTTGTGGCCCATTTCTTCCACCACGATCATGGCGGTTTCCTGGTCCAGCACCTGGTTGATGGTCACCATCTGGCCGAGTTTCATCATCTGCTTGATGACCTCGGATGCCTTGACGGCCATCTTGTGGGCGAGATCCGCCACCGAAATGGTTTCGGGAACGTGCACTTCGCGCACCACCGGTTCCGTCGGCGCCTGGAAGTTGGTGCCGCGATCGTCCTGCTGGTGGCGATTGCCACGGCCGCGCGGACCACCGCGCCAGCCGCCCACGCCACCCGACGAATCGCCGCGTGTCTTCAGGCCGCTGCCCTTCTTCTTCGAGCCTTCGTCCTGCCAGGTCGAGGAAGTGCCGGCCTTGACCACCTTGCCGGTCTTCTTGTCGACCGTGGTGGTGGCGGTTGCCGTGGTGGCGGGCTTCTTGTCTTCCTTCTTGACCTCGGTGCCAGGCGCCTTGACCGGCTTGTGCAGCGTGCCGGTCTGCTCGGCCTTCTTTTCCTCGGCCTTGCGTTCGGACGGCGCCTTGAGCACGCGCGCCGGCGCATTCAGCATCTGCTGAATGGCACGGGCCTCGGCCTCGGCAGCCTCGCGGCGCTTGCGCGCTGCGTCCTGCTCGGCACGCGCCTTGTCGGCAGCCTGCTTGGCTTCGTCGGCGGCCTTCTGTGCGGCGGCGCGTTCGGCGGCCAGGCGATTCTTGTCGTCCTCGGCCTTCTTGCGCGAATCGTCGTCTTCGGGCGCAGCCGTGGCGGCCGCAGCGCGTAGCGCGGCAGCTTCCTCTTCCGCCTTGCGGGCGGCGAGTTCAGCCTGGCGGCGCTCCTCGGCCTCAAGTGCTTCCTGCTTGGCGCGGCGTTCGGCTTCCTCGCGTTCGGCCGCCTCCTGGCGGGCCTTCAGCTCGGCTTCCTGGCGCGCTAGCAGTTCTGCCTGCTGACGGGCTTCCTCATCCTGGCGCGCCTGCTCGGCCGCATCGACCTGAACGTCGGCGGCGTCGTGGCCATCGGCTGCGCCCTCGGGAGCCGCCTCGTCACGCTTGATCAGGACACGCTTCTTGCGCACCTCGACCTGTACCGTACGCGTCTTGCCGGTGGAATCAGCCTGCCGGATCTCGGAAGTCTCACGCTTGGTCAGCGTGATCTTCTTGCGCGAGCTGTCGTCGGCCTGACCGTGCGAACGCTTGAGGTAGTCCAGCAACCTGGTCTTGTCGGATTCGGTGATGATGTCTTCAGGCGTCACCTTGCCCACCCCAGCTGCCTGCAATTGTTCCAGCAGGGCAGCTGCGCTGCGGCTCAGTTCTGCGGCCAGTTGGGCAACTGTTGTGCTTGCCATTCAAACCCTTTCAATGCTCGGTTTATACGTCGGGACAGTCGTGTGCGGAATACGCGCTCAGTCAATCTGGTTGAGCGTGTCCCTCAGTTAAACCAATGTTCCCGTGCTTTCATGATCAACGCGCGGGCCTCTTCTTCGCCCAGGCCGACCATCTCGACCAGTTCGTCGACTGCCAGTTCGGCGAGTTCGTCACGCGTATGGATACTGCCTTCGGCCAGCTTGCCGATCAGTTCCGGGGTCAGGCCGTCGAGGGAGCGCAGGTCCTGCGACACCTCTTCCACCTTTTCTTCCCGGGCCAGTTCCATCGTCAGGAGTGCATCGCGTGCGCGGTTGCGCAACTCGTTGACGGTGTCTTCGTCGAAGGCATCGATCTCCAGCATCTCGCTGATGGGCACATAGGCCACTTCTTCCAGCGTGGAGAATCCTTCGTCGATCAGGATGTCGGCCACTTCCTCGTCCACGTCCAGCTTGGCCATGAACAACTTGCGCACCACGTCGCTTTCCTCGGCCTGCTTCTGCGCCGATTCTTCCTGCGTCATGATGTTGATCTGCCAGCCGGTCAGTTCGGACGCCAGGCGTACGTTCTGCCCGCTGCGTCCGATGGAGACGGCGAGATTTTCCTCGTCCACCACCACGTCCATGCTGTGCTTTTCCTCGTCCACCACGATGGACTGTACCTGCGCCGGCGCCAGCGCGCCGATCACGAACTGCGCCGGATCTTCCGACCACAGTACGATATCAACCGCCTCGCCGCCGATCTCGTTGCGCACCGCGGTCACCCGCGTGCCGCGCACACCGACACAAGTGCCGATGGGATCGATGCGCTTGTCATGCGCCACCACGGCGATCTTGGCGCGCACGCCAGGGTCGCGGGCAGCCGCCTTGATCTCCAGCAGGCCTTGTTCCATCTCCGGCACTTCGTTCTCGAAGAGCTTGATCAGGAACTCGGGCGCAGTGCGCGAGAGCTCGATCTGGGGCCCGCGCGCGGTGCGGTCCACGTTCAGAATATAGGCGCGGACGCGGTCGCCGGTGCGCAGATTTTCCTTCGGGATGATCTGGTCGCGGGCCAGCAGCGCTTCCACGCGGCCGGATTCCACGATCAGGCCCTTCTTGTCGGCCCGCTTGACGGTGCCGGTCATGACCTTTTCGCCGCGGTCGAGGTAATCGTTGAGGATCTGCTCGCGCTCGGCGTCACGGATCTTCTGCAGGATCACCTGCTTGGCGGCCTGCGCGCCGATACGGCCGAACTCGACCGACTCGATCTGCTCTTCGATGAACTCGTCGAGCTCGATGTCGGCGCTCTGCTCGCGCGCTTCGAACATCAGGATCTGCTTGTCCGGCTCCTGCAGACCCTGTTCATCGGGGACCACGAGCCAGCGGCGGAACGTTTCATGCTCGCCGGATTCACGATCGATGGAGACACGGATATCCACGTCTTCCTCGAAGCGCTTCTTGGTTGCCGAAGCGAGTGCCGCTTCCAGCGCACCGAATACCACATCCTTGTCGACGTTCTTCTCACGCGCAAGCGCATCGACGAGCAACAGAACTTCGCGGCTCATTGCTTGTTCCCTTTTTTCTGATTTCCTTTGAAGTCGATCACCGGCACCAGGCGTGCGCGATCGACATCGGATATGGCGAATTCCAGCAGTGCCGTGCCGTCCTTGCCGTCGAACTCCAGGCCGATCTGCTCCGCCCCCGGCTCGCCGGTGGGTGCCTGCAGGATGCCGACGAAGTTCTTCTGGCCGTCGACCGGGAGGCGCAGCGTGACCCTGGCTTCCTGGCCCGCAAAGCGGACGTAGTCAGCCAGTTTCTTGAGCGGCCGGTCCAGCCCCGGCGAGGACACTTCGAGACGCTCGTAGTCGATATTCTCGACCGTGAGCACGTGGGTAAGCTGACGGCTTACCTTCTCGCAATCCTCGATGACAATCCCGGTTTCAGGCTGATCGATATAGACGCGCATCAATCCGCCCGGAGCGCGCTCGAGCTCAACCAGCTCGTACCCCATGCCGTTCAGGGTGGTTTCGATCAAATCTGCCAGATGCACTGTATTCCCGAATAATGGCCATCAATACCGTGGCAGACCCAGCCCACCGGCACTGCCGCCTTTCTTTTGAAGACGGCTTCGCAGCCTGCTTGCCTGCCCGTCACCCCGACCGGCGCGCCGCGCAAGGACGGCATGCATGCGGATTGGGCGAACCAAAAAAAAATGGGCGCAATGCCCATCATTCGCCCATCCTTTTTCAGGATGACTTTTGAATAGACTTGGATTATACGCCGTTGCGGTGCAAAAGGCAAAGAGATAGCCGGGAGAAACCCGGACGGGAGGACAATGCGCGACGCGCCTCACTCCTTCCCGACCGTAATCCCCGCCACCCGGCACTACAAAAGCGTCAGCGGTTGCCGTCCCGGCCGCCGCCGCGCGGACGGCGATTGCCGTTCGCCTTGCCAGGCTGCGGCATCACATTTCCGTTCGCCTCGCCGCCGCCGCCGCCGCCGCGGCGCGGGCCGCGACCCTGGCCGCCGCCCATGCCACCCATGCCACCCATGCCACCCATGCCACCCATGCCGCCCATGCCGCCCATGCCGCTGGCGCCGCGGGCGCCACGTCCACCGCGCCCACCCATGCCGCCAGGGCCGCGCGGCGTGCCCGCCGCGCCGCCACCGAGCTTGGTGGTATGCGACGTCAGCAGGGTCGGGCCACCGATATAGCCCATCGACGTCTGCATGGGATCCGGCTGGCCACGACCGGCACCGCCGCCACGCGGACCGTTGCCGCGGTTCACGCGCGGCAGGCCGTCCATGCCGGTCGGCATCGGCATGCCGGCAATGGCCGCCTCGGTGCGCGCCTTGCGCCCGGTGACCTTGCTGTTGCCGCCCTTGGGCTGGCTGTCACCCTTCGACGGCGCCTTCAGGCCGATGGATGCCATCAGCGCGCGCACATCGTCGGCTTCAAGTTCCTGCCAGCGGCCACGCTTGAGGCCGCGCGGCAGCAGGAACTGGCCGTAGCGGGTACGGATCAGGCGCGACACGGTCAGGCCAACCGCCTCGAACATGCGACGCACTTCGCGGTTGCGGCCTTCGGTCAGCGCCACGTGATACCAGTGGTTGATGCCCTCGCCGCCGCCATCGGCGATGCGCAGGAAATTGGCCTCGCCATCGTCGAGCTTGATGCCGTGCAGCAGGCGCTGGCGATCGGCCTCGGCCAGTTCACCCAGCGTGCGCACCGCGTATTCGCGCTCCACGCCGTAGCGCGGATGCATGAACTTGTTGGCGATGTCACCCGAAGAGGTGAAGATCAGCAGGCCTTCAGTGTTGAAGTCGAGGCGGCCGACGGCCACCCACTTCCCTGCCTTGATGCGCGGCAGGCTGTCGAACACGGTGGGACGGCCTTCCGGATCCGACTGGCTGACGATCTCGCCGGACGGCTTGTGGTACAGCAGCACGCGCGGCGGCTTGGTCGACACGCGGCGGTGGATCAGCTTGCCGTTGACGCGGACCTGGTCGGCCGGCAGGATACGCTGGCCGATATGGGCCGGCAGGCCGTTGACCGACACGCGCCCTTGCAGGATCAGTTCTTCCATCTCGCGGCGCGAGCCCAGGCCGCCTTCGGCAAGCACCTTGTGCAGCTTGGGAGCGTCGTCGTCCGCGGAGAGTTCGCGCACTGGCTTGACCTTGGCACGCGCACCGCTGGCGTCTTCCTGGTCGTACTGCCCGGAAATCACGAAGCGGAACAGATCTTCGCCGCTTGCCGCGGCAGCGGCCGGCGCCTTGTCGGCCGCACCCGGCGCCGGGCGCTGTGCGCCGCCGCCCTTGCCCTTGTTGCCCTTGCCTGCCTGGCGCCCTGCGCCCTGCTGGCCTTCGGCGCCGCCGCGGCGGCCCTGGGGCTGCGCCTGGCCCTGCTGACCCTGGCCCTGACCCTGTTGAGGCTTGCGCTTGCGTGCGCCGTTGGGTCGTGCCCCGTCGCGCTGGCGTTCGCCGGCGACTTCGGCACCTGCCTCGCCCACACCGGCGGCGTCGCCACCGGCTGCGCGGCGCCCACGCGGCGCCGGGCGCTCGCCCTGCTGCTCGCCGGCCTGTGCCGCCTCGCCTTCGGCGGGCTTGCGCTTGCCACGGGTGCGCCCCTTGCGCGCGCCGTCGCCCTGTCCGGGCTGGGCGTCGGACGCACCAGCCTCGGGAGCGGCGGCCTGCTCGCCATCGGCGGGGCGGCCGCCCTCGCGGTCCTGCGCAGACTGGCGGCGCGTGGCTACCAGGTTGCGCAAGCCACGGCGCAGGCCCTTGCGGCGCGGTGCGCCTTCGGCGCCGTTGCCGGCGTCGCCGGCCGGCGCATCCGCCGGGCGGACGTCTTGATCAACAGAATCGGACAAGGTATTCACATTCGGATGTTGCATGGTGTTCAGTTGGACACGCGCTCGTCGAGCTCATCGTGCTCGCTAGGGTGCGCCGGATTCGCCGGGTTCATGCCCGACGATGCCGGGGCTTCGGGCTCCTGCTCGCCGGAGGCCACTTGCACGTGGTAACCGTTGGCCGGGGCTCGCTCTTCCGCTTCTTCATCTGCCTCGCCGTCGGTCGCGGCGGGCTCCGCCTCGGCGGCGGATTCTTCTTCCTCGATGCCCGGGCCTGCACCGGACGTCACGCTTGCGGGCCCGACAGCGGCTTGCACTGCAGGCTCACCTGCCGTAGCCAGCTCCCGAACCGGCTCCGCATCCGCCTCGGGCAGTGCCGCAGCTTCGGCCTCACCCTCGGCAGCAGCAGCCTGCCCGGCGGGATCCGCCTGGGCGGACTCAGCCTCGTCAGGCGCCGCCAGCGCGAACGCTTCTTCGTCGCTGCCGGCGGGTACGCTGCCCAGGGACTCGAAATCGATCGGCTCCTGGTTCAGCAACGCGACCTGCGACTGCGCCTGCATGTCTTCCAGCGGCGGCAGCTCGTCCAGCGTACGCAGGCCAAGGTCGTCGAGGAAGGCCTTGGTGGTGGCGTACAGCGCCGGGCGTCCGGGCACGTCGCGGTGCCCGATGACCTCGATCCAGCTGCGGTCTTCGAGCTTCTTCACCACTTCGGTGCTCACCGTGACGCCGCGGATCTCCTCGATATCGCCCCGCGTGACCGGCTGCCGGTAAGCGATGATCGCCAGCGTCTCCATCACCGCGCGGGAATACTTCGGCGGCTTCTCGGGATTGAGCCGGTCGAGGTATTCGCGCATGGCGGGGCGGCTCTGGAAGCGCCAGCCGCTGGCCAGCGCCACCAGTTCCACGCCGCGCTGCTCCCAGTCGCGGCGCAGCTCGTCGAGCAGGACCCGGATGGTGTCGGCACCGACGTCGTCGGCGAACAACCGCCGCATGTCATGGACGCGCAAAGGTTCCTGCGCACAGATCAGCGCGGTCTCGAGGACGATCTTCGCCTCTTGGGTATTCATGTTGATTGCGTGCAGCCTGTCTTTGCACCTGCGCCCCTGAATATCCGGGACGCACTGGAGATTGCGGGTTCAGCGGTAGGGATTGCCACCGCCATCTGTCCGCGCAGCCAACCGCATGCTCGTTGCATTGCCGGCAGTGCGCTTTCTTTTTTGCATCGGATGCCGGACCTGACCGGCAGGAGATCGCCCGGCCACCGGCTCTACCTGCCGGTCGACGGAGCCCTTGCGTCGCGCCTCCCCCCTGATGTGGCGGACTTGTCCGGCGCGACATCGATCGCCCCGGGCGCAAGAAAATAACGGATATCGGACCTGCGTGGCTTATCTCGCCCCGCCCTGCCGAGGCTGGTCTTTTGAACCGAATCTTTTAAACCGGACGGCGGGTGGGGAACGGTCCCTGGCGGTCATACCTGCCCGGGGGTTCCTGGCATGCATCCCTGAGATGCGAATGCTAACCGGCGATGCCACGATGAATTACGCTGCGCGATATCGCTGTTCTTGCGATTGTATGGCATTCCCTGGCAAACCTGCAACCGCTTCCCTTGCGAATCGACCTGTCCGAGTGCGCGGCGCGTCACCGGAGCGCCTCTCAGAAGACCAGGCAGAAGCCATGCGCCGCCAGCGACTCTGGCAAAAGCAGCGCCCGCGCCACGCCCGCCACGCCAAAGCCGATCACGGCGAGCCCGGCCACGGCGCGTACCAGCGGACGGCGCGACCATTGCCGGAAATAGCCCGACAGCCCCGAAATCACCAGCAAGTTGGGCAAGGTGCCCAGGCCGAACACGGCCATCACCAGGGCGCCGGAGGCGGCGTTGCCCGCCAGCAGCGCCATGGCCAGTGCGCCATACACCATGCCGCACGGCACCAGCCCCCATGCCAGCCCCATGCCATAGCGGCGCAGCAGCCGCGCTTGCGGCAACGCCGTGCCGGCGAGCCGTCCGGCCGCCGCCAAGCCCAGCAGCAAGCCGCCGGCACCGCGGGCAGCCAGCCGTTCAAGCCAGCCCGCGCCGGGCGTGCGCCCGCCCAGCATCCACAGCCCCGACACCACCAGCATCACGCTGCCGGCGCCGAACAGCCAGCGCTGCACCGGCAGGTACTGCGCCTTCCAGGCAGCGGCGCCAAGCGCACCGAGCAATGCCCCCAGCACCGCATACATGCTGAGCCGGCCGGCATGCATGACCAGCAACTCGATCAGCCAGTGGCCGGGACGCCGCAGGATGGTCGCCGGCACCCGCGCGACACCGCCCTGCTCGGCGGCCAGCGCGATCCCGCCGCACATCGCTGCACAGTGCACGCCACCCAGCAAGGCCAGGGTAAATACACTGAAAAGCACGCCTATGGTCAACTTCTACTCCCTGTCGTAACGTTTCGCGCGTTAAAATGCGGCTAACGCGCCCCCGCAGATCCCAGAGGCGCTGTCGATTTCCTGCCCAGCGCCCGCGCCAATGCGCGTGATCGCAGACATGACGACGAGCAACGGTGCGCAGCATCCCGCCAGAGGGTGCAAGCGCGCCAGACTCGCGCGCCAGGGCTGATGCCGACGGTGCCTGAAACCGACGCTTTCAACGTCAAGCTCTCAACGCCATGCGCCTGCCCCACAGCGCTGGATTGACTGCGCCAAACCGGACAGGCCCCAATTGCTCACCTCCATTCCCATCACCGAGATGTCGCCCCGCTGCTCCACCTGCTCGCTGGGCCAGCTCTGCCTGCCCGTCGGCATGTCGCAGCAGGACCTCGAGAAAATGGATACGCTGGTGCAGGAGCGGGTGCGCGTACGCAAGGGCGAGACCCTGTACCGCCTCGGCGACCCGCTCACCGCCGTCTATGCGATCCGCTTCGGTACGCTCAAGACCCACCTGACCATGGAAGATGGTCGCTCCCAGATCACCGGCTTTCACCTTCCCGGCGAAGTCGTCGGCCTGGACGGCCTCGGCGAGATGCAGCATGCGTCCGATGCCACCGCGCTCGAGGATACCGAAGTCTGCGTCGTGCGCTTCGGCGATCTCGAAGCGCTGTCCGGCTCCCTGCCGTCCCTGCAGCACCAGTTCATGCGGCTGATGAGCCGGGAGATCTCGCAGGACCAGGTCATGCTGATCACGCTCGGCTCGATGCGCGCCGAAGAACGCCTCGCCACCTTCCTGATCAATCTGTCGGAGCGGCTTTCCGCGCGCGGCTACTCGTCTTCCGAATTCGTGCTGCGCATGAGCCGGGAAGAAATCGGCAGCTATCTCGGGCTCAAGCTCGAGACGGTCAGCCGGCTGTTCTCCCGCTTCGCGGAAGCCGGGCTGATCCAGATCCGCCAGCGCCACGTCAAGCTGGTCGACATGCCGGGCATCAAGCAGATCGTCAACAAGTCCTGCTAGGCCGCCAGGCCGATCTCCGGCGGCGCGCGCGGCGCGGCCGCCTCATTCCAGCTCGTCGGTGTCGGCCAGCCGCGTCGGCATCGTGTACAGCGTGAGCCCGCTCGATAACGAGCAGAGCACCCACGCGAACAGGAATCCCACCGTGTAGACCGCTTCGCGCGAGGCCTCCACCGGCTGCCCGAAGAAATGCAGGTCCCCCGGATCGATCATCGAGAACACCAGCGCGGTGGTCAGGCCGCCCACCAGGAAACCGGGCCACAGCACCCACATCAGCCAGCGCAGTCTCATGGTCACCTCGCCTGCGTCGCGGCCGGCACTGCATCGCGCGTGGCGCCTCGGGCCTTCTCGACCACCAGCCCGTGCCGCGACACGCCCTCCACGACCGGCTGGTCGGGATGCGACATCGCCAGCCAGATGGTGAAGCCGCAGCCCACCATCGCGACCAGCGGGCCGCTCATCAGCAGCCACGGCCAGGGCTCCTTCCACCAGGGATTGCTTTGCTGCGTCATCTGGCCTCCTCTATGTTGCGTGTTTGACCTGTGACTCCGGCGGCCGGCGTCACAGATTGCGCGGCACGATAAAGCTCGTGCTCTGGCTGATCTCCGCGGCGCTGGCGCCTCCGGCTTCGCTGCCGGCGGTGCTCACCGTGACCTGGATCTTGTGCGTGCCGTGGCCCGCGGCTTCGATCGGCACGCGCACGCGAATCGGAATCAGCCGGTTCGACGTGGGATCGAGGTTGCCGGCGCTGTGGTCGTACTCCACCGCGAGGCCCTTCAGTTCGTCGCTCTCGGCGCGGATCGCGACGCGCATCGGTGCTTCGGTCGTGTTGATCAACTGCAGCCGGTACACGTTCTCGATCCAGCGGCCCTCCACTTCCCGGCCGAGCGCGCCGCGGTCGCGGATGATGTCCACCTTGAGCGGCGTGCGCATGGCCAGCGAGGCCATGAAGCCGGCGGCCAGGGCCAGCCAGATCACCGAGTACACCACCGTGCGCGGACGCACCAGGCGCTTGCGCGCCACCGCTTCCGAGAGTGCGCGGCGCATGGCGTTCTCCGACGTGTAGCGGATCAGCCCGCGCGGGTACGCCATCTTGTCCATGACCTGGTTGCAGGCATCGATGCAGGCGCCGCAGCCGATGCAGTCGTACTGCAGGCCGTCGCGGATATCGATGCCGGTCGGGCATACCTGCACGCAGATGCTGCAGTTCACGCAATCGCCGAGGCCCGAAGCCTTGTAGTCGGCCTTGCGCGAGCGGCTGCCGCGCGGCTCGCCGCGGCCCACGTCGTAGGTCACGACATAGGTGTCGCGGTCCACCATCACGCTCTGGAAGCGTGCGTAGGGGCACATGTACTTGCACACCTGCTCGCGCATGAAGCCGGCGTTGCCCCAGGTGGCGAACGCGTAGAACAGCATCCAGAAAGTCTGCCACGGGCCCAGCGACAGGCTCAGCACCTGGGCGCCGAGCGCGCGGATCGGCGAGAAGTAGCCGACGAAGGTAAAGCCCGTCCACAGTGCGATCAGGATCCACAGCGTATGCTTGGAGGCCTTGAGCCGCAGCTTGCGTACGCTCCACGGATCGCCGTCGAGGCGGATGCGCGCGAAGCGGTCGCCTTCGACATGCCGCTCGATCCACATGAAAATCTCGGTATAGACCGTCTGCGGACATGCATAGCCGCAGAACAGCCTGCCCGCGATGGCGGTGAACAGGAACAGCGAGAGCGCGGAGATGACCAGCAGCACCGCGAGGTAGATCACGTCCTGCGGCCACAACACCAGGCCGAAGATATAGAACTTGCGCGCGCCAAGGTCGAACAGCATGGCCTGGCGGCCATTCCATTGCAGCCAGGGCATGCCGTAGAAGAACAGCTGGGTCAGGACCACCATCCAGACCCGCCAGCGCGAGAACGCGCCGGACACCGAGCGCGGATAGATCTTGCGGCGGACTTCGTAGAGGGTTTCGTCGGAGCTCTGCGCATCCGCCGTGGCGGATGCGCTCTCGCGCTGGGCCGGTTGCGAGGTGCCAGACCTGGCAAGCGGCTCCGGTTCGGGGGCGTTCATGGATTGTTGTCTCCGCCCGCGCAAGGGTCACGCAGGCATGCTGCCACGCTCATTGGCCGCTCCCGGTGCCTGCCCCGCTGTTGGACAGCCCCCATACGTAGGCGGTCAGCATGCGGATGCGCTCGGGCGTCAGGATCTCTTCGTGCGCGGGCATATGGTTGTTGTGGCCCTTCAGGATGGCGTCGACGATGCTCGCCTCCGAGCTGCCGTACAGCCAGACGTTGTCCGACAGGTTGGGCGCGCCGAGCGCCTGGTTGCCCTTGCCGGTGGAGCCGTGGCAGGCCGCGCAGGTCGACTTGAAGGTGCTCTCGCCGCGCGAGGCGCGGATCGGATCGGACGCCAGCCCCGACAGCGAGCGCACGTACTGCGCCACGTCGCCGGCCAGCTTTGCATCGACGGTGGCGGCCTGCGACGGCATCACGCCGTTGCGGCCCTTGGTGATGGTCTGGGTGATGGTGGCGGGCTCGCCGCCATACAGCCAGTCGGCGTCGGTCAGGTTGGGAAAGCCGCGGCTGCCGCGCGCGTCCGAGCCGTGGCACTGCGCGCAGTAGTTGAGGAACAGCCGCTGGCCGATCTCGCGCGCCTGCGGGTCCGCCGCCACCTGCTTGACGTCCATCTTCATGTACTTGCCGTAGATTTCGTTCTGCACCTGTTCGGCAGCCTGGCGGTGCGCCGCCAGTTCTCCCTGCGAGGAGTACTTGAGCACGCCGGCGTAGGAGCCGAGGCCGGGATACAGCACCAGGTATGCCAGGCCGAAGATGCACGCCAGCAGGAACATCCACATCCACCAGCGCGGCAGCGGGTTGTTCAGTTCGCGCAGGTCGCCGTCCCACACGTGGCCGGTGTCCTGGCCGGCGCCCGCCACCTTGGTCACCTTGCGTTGCGAGAACAGCAGCCACACGCACCAGACGATGCCGACCAGCGCAATGGCGGCAATGTAGTAACTCCAGAAATCCGTGAAGAAGTCGCTCATGACTCAGTGTCCCTGCTTGGTATGGTTGGCGCCGCCCGCGGGGCTGCGCTCTTGGCTGGCGGCGAGCGGTTCGTCGGGCAGCGCGAACGGCAGCAGCGCCGACTCCGCGTTGGCGGGCTGGCGGCCGGCCGACCAGGCCCACCAGCAGATCGCCAGGAACGCGATCATCGAAACCACGGTGGAGAATGCAGTGATCATGGCCATGGCTTACTCCTTGGCGGACGCGGCCGCTGTGTCCACGCGGACGTTGCGCTTGCTGATGCCGAGTTCCTGCAGGTAGGCCACCAGCGCGTCTTCCTCGGTCTTGCCCTCCAGCGTGGCTGGCGCCTGCTCGATCTCGGCCTCCGTATAGGGCACGCCCAGGCGCTTGAGCGCGCGCATGCGGTCACGGATGTCGCCGGTAGGCAACGGTGCCTTCTCGAGCCACGGGTACGACGGCATCACCGATTCGGGCACCACGTCGCGCGGGTTGCGCAGGTGGATGCGCTGCCAGTCTTCGGAGTAGCGCCCGCCCACGCGCGCCAGGTCGGGGCCGGTACGCTTGGAGCCCCACAAGAAGGGGTGGTCGTAGACCGATTCGCCCGCCGTCGAGTAGTGGCCGTAGCGCTCGGTCTCGGCCTGCAGCGTGCGCACCTGCTGCGAGTGGCAACCCACGCAGCCTTCGCGGATGTAGACGTCGCGGCCCATCAGGCGCAGCGGCGAATACGGCTTGATGCCGGGGTCCGGCTCGGTGGTGGAGTGCTGGAAGAACAGCGGCACGATCTGGACCAGCCCAGCGATGCTGACCACCAGGATGGTGCAGATGATCAGCCAGCCGATGTTCTTCTCCAGGGTCTCGTGAGAAAAGAAGCTTTGTTTCTGCGACATCATTTCTCCTGGCGTAGTCAGTGGGCGGCGGCGGCGGCCGTCGCCGGGATCGGCGCGTCCACGGCGGGCTTGCCGATGATGGTCTTGGCCACGTTGTAGGCCATCAGCAGCATGCCGGAGAGGAAGCACAGGCCGCCCAGCAGACGGATCAGGTAGAACGGGTACTTGGCCTTGACCGCTTCCACGAAGGCGTAGGTGAGCGTGCCGTCGGGCTGCGTGGCGCGCCACATCAGGCCTTCCATCACGCCGGCGATCCACATCGAGGCGATGTACAGCACCACGCCGATGGTGGCGATCCAGAAGTGCAGCTCGATCAGGCGCACGCTGTACATCTCTTTCTCGCCGAACAGCCGCGGGATCAGGTAGTAGAGCGAACCGATGGAGATCATCGCGACCCAGCCCAGCGCGCCGGAGTGCACGTGGCCGATGGTCCAGTCCGTGTAGTGCGACAGCGCGTTGACGGTCTTGATCGACATCATCGAGCCCTCGAACGTCGCCATGCCGTAGAACGACAGCGCCACCACCAGGAACTTGAGGATGGGGTCGGTGCGCAGCTTGTGCCAGGCACCCGACAAGGTCATGATGCCGTTGATCATGCCGCCCCACGACGGCGCCAGCAGGATCAGCGAGAACACCATGCCCAGCGACTGCGCCCAGTCGGGCAGCGCCGTGTATTGCAGGTGGTGGGGACCGGCCCACATATAGGTGAAGTTGAGCGCCCAGAAGTGGACGATCGACAGGCGGTAGGAATAGATCGGGCGACCGGCCTGCTTGGGGATGAAGTAATACATCATGCCCAGGAAGCTGGTGGTCAGGAAGAAGCCSACYGCGTTATGGCCGTACCACCACTGSAMCATCGCRTCCTGCACGCCGGCGTAAGCCGAGTAGGACTTCCACATCGACACCGGCATCTCGATATTGTTGACGATATGCAGGATGGCGATGGTCAGGATGTAGGCGCCGAAGAACCAGTTGGCCACGTAGATATGGCGGGTCTTGCGCTTGACGATGGTGCCGAAGAACACGATGGCGTAGGCCACCCACACCAGCGTGATGAGGATGTCGATCGGCCATTCGAGCTCGGCGTATTCCTTCGAGCTGGTGATGCCCATGGGCAGCGTGATGGCCGCTGCCACGATCACAAGCTGCCAGCCCCAGAACGTGAAGGCCGCCAGCGGGCCGCAGAACAGGCGCGCCTGGCAGGTACGCTGCACCACGTAGTAGGAGGTGGCGAACAGCGCGCTGCCGCCGAAGGCAAAGATCACCGCATTGGTATGCAGCGGACGCAGGCGCCCGAACGACAGCCACGGCGTATTGAAGTTGAGTTCAGGCCAGATCAGCTGTGCTGCGAGCAGCACGCCGACGGCCATGCCGACGATCCCCCACACGACCGTCATGACGGCAAATTGCCGCACGACGCCGTAATTGAAGGTGTCGGCGCGAGAAGACGCGGCGGTGACATCCATTCAGACCCCCAGATTGTAGAAAGCAGAAATTGATGACGTGACTGTAGGAAAACCCGGCATGGGGTGTCTTGATCTGTATCAAGCGCATCGGAAAGCCCTGGAACTTGCTCGCTGGCGCGTTGCCCGCGGGCAGCCGCGGCACCGGTCTCAAGGCTTGTCGTTGTCCAGCAGGATGGCTTCGGCGGGACGATCGAGATCGTCGTACTGGCCGGCGTGCAGCGCCCACCAGAGGGCGCCTGCGATCACCGCCACCAGCACCAGGCTCATCGGCACCAGCAGGTAAAGCATGTCCATGCGTCAGTCTCCGGTCTTGCCGGCGCGCAGCAGGCGCCAGGCATTGGCCACCACCAGCAGCGACGACAGCGACATGCCGATGCCCGCCATCCAGGCGGTGACATGGCCGGTGGCCGCCAGCGGGATGGCGATGACGTTGTAGGCAAAGGCCCAGCCGAGGTTCTGGCGCACCACGCGGCGCGTGCGGCGCGCGGTGCGCAGCGCCTGCGCGATCTCGGCGATGCGCCCGTGCGCGAGCACGGCGTCGGCGCCGGCCTGTGCCAGCGGCGCGCCGCTGCCGATGGCGATGGACACCTGCGCCTGCGCGAGCACCGGCGCGTCGTTGATGCCGTCGCCGACCGCCAGCACCACCGCGCCGGCGCGCTGCAGGCGCGCCACGTATGCGCGCTTGCCCTCGGGAGTGACGCCGCCCTCGCGGCGCGCGATGCCGAAATGGTCGGCCCACCAGCCCACCGCCGAAGGCGTGTCGCCCGATACCAGGTGGGTGGTCACGCCAAGCTCGCGTAGCTGCGCCAGCAAGCTGGCCGCCTGCTCGCGCTCGGTGTCGGCCAGCGCGAAGATCGCCAGCGCGCCGGCGGCATCGCCCAGCCAGACCAGCGTGGCGCCGCGGCGTTCGCTGGCGGCCAGCGTCGCTTCGATGGTGTCGGCCCTGCCCGCGCCAGCATCGCCGGCCAGCGCGGCAACGAAGCCGCGCCGGCCCAGCCGCAGGCGCCGTCCATCCACCTCGGCTTCCAGTCCCTGGCCCGGCACGTTGCGCACGGCGCCGACCACATGGGTGTCGTCGGCCAGTCCTTGCGCCTGCGCCGCCTCGACAATGCCGCGAGCGATCGGATGTTCGCCCGAGCGCTCGATGGCAGCTGCCAGACGCAGGCTGGCCGCCGCTTCGTCCACCCCGTCCGCCCCGGCCGCCCCTACCACATGTATCCCGGCCAGCGCGAAGCGCCCCTGGGTCAGCGTGCCGGTCTTGTCCAGCATCACGTCCGTGACCCCGGCCAGCGCCTCCAGCGCGTGGCCGCGCGTCAGCAGCACACCGCGCCGCGACAGCGCCGCACCCGCGGCGGCCAGTGCCGCCGGCGTTGCCAGCGACAACGCGCACGGACAGCTCACCACCAGCACCGCCACCGTAACCGGCAGCGCGCGCGCGGGATCGACCCACAGCCACCAGACCACGCCGGCCGCCGCCGCCAGCACCAGCAGGACGGCGACGAACCAGCCCGCCACGCGGTCGGCCATGGCGGCCAGGCGCGGCTTTTCAGCCAGCGCCCGGTCCAGCACCGCGACGATCTCGGCCAGGCGCGTGGCGGCGCCCACCCTGGCCACGCGCAACTCGAGCGGACTGGCGGTATTGAAGCAGCCGGCCAGCACCGCATCGCCCACGCCGCGTGCGACCGGCCTGCTCTCGCCGGTCAGCATCGATTCGTCCAGCTCGCTGGCGCCGGCCGCGACCGTCGCGTCCGCGGGCACCACCTCGCCGGCCTTGACCCGGATCAGGTCGCCCGCGCGCAGGCGCGCCACCGGCACGCGCTCCCCCACCCCGCCTTCGGCCTGCAAGCGCTCGCAGGTGGACGGCAACTGGCGCGCCAGCATCTCGGCGCCGCTGCGCGAAGCCTGACGCACACGCAGCTCCAGGTAGCGCGCCAGCAACAGGAAGGCGACGAACATGGTGACGGAATCGAAGTACACCTCGCCGCTGCCGCGCAGCGTGGCGATGGTGCTGGCAACGAAGCCGGCACCGACGCCGATCGCCACCGGCACGTCCATGCCCAGGTGACGCCGGCGCAGGCTGCGCCATGCGCCGGCGAAGATCGGCGAAGCCGAATACAGCACTACCGGCAGGGTCAGCACCAGGCTGGCCCAGCGCATCAGTTGCAACTGGCCGGGGTCGATGGTGGCTTCGTGCGTGTAGATGGGCCACGCGTACATCATGACCTGCATCATGCCGAGCATGGCCACCGCCATGCGCATCAGCAGGCCGCGGCGCGCGTGGCGGTCCTGGCGGTCCGAGCGCGACACTTCGAACGGCCACGCCAGGTAGCCGATCGACGCCAGCGCGGCGAGCAAGGCAGACACCGGCTGCTCCGCCTCGCGCCAGCGCACCATCACACGGCGCGTGGCCACGTTGGCGATCACCGATTCCACCCCCGGCAGGCTGCCCAGGTGCTGCTCGATCAGCCACGCACAGGCGGCGCAGCGGATATGCTCGGGCGCCAGCGTGATCTCGGCGCGGCGCTCGTCGAGCGGCCGCACGAACTGCGCTCGCAGCTCCTCCGTGTCGTAGGCGGCCCAGATGGGCTCGGCTTCGCGTCGCGCGGCATCATCGATGGGGCGGGCGAACCGGGCCTGATCGCCGTAGAGATGGCCAAAGCCGGCGCCGTGCAGGGTCTGTGCCAGTGTCTGGCAGCCGCCGCAGCAGAAGACATGGTCCTCGCCACCGATGCTGGCGCGCAAGACGGGGGCGCCAGCCGCAAGCGGCTGGCCGCAATGAAAGCAGCCCGCACGCCCGGCGGCGGCCGGCGCGCTGCCCGTGCCGGCAGGCGGCGTAATCGGTATGGGTGCGGCGGCAGCGGCGGAGGATGGGGGCATCGGGACTCTTTTTTACCAGGTGCATGGTATGAGTCCCGCAGGCAAGCCGCCTTGATATGGATCAAGCGTGCCACGCGGCGGCGGCACGCCGGCCCGCCCGGAGCGGCCAGCGCTCCAGGTCGACCGGTCAGGTCAGGTCAGGTCAGGTCAGCGATGTATCCACGGTGCGGCGCGGCGCTTCCAGGTATTCGCGCGATTGCATCTCGATGATGCGCGAGACGGTGCGATGGAATTCGTTGGACATCTGGCCCTCGGTGTACAACTCGTCGGCGGGCACTTCGGCCGAGATCAGCAGCTTGACCTTGTGATCGTAGAAGACATCGATCAGCCAGGTGAAGCGCCGTGCCTCGGACGACATGCGCGGCGTCATCTTGGGAACGTCCGACAGGATCACCGTATGGAACTGGGTGGCCAGTTCGAGATAATCGTTCTGCGAGCGCGGCCCGCAGCATAGCGTGTTGAAATCGAACCAGACCGCCCCGCCAGCCTTGCGCAGCGCGCGCAGTTCGCGATGCTCGATATGCAGGATGGGCGACTCGTCGGCCACCCCGGCAATGCTGGTGAACGCCTGCCGGAGTGCCGAGCTGGCCTCCGGGCCGAGCGGCGTGTGATACGCCTGCACCTGCTCCAGCGCGCGCTTGCGGTAGTCGATGCCGGCATCCACGTTGAGCACGTCGAGCTTTTGCTGCAGCAGCGCAATGGCGGGCAGCACGCGGTCGCGGTGCAGGCCGTCCGGATAGAGCAGGTCCGGCCGGTAGTTGGAGGTCATGACGAACTGCACGCCGTTCTCGAACAGCTGCTGGAGCAGGCGGTGCAGGATCATGGCATCGGCCACGTCGTTGACGTGGAACTCGTCGAAGCAGATCAGGCGGAACCGCCGCGCGATGCGCTTGGCCAGTTCGTCGAGCGGGTCCGGACGGCCGCGCAGCTCCTCGAGCTGGCGATGCACCTCGCGCATGAACTCATGGAAGTGCAGGCGCGTCTTGCGCACCACCGGCACGCAGGTAAAGAAACTGTCCATCAGGAAGGACTTGCCGCGCCCCACGCCGCCCCACAGGTACACGCCCTTGGGCACGTCCGGATGCACCAGCAGCTTCTTCAGCGTGCTGTTGCGGCGGCTCTTGTACGCCACCCACTCGTCATAGCACTGCTGCAACCGGTCGACGGCGCGCAGCTGCGCCTCGTCGGAGGTGTAGCCGCGTTGCTTCAGTTCCTGCTCGTAGTACTCACGGACGTTCATGCTGACTGCTTGCGCTGATGCCGGCCTTGATGCTGACAGGCCCGCCTGGAAGTATATCGAGGCGCGCACCGGGATACCAATATCCCGCCGCCCCCGAAAGCGAAAACGGCGCGCCGCTGGAGCGGCGCGCCGGTACTCAATGATACGCTGGCCAATACGCTGGCATGCGCCTTACATATTGAGCTGGCGCTTGTCCACGGCGAGAGCGGCTTCGCGCATGACTTCCGACATCGACGGATGCGGATGGCAGGTGCGGCCGATGTCTTCGCTGGCGGCCTTGAACTCCATCGCCACCACGGCTTCGGCGATCAGGTCCGATGCGTTCGCGGCGACCACGTGCACGCCCAGGATCTCGTCGGTCTTGGCGTCGGCCAGCATCTTGACGAAGCCATCCGAGTGCCCCATGCCCAGCGCGCGGCCGTTGGCCATGAAGGGGAACTGGCCGGACTTGTACTCGCGGCCTTCGGCCTTGAGCTGCTGCTCGGTTTTGCCCACCCACGCGATTTCCGGGAAGGTGTAGATCACCCAGGGAATGCAGTTGTAGTCGATGTGCGGCTTCTGGCCGACAATGCGCTCGGCCACGGCCACGCCTTCGTCTTCTGCCTTGTGCGCCAGCATCGGGCCGCGCACCACGTCGCCGATGGCCCACAGGCCCGGCACCTTGGTGGCGCAGTGATCGTCCACCTCGATGAAGCCGCGCTGGTCCGCGGCCAGGCCGATGGCTTCCAGGCCGAGGTTGTCGGTGTTGGGCACGCGGCCGACCGACACGATCAGGCGATCCACTTCCAGGGTCTGCGCGGCGCCGTCCTTGTCGGTGTAGCTGACGGTGACGTTGTCCGCGCCGGTCTTGACCTCGTTGACCTTCACGCCGAGGCTGAACTTCAGGCCTTGCTTGGTCAGCAGCTTTTGCACTTCCTTGGCCACGCCATCGTCGGCGGCACCCAGGAACGCGGGCAGCGCTTCCAGCACGGTCACTTCGGCACCCAGGCGGCGCCACACCGAGCCCAGCTCGAGGCCGATCACGCCGGCGCCGATCACGCCCAGCTTCTTCGGCACGCCGGCGAACTTGAGCGCGCCTTCGTTATCGCTGATCAGCTTGTTGTCGACGGTGATGCCCGGCAGGTGGCGCGCCTTGGAACCGGTGGCGATGATGACCTGCTTGGCGGTCACGACTTCGGTGCCGGCCTTGCCGGCGATCTCGACCTGGAAGCCCTCGGCGGTCTTGCCGGTGAACTTGCCGTAGCCCTTGAGCAGCGTGACCTTGTTCTTGCGGAACAGGAACTCGATGCCCTTGGTCATCTTGCCGACGATGTCGTCCTTGCGCTTGAGCATCTTGGCCACGTCGACCTTGACGTCGCCCACGGTGATGCCGTGGTCGCCGAGATGGTGCTGCACGTTCTCGAACTCTTCCGAGGAGGCCAGCAGCGCCTTGGAGGGAATGCAGCCCACGTTCAGGCAGGTGCCGCCCAGGCGCGGTTCGTCCTTCGGATCGTCGTAGGCATTGCCTTCGCAGCAGGCCACGTTCAGGCCGAGCTGGCCGGCACGGATGGCGGCGATATAGCCGCCGGGGCCGGCACCGATCACCAGCACGTCGAATTGTTTGCTCATGGATTTCCTTTTGCGGCCCGGGGCGGGGCAACCTCGCCCGCCGGGCCGCCATCAACTCTACGGTCCGTCGTGCCCGCCCGGGCGCGCGCGGCGCCCGGGTGGCAGGACTTCAGTCACTTCGGATGCGCGCGACGCTTACAGGTCCAGCAGCAGGCGTGCCGGATCTTCCAGCGCATCCTTCATCGCGACCAGGCCCAGCACGGCTTCGCGGCCGTCGATGATGCGGTGGTCGTAGGACATGGCCAGGTAGTTCATCGGACGGATCACGATCTGGCCGTCTTCCACCACCGGGCGGTCCTTGGTGGCGTGCACGCCCAGGATGGCCGATTGCGGCGGGTTGATGATCGGGGTCGACAGCATCGAGCCGAACACGCCGCCGTTCGAGATCGAGAAGGTGCCGCCGGTCATTTCTTCGATCGACAGCTTGCCGTCCTTCGCCTTCTGGCCGAATTCAGCGATCTTCTTCTCGATGTCGGCCAGGCTGAGCTGGTCGGCGTTGCGCAGGATGGGCACCACCAGGCCGCGCGGCGAACCGACCGCGATGCCGATGTCGAAGTAGCCGTGGTAGACGATGTCGTTGCCGTCGATCGATGCGTTGATCAGCGGGAACTTCTTCAGCGCGTGCACCGCGGCCTTGACGAAGAAGGACATGAAGCCCAGCTTGACGCCGTGTTCCTTCTCGAAGCGGTCCTTGTACTTGTTGCGCAGGTCCATCACCGGCTTCATGTTCACTTCATTGAAGGTGGTGAGGATGGCGTTGGTGGATTGCGATTGCAGCAGGCGCTCGGCGATACGGGCGCGCAGGCGGCTCATCGGCACGCGCTCTTCCGGACGGTCGCCCAGGGCTGCGAAGTCGACCGGCGCGGACACTTGCTGCAGTGCCGGCTTGGCGGCGGCGGCCGGGGCTGCCTTGGCGGCAGGCGCGGCGGCCGGTGCAGCGGCGGCGCCGAGCACGTCGCCCTTGGTGATACGGCCATCGCGGCCCGTACCGGCAACCTGGCTGGCCGACAGGCCGCCTTCGGCCATCAGCTTGGCAGCCGAAGGCATGGCAACGGCGCCGGCTGCGGCGGGCGCGGCAGCGGCCGGAGCGGCTGG
>NZ_JBFRFX010000074.1:0-22323 GCF_052115045.1 Cupriavidus sp. 2TAF22
GCGCCGGACGGCCCGCCGCAGGCCAGCGGGCCGGCGGCGGCGTTTCTTTCCATTTCCCATGCCGGCGGGCTGGTCGCCTGCGCCGTCGGCGATGCCCCGCTCGGGCTCGACCTCGAACGCGTGCAGCCGCGCAAGGGGCTCGACGCACTGATCGCGGCGGTCAGCAGCGAAGCCGAGCGCGCCGCCATGCCGGCCTTGCTCGCCGCCAGCGACGAGCCGGCGCGGCTCGACGCCTTCTTCCGGCTCTGGACCCTGAAGGAAGCCTGGCTCAAGCGTACGGGCGGCGCCCTGTTCCAGACCATGCTCGGCCAGTCCGTGGCCGTGTCGCCGGCCGCCGGCGCAAGCGCCCATGCCGCCAACGCCTGCACCTGGCGCCACGGCGATGCCATGCTGGCGCTCAGCGCCGGTCCGCCCGCCACGCTCGCCGGGGCCTTGCCCGACGGCATCCGCTACTGGCATCTCGCGGCGGTCGGGCAAGCGGCCTGACGGTCACGCTGCCGGCAAGGCTTTGCCGTGCGTCGGAGACGCGCCTACATCGTGCACGCGCGCCTTCGGGTAGACTGGGTACTGCGAGCGCCTCCGCCCCATGCAGCCGGCTCACCGAGATTCCCGAATACGCGAGGAGAATGTCCCCCATGCATGCAGTCCCATTGCTTGACAGCGGTGCCAACAGCAGTGCCAACGACAGTCCCACCGATAGTCCCACCGAAGCCCCCCTGCGCGACCTGCGGCGCGTCGCCATCCATCCGGATCACTGGTATCCGCTGGCCTGGTCGCGCGAAGTCAAGCGCGGCAAGGCGCATGGCGTGCGCTTCGCGGGCGAGCCGATCGTGCTGGTACGCACCGAATCCGGCGCCGTGTTCGCGCTGGAGGACCGCTGCGCGCATCGGCAGGTGCCGCTGCACGAGGGCGTGGTCGCGGGGGAGTCGATTCGCTGCTGCTATCACGGCTGGACCTACGATTGCACCGGCCGCTGCATCGACGTGCCCTACCTGGGCCGCGAACGGCTGCCCAACGGCGTGCGCTCCTACCCCTGCCGCGAGGTCGAAGGCCTGATCTTCGTTTTCCCGGGCAGCGCCGTGCTGGCCGACGAAACCCCGCTGCCCGCGCTGGGCTCGGTATCGAACAAGGCATACAAGACCCGCCGCTTCGGCCGCGAGGTCAAGTGCCACTACTCGTTCATGCACGAGAACCTGATGGACATGAACCACCAGTTCCTGCACCGCCGGCAGATGGGACAGATGCGCGCCCGCTCGCTGGGCCGCCGGCGCGGCGACGGCTGGGTCGAGGTGGACTACACCTTCTCGCGCGAGGAAGGCAAGCAGCCGGTGGGCGAGGCGCTGGTGTTCGGCGGCGGCAAGGGCGGCCAGAACAACAAGGACGTGATGACGGTACGCACCGGCTATCCGTACCAGACGCTGCAGATCCGCACCTCGGAAGGCACGCTGGTGATGGACCTGTGGATCGTCTACGTGCCGCTCGATGCCGAGCAGCGCACCAACCGCACCTTCGGCCTGCTGTCGATCAAGAAGCCGGGCATCCCCGGCGCGCTGGACCTGGCGTGGCCGCTGCTGGTGTGGTTTACCGAACGGATCTTCAAGGAAGACCGCGAGATCGTCGAGATGGAGCAGGCCGCGCACGATGCGCAGGGAGCGGACTGGAACCACGAGGTGTTCCCGGTCATCAACGAGCTGCGCGAATTGCTGCGCGAGAACGGGGGAGACCTGACGCCGCGCCACGGCTGAGGCGGGCGGCCGGCCTGACGGCTGGCCACCCGGCTGCGGGGCGCGCTACTTGGAGAACCGGTTGCGCTCGTCGCGCTCCAGCGTGGAGCAGGCGGTGCGCAGCATGGCCGAGAAGCGCGTCAGCGCCGGTTCGATGCGGTAGACCGGCCCGGCGATCGAGATTCCGTAGCATTCCCCCGACAGCCTCACCGGCCAGGCGAGCGCCCCCACATCGGGCAGGGATTCGCCCAGGTTGATAAAGCAACCCTGCTCGGCGGAGGCTTTCAGCTCGGCCTCGAGCTGGGCGGCGTCCGCCACCGTGCGCGGCGTGAACCGCTCGAAGCTGAGCTGTCGGATCAGCGCCTGGCGCTCGTCCTCCGGCATCACCGACAAGAGCGCCTTGCCGATCGAGTTGGCATGCAGGTCGCGCCGCTCGCCGGCCGTGGCGATGTAGCGGATGGCGTGCGGGGACTCCAGCACGTCCAGGTACACCACCCACCGTCCCTCATGCAGCTTGCCGATCACCACGGTCTCGCCGGTGGCGGCGCGCAGCTCGTGCATGGTGCCGTGCACGCGATCCAGCACCGGATCGTGGCGCGCGATCTGCTGCGCCATGGCCAGCAGGCGCCCGGTCGGGTAGTAACCCTGGCGGCGGCCGGTTTCGTACAGATAGCCCAGCGAGGTGAGGGTGCGGATCAGCGCCAGGCAGCTCGACGCCGGCACCGCCAGCAAGCGGGCCAGTTCCGAGAGCGAGAGCGCGCGCCGCTCGCGCGCGAACGTTTCGATGATCTCGAGCACGCGCAGCGCCGTCTTCACGTTCATCGGCGGCGCCTTGTTGTCGTTGGCGGTCATGGCTTTGCCCGGCCGCGCCGCGAGGCGGCCACGTACCGGGGCGGGTCGGAAAAGAAGCGCTCATCATAGAGCATCGGCAGGCAGTGCCGCGCGTTGTCCCGCCGGCACCTGCCGGCGCTTACTCCGCCTTCACGCCGAGCGATTTCGCCACGGGGATCCAGCGGGCACGCTCGTCCTGGATAAAGCGGCCGAAGTCCGCGGGGCTGCCGGGCATGGGCTGGGCGCCGATGGCGCGCAGTTTTTCCACCAGGTCCGGGCGCGCCAGCGCGTCGTTGACGGCCTTGTTCAGCTCCGCGACCACCGCCGGGCGCGTCCGGGCGGGCGCCACCACGCCGAACCATGCGCTGGCCTCGGTGCCGGCGATGCCGAGTTCCTTCATCGTCGGTACGTCCGGCAGCAGGGGAAAGCGGTTGTTGTCCAGGATCGCCAGCGCCCGGATCTTGCCGGCGCGGGCCTGCTGCATCGACGACGGCAGCGCGTCGTAGATCAGGTCGATATTGCCGCCGATCAGGCTGATGATGGCCGGCGCGCTGCCGGCGAAGGGCACGTGCGTCACCGTGAAGCCCAGCCTGCTCGACGCGTATTCGCCGGCCAGGTGGGTGATATTGCCGCTGCTGGCCGAGCCCATGGTCAGCTTGCCCGGCTCCTTCTTGCCGAGCGCCGCCAGCTCCCGGGCCGACCTGACGCCCAGCTCAGGCCGCACCGACAGCATCAGCGGTGCCTTGCCGAGGCCGGCCACCGGAATGAAGTCTTTGTCCGGGTCGTAGGGCATCTTGCTGTAGAGCGCGCTGTTGATCACCAGCGGGGCGTTGGAGCCGACGAAGAAGGTGCGCCCGTCCGGCTCGGCCCGTGCCACGGTCTCCGCGGCGATCATGCCGGCGGCGCCGGCCTTGTTGTCGATGACGATGGTCGTGCCGAGCGCCGCCGCGGCGTCGTGCGCGACCAGGCGCGTGATCTGGTCCGCCGCGCCGCCGGGCGGGTAAGGCACGACGAAGCGGATCGGTTGCGCGCGGGACAGCGGCTGGGCCTGGGCGTGGGCCGCCGCCGGCAGCGCGGCAGCCGTGGCGGCGGCAATCGCCGCGGCCACGGCCGCGGGGGTGATGTTTCGCATGGTTGTCTCCTCCGTGTTGGCCTGCTTCGGGCCGTTGTTTTCGGATGTCGGCAAATCAGTCGGCGGCCCGCGAGGCCGGTCAGATCACTCCCTTGCCGCGCAGTGCGGCGATGCGTTCCGGCGGCAGGCCGAGGTGCCCGGCCAGCACCGCCTCGGTATGCTCGCCCAGCGTGGGCGCGGCGCGTTCGTACGCGATCGGCGTGCCCGAGAAGCGGATCGGGTTGGCCAGGCCCGGAGCCTCGACACCGGCGCCGTGCGGCAGCGAGACTTGCATCGCGCGGTGCCTGACCTGCGGGTCTTCGAAGACCTGCTGCATGTTGTAGATCGGGCCGCACGGCACGTTGGCAGCCTCCATGCGCTCGACCCAGTCGGCCATGGTCCGCGCCAGCATGGCCTGCGCGATCTGCGGGATCAGCGCGTCGCGGTTGCGGTTGCGTTGCCCGGCGCTGGCGAAGCGTGCGTCGTCGGCCAGATCGGGGCGGCCGATCACCCTGCACAGCGCCGCGTACTGCGTGTCGTTGCCCACCGCCACGATGACGTCGCCCTCGGCGCAGCGGAACACCTGGTAAGGCACCATGTTCGAATGCGCATTGCCCATGCGCTGCGGCACCTTGCCCGAAAGGAAATAATTGATCGCCTGGTAGGAGTTGATCGTCACCACGCAGTCCAGCAGCGCCATGTCGATGTACTGGCCCTCGCCGCTGATATTGCGGTGCTCCAGTGCGGCCAGGATCGCGGTGCTCGCGTACATGCCGGTCAGCAGGTCGCTGATGGCGATGCCGGACTTGACCGGGCCGCCGCCGGGCTCGCCGTCGGGCAGGCCGGTGATGCTCATCAGCCCGCCCATGCCCTGGAAGACGAAGTCATAGCCGGGCAGCGCGGCATAGGGCCCGGACTGGCCGAACCCCGTGATCGAGCAGTAGACCAGCCGCGGGTTCAACTTGCGCAGGTCCTCGTAGCCCAGGCCGTAGCGCGCCAGCGTGCCTACCTTGTAGTTCTCCACCACCACGTCGGCGTCGCGTGCCAGCTCGCGGATGATCTCTTGCCCCTCGGGCGCGGCCAGGTCGACGGTGATGGACTTCTTGCCGCGGTTGGCGCTGAGGAAATACGAGGAATCGGCCGTCTCGCGGCCGTCGGCGTCCTTGAGGAACGGCGGTCCCCACGCGCGGGTGTCGTCGCCGGTGCCGGGACGCTCCACCTTGATCACCTCCGCGCCCATGTCGGAAAGGTTCTGGGTGGCCCACGGGCCCGCCAGCACACGCGTCAGGTCGAGCACCTTGATGTGGCCGAGCGCCTTGCGCATAGATCTGTCTCCTTGCGTTGAGGCAACCGCGTTTGCGTGCCTTCTGGTTTTGCAGCCCAGTGTAGGGAGGGCGTGGCATGGACGTCCAATATCCATTTGCGCGCGGGCGATTCACGCCGGATATCGGAGAACGAGGAGGGGGAGGGAAAACGGGGGGGAGCGCGGGGAGGCGCCGGGGCGGCCGGGGAGCCGGCCGGCTTCCCGGTGAGAGGCGAGACGGCGCTCAGGAAGAAGCGGGGGGAGAAGGGGGGAAGAAGCGGAGGAAGACGCCGGGGGAGACGCGCAGAGGCGCGGGGGCGCAGTGGCGGTGCTTGCCTGCTATTGGGTAACTTGGGTAACGGCAGGGGCCGGCGCGCCGGCAGCGCCGCTGGTCCCCGGCAGGCTCGTATGCAAGCCGCCATCCGGGCTGGCCGGCGCATTCGCGTCTGCGGAACTATCCTGCGTCCGCTGCCTGCCGCGCCCGCGGCCGCCGCCGCGCATGCCGCTGCCGCCAGCCGGCGTGGCGTGGTTCTGCCGCAATTCCTGGTTGATGCTGTCCACCGTGCGCGGCGACGGCGTCATGCGCGCGAAGTTGCTGTTGATCGCGTTCATGGCCTCGTCGCCCCCGGTAGGCGAGCCTTGCGCCAGCACGGCGGCCGGCAGGCACAGCACGGCCATCAGGGGAAGCATTCTGAACGGAAGGATGGGGCGGGGCATGGCGGCGTTCTCCGGGCGGACAGGCGATCCGGCCGATGCTAGCCTGCGCCCGCATGGGCGGCAAGGCCGGCGGGCGCGGCTTTGCGTTTCATTCGGCGCGGGCTTGTTTCAACGTATTACCAAGCGGCGCCGGCTGCCCGCGCCTAGCCGATGTTCTGCCCGATGCGCCACAGCACGCCGGACGGATCGATCAGCACGAAGTCGCGCATCTTCCACGGCTGGTCCTGCGGCGGTACCAGCCTGACGCCGTAGCGCCCGCCGATATCCTGTTGCTGCACCTTCTGCCACCATGCCTCCACGTCTTCCACCAGCAGGTGCATCATCAGGTTCTCGGCGAACTCCCGCACATAGAAGTTCTGCAGCAGGAAGCTGCAATTGCCGTGGTGCAGGTAGGCCAGCGTGTCGTCATGCCAGGGCGAGGCAAAGCCGAGGTCCTGGTAGAACTGCCGGGACAGGGCAAAGTCGCGCGCGGGCACGAAGGCCTTGAGTTCGGTGGCGGTCAGGTTGGCCATGTTGCTCCAGGGTACGCGAGGGTTGCGCGGGCCAGCGCTCAGAGCTGCGCCGCGTGGTGCCGGATATGGTCTTCGATGAAGGTCGAGATGAAGTAGTAGCCGTGGTCGTAGCCCTCGTGCCGGCGCAGCGTGAGCGGCTGGCCCGCCGCGGCGCAGGCCGCTTCGAAGGCTTCCGGGTGGAGCTGCCCGGCGAGGAATTTGTCGGCCAGGCCCTGGTCGACTAGGATGCCGCGCGGGAACGGCGCCTGCGCCTGGCCCGACATCAGCGCCGAGGCGTCGTAGCGGGCCCAGGCCGCACGGTCTTCGCCCAGGTAGCGGCTGAACGCCTTCTCGCCCCAGGGGCAGCGCGTCGGCGCGGCGATGGGCGCGAAGGCGGAGACCGAGCGGAAACGCTCCGGATGGCGCTGCGCGAGCACCAGCGCGCCGTGTCCGCCCATGGAGTGGCCGAACACGCCGACCCGTTCCGGGTCGGCCGGCAGCTCGGTGCAGGCGATGCCGAACAGTTCCTGCGTGAGGTAGCTTTCCATGCGCCAGTGCTGGCGCCAGGGCGCCTGCGTGGCGTCGACGTAGAAACCGGCGCCGGCGCCGAAATCCCATGACTCGGCCTCGCCGGCGATGCCGGTGTCGCGCGGGCTGGTATCGGGCGCCACCAGGATCAGGCCGTGCTCGGCGGCGGCACGCTGGGCGCCGGCCTTGATCATGAAGGTTTCCTCGGTGCAGGTCAGGCCCGCCAGGTAGAACAGCGCGGGCAGGCGCCGCGCCGGCGTGGCCAGGGCCGCCGGCGGCAGGAACACCGAGAAGCGCATCGGCAGGCCGATGGTGCCCGAGGCGTGCCGGTAGAAGCGCTGGACGCCGCCGAAGCAGCCGTGTTCGGAGAGCAGTTCGAGCATGGCGCGCCCCGGCTCAGTACAGCACGACCGAGCGGATCGACTCGCCGCGCTTCATCAGGTCGAAGCCCTCGTTGATGCGCTCCAGCGGCAGGGTGTGGGTGATGAGGTCGTCGATATTGAGCTTGCCTTCCATGTACCAGTCGACGATCTTCGGCACGTCGGTGCGGCCACGCGCGCCACCGAAGGCCGAGCCCTTCCATTCGCGGCCGGTGACCAGCTGGAACGGACGGGTGGAGATTTCCGCGCCGGCTTCGGCCACGCCGATGATGATCGACTTGCCCCAGCCCTTGTGGCAGCACTCCAGCGCCTGGCGCATGACCTTGGTGTTGCCGATGCACTCGAAGGAATAGTCGGCGCCGCCGTCGGTGAGCTGGACGATATGGTCCACCACGTTCTCGACGTCGTTCGGGTTGATGAAATGGGTCATGCCGAACTTGCGCGCCATCGCCTCGCGGCCCGGGTTCAGGTCCACGCCGATGATCTTGTCGGCGCCGACCATCCTGGCGGCCTGGATCACGTTCAGGCCGATGCCGCCGAGGCCGAACACCACCACGTTCGCACCCGCTTCCACCTTGGCGGTGAACAGCACCGCGCCCACGCCGGTGGTCACGCCGCAGCCGATGTAGCAGACCTTGTCGAACGGTGCGTCGGGGCGGATCTTGGCCAGCGCGATCTCCGGCACCACGATGTGGTTGGCGAAGGTGGAGGTGCCCATGTAGTGGAAGATGGGCTTGCCGTCGATGGAAAAGCGCGAGGTGCCGTCCGGCATCAGGCCCTTGCCCTGGGTGGAGCGGATCGCCTGGCACAGGTTGGTCTTGCGCGACAGGCAGAACTTGCACTGGCGGCATTCCGGCGTGTAGAGGGGGATCACGTGGTCGCCGGGCTTGAGCGAGGTCACGCCCGGGCCCACTTCGGTGACGATGCCCGCGCCCTCATGGCCGAGGATGGCCGGGAAGATGCCTTCCGGATCGGCGCCGGACAGGGTGTAGTAATCGGTGTGGCAGATGCCGGTGGCCTTGATCTCCACCAGCACCTCGCCGGCGCGCGGGCCGTCCAGGTCGACCTCTTCCACGGTCAGGGGGGCGCCGGCTTTCCAGGCGATGGCGGCTTTGGTCTTCATGATCGTTTTCCTTGGTGGTGGCGGCGTCGGGCGGGCCGGCGCGGTGTCGGGGCGGTGTCGGGGCGTGCAACCATAGCCGGTGCCGGGCTTCGGGGGAAGGGCGGGCGCCAGGCGATGTTTTCGTCAGGGAAGAATATACGACCATCCGGCTGGCCGCGGACGCCCGAAGCGGCGGATTTGGCCTTCTGCGCTTCCGGTTTGGCCAGAATTGCGGGTGCCCCCGGGCAGAAGCCGGAATCACCCCGATTGACCGGACGGGGCGCGGCCGCTTAAATGCGCAAGCCATGCCAGACGACCCAACGTTGCCTACCGTACCGCCTCCGGCCGGTGCCCCCGCCTCGCGCGCCTCCCCGGTGCAGCGTGCCCTGTGGATCCTGCGCGCCTTGTCCGATCCGCAGGTGCGTCGCCTGTCCGACGTGGCGCGCGCCACCGGCCTTGATCCCGCCACCGCATCGCGCCTGCTGGAGTTGCTGGTGGCCGAAGGCTTTGTCACGCGCGACAGCGCCCGCCGCTTTGGCATCGGCCCGGAGATCTTCCAGCTGGCCGATGTGGCGCAGCGCCGCGTGGACCTGCGCGCGCTCGCGCGGCCGAGCCTGGAGCGGCTGGTGGAAGCGTTCGGGGACACGGCGGTGCTGACCCTGGCCAGCCGGGGCGAATCGGTGGTGGCCGATATCGAGCTGGGCACCTTTCCGATCCGCGCCAACTATGTGGAAATCGGCACCCGCCGCCCGCTCGGCGTGGGCGCCGGCAGCCTGGCCGTGCTGGCATGGATGCCCGACGCCGAGCGCGCCGCCCGCGCCCGCCTGGGCAAGACCCGGCGCGCGCGCTATCCGCGCCTGACCCCGGAGGTGATCAGCGAGCAGATCGACGCTGCGCGTGGCCGCGGCTACGCGCTGTTCCTGGACTGGGTGGTGGACAAGATGGGCGGCATCGCCGTGCCGCTGCTGGACTACGAAGGCCGGCCCATGGGGGCGTTGAGCGTGGCTGCGCTGAGCGAGCGCATCCTGGCGCGCGAGGCCAGGATGGCGCGCCTGCTCAAGGAAGAAGCGCGCCGCATCACCAGCGCCTGGGCGCGCAGGGTCCTGGTGGACTGATACGTGGCGGCCGCGCTGGTGCCGCTTAGTTGCGCAGGCCGGCCCGGTCGCGCACGAAGCGTTGTTCCAGCACGGTGGCGCCCCATTGCCGGCCCGGCGCCTCGTCCGCCAGTGCGAAGCCCGCGGATTCATAGAGATGGCGCGCGGCGTCCAGCCCCTGGAAGGTCCACAGGTAGGTCTGCGCGTAGCGCGCATCGGCGAATGCCAGCGCACGTTCCAGCAGCTGCCGGCCGATGCCGGTTCCGCGCAGCGACGCATCGGCGATGAACCAGCGCAGGTGGGCCAGCCCGCTGGCAGGGTCGCCATCGATGGCAATGCTCGCCTGCGTCCGCCCGCCTTCGAGGTAGAGCCACAGTCCCTTGTCGGGCGAGGGCAGCGCGGTCGCGAAGGCGGCAAGTTCGGTGGCCACCTTTTGCTCGAAGAAGCTGCCGAAGCCGGCCAGTTGCGCGTAGAAGCGCGCATGCTGGCTTGCGATATCGCCGATGCATCCCGGCTGGTAGCCCTCCACGATGCCGGCACCGGGGCTGGCATCGCCCGCATTGGCGGCGCTGGCGTTGTCGACGGCGAGCGCATCGGCATAGATCGCCACGGCGCGTACCAGCGATTGCTGGTCGGCGGGCGTGAGCCGGCGCAGCGCGCGCGACACCTGCTCGGTGGCGAACTGGTCGATCCTGGCGCGCAGTTGGGCGCCGGCGCCGGTCAGGCGCAAGGTCGCGGAGCGGGCATCGTCGTCCGCTGCCGTGCGCGTCACCAGGCCCATTGATTCCAGCTTGGCCAGTTGCCTGCTGGTGTTCGACTTGTCGAGCCGCAGCAGGCTGGCCAGGTCGCGCGCCTGGATGCCCGGCGCCAGGCCGATCTCGATGATGGCGTGCACGGCCGAGGGCGACAGCTGGCTGTCCGCCAGCGTGGATCGCATGAAGCCCAGTTCCCGCACGAGCTTGCGGGAGAAGGTGCGAAGCGCGGCGATGGTGTCGTCGCGCGATTGCGGCGGCGGTTCGATCAGGTCCATGGCGGTAGCAGGAAGTTGCGGTTCGCAACCATATTAGTTGCGAACCGCAACTTCTTCAAGCCCTTTCCACGGCGCGCACAGCGCACAGCGCGCCGGGCAGCGCGCCACCAAAGCCGCGGCCCGGGCAGGTGGCGGGCTAGCTGGCCTTCCCCCGCAGCAACGGCGCCAGATCATCCGGCACCTCGACCTCGAAGCGCAGCACCGCGCTGGCCAGGGCCTTGCCGTAATTGTCGAGCGCCAGGCTGCGCGACACGCCGCCGCCCAGTGCGCCGTGCGCGACGAAATTCAGCACCTGCAAGCCGTCGGCCTCGAAGCGCTCGACCTTGCCGGTCACCACGCCGCCATAGAGCGCCTTGAAGGCGTCCGCGGTGAGTTGTGCCTTGAGGCAGGGATAGAAGGCGGGTTCGTAGGCAATCACCGAGGTGTTGGAGATATCGCCCTTGTCGCCGGATCGGGTATGCGCCAGGCGCCGTAGTGAAACCTTCATCGCGGGGACCTCAAAAGTAGTGGATTTCGGAGCTGACCTGCGTGCGCGGCACCAGCGCGGACCACACGCCGATGATCTCGCGCGTGCGTTCCTGGTGCGGCACGCGCTTGCCGGTGGAAGCCAGCCCGCACACCGCCATGCTGTCGATCTCGCGGCCCACCTTGGCCGCTTCGGCGCGGGTGCGGGTGCGCGCGGCCACCCGCACGGCGATCTCGTTGGGCTCGCAGGCCGGCGCCGGCGAAGCATCCCCGTGGATGGCATTGACGCCAAGGAAGTCGATGCGCAGCGCCTGCGCGTCCAGCCCCGCCAGCCGGAACCGGTGCTCCAGGATGGTCTTGGCCAGCCGCGCCTTCTCCAGGCAGCCGGGCCCGGCGTAGAAGAACATGTCCTCGCCGATGAAGCCCTCGGTGCAACCCAGCGAGACCTTGAGCGTGGGCGTGCGGGGCGATCCGCTGACGCCGCTCACGCGGACCTGGTCGGGGCCGACCTGTTCCAGTTGCGCCGTGGTGAAATCCACCACCACGTCCGGCGTGATGTAGCGGCGCGGGTCGTGCACCTCGTAGAACATCTGTTCCTTCACCGTCTGCAGGTCGATGCGGCCGCCGGTGCCGGCCACCTTGGAGATCACGGCGGTGCCGGCTGCATCCACTTCGGCGATGGGGAAGGCAAGGTTCCAGGGCTCGGGCACGTCCTTGTAGCCGGGATCGCCGAAGTAGCCGCCGGTCACCTGCGCGCCGCATTCGAGCAGGTGGCCGATGGCGCTGCCGCGCGCCAGCAGTTCGATCTCGTGCGCGCCCCAGCCGAAGCTGTGCATCATCGGCGCGAGGAACAGGGAGGGATCGGCCACGCGGCCGGTGACCACGATCTGCGCGCCGGCTTCCAGCGCGCGCACGATGGGCTCGGCTCCTTCGTAAGGCTCGGCGGAAATCAGCGAGTCGCGCAGCGTGGCGATGGGCGCGCCGCTTTCCAGGATCTCCAGCGGCTGGCTGCAGATGCCGCCGGTCAGGTCCGTGGTGGTGACGGCGGCGATCTTCACGCCGGGCAGGCCGAGTTCCTCGCACAGCCGGGCGATGTGCCGCGCCGCGCCGAGCGGATTGATCCAGCCCTGGTTGCTGACGATGCGCGTGCCCTGGGCAATGCAGTGCGGCAGCACCGCGCGCATGCGCTCGTCGAGGTAGGTGTCGTAGCCTTCGAAGGCGGGGTCGCGCCGCTTGCGCACCTGCGCGGCGGACACCGTGGCCTCGGCCATGGTTTCGAAGCAGAGGAAGTCGAGCTTGCCGTGCTGCGCGCTGAGCGCCGCGGGTTCGACGCGGTCGCCCCACCAGCCCGAGCCCGAGCCGATGCGGATGGTCTTTGCTGCCATGAGGGAATCCTTGGTTCGCTGTTGGGTGTCTACTGGGCCTGGATGCCGGCGCTCCTGATCACGCGCGACCATTTCTCGGTGTCGGCGCGGATCACGGCGGCGAAGGCGGCCGGCGTGTCGCCGCCCGGCACCGCGCCGAGCTGCTCGATACGCTGCCTGACCTCCGGCGTGGCGAGGATGCGCGCCACCGCCTGCTGCAGCCGCGTCACCAGCGCAGGCGGCGTGCCGGCCGGTGCCAGCAGGCCGAACCAGGAATTCACCACATAGCCGGGCAGGCCGGATTCCGCCACGGTGGGCACGTCGGGCAGCACGGGCGCGCGCTGCGGGCTGGTCACCGCCAGCGCGCGCACCTTGCCGGCCTGGATCTGCGCCAGCGCCGACGGCAGGTTGTCATACATGAGGTTGACCTGCCCCGCCAGCAGGTCGGTCATGGCGGGCGCGGCGCCCTTGTAAGGCACGTGCTGCATCTTCACCCCGGCCATGCTGTCGAGCAGTTCGCCCGAGAGATGCGGCGAGCCGCCGGTGCTGGTGGACGCATAGTTGAGTCCGCCCGGCCGCTGCTTTGCCAGCGCGACCAGCTCGGCCACGGACTTGACCGGCAGCGTGGCGTTGGTCAGCAGCACATTGGGCGAGTTGGCCACCAGCGTCACCGGCGCGAAGTCCCTGGCCGAGTCGTATGGCATGCGCGCGTAGATGAACTGGTTGGTCACCTGGGTGCCGAGCGTGCCCATCAGCAGGGTGTAGCCGTCCGGCGCGGCCTTGGCCACGGCGTCCGCGCCGATGTTGCCGCCGGCGCCGGGCCGGTTATCCACCACCACGGTCTGGCCGAGCGCCTCGCCGAGCTTGAGCGCAACCAGGCGCGCGAGGATATCGGTGGTGCCGCCGGGCGTGAATGGCACCACCAGCCGGAGCGGCTTGGCAGGATAGGTGTCGGCAGCATGCGCTGTTTGCGCGGGCAGCACGAGCTGGGCGCACAGGGCGGCGCAGGCCATGGCGGCGAGGCGCAGGGTGACGCGTCGGTTCATCGTTGTCTCCTGGCAGGCGCCGCCGAAGCGGCGGCACGCGCTGATGGCACTGCGTGCGCGGGTGCGCCGCAGCATTTCGTTGATTGAAATCTTTTGCCGACGATCTTATTCACGCGCGGTTCGCAGCGTCAAACAATGGCTGCGAATTTTCATTGAATGAAAATCCGGGGATTTTTGCGCGGGCTCCCGGCGGCTCCGAGGGGAGTGGCTCGCGGCACCGCCGCGGGCGGGCGCGCCGGCGCGTGCGCGCTGCCGGTTGCGCAGGGGCGATGCCGGTGCGTTGGATCAAGTGGGCGTGCTTAGCGTCGGGGGGCGTTGCACTGCGGCTTCGCTGCCGCGCCGCGCCTGCCTGCGCGGTGGACGGCCGCGCGGCGGAGCGCGGCCATGGGCGGCCGGGCGGCCGCCCAGGATTCAGTAGCTGGAGTAGGGTTGCGGATATTGCTGCTGGTAGCCTTGCTCGTAGCCTTGCTGATACGGCTGCGGATACTGCTGCTGGTAGTAGGGCACGGCCTGTACCGGCTGCGGACCGCACGGCACGTAGGCGCGGTGGTAGCTGCTGTAGCAATAGCCCGGGGGCGGCGAGTAGACCGGCGCCGGCGCGGCCATGGCGACCGGCTGGCTGATCACGGCTGCGCCGACGGCCAGGCCAACCAGCGCACCGATGGCCAGCGCTGCCGCGCCGGCGCCGCTATCGCCGCGGTCGCCGCGCCCGTGCGCCGAGGCTGGCCCGGCCGCGAGCAGCGAGGCGGCGAGCAGGCTCGCACCGAGGACACGAACTGCACGGTTGGCACGAGTGGGATTGCGCATGACGGGCTCCTGGATCCTGATGGGGGCCAGCGCAAGCGTGCTGGCCATGAGGTCATCCTAAGCCCAAGGTGTCACTGCAATATTACGGCGCGGTTAGCAGATGTAACGCCGGGGCGACGGCGCACGCCCGTTTCTCCGGCCTTGCCTTCAGGGGGCCGGACGAGCCGGCGGCGGTGGCGATTGGGGTGGCGCAGGCGGCGGCGCTTCGGCCGTCCCGGCTGATGGCGGCGGTGCTTTCTTCTGGTGATGCTTGTGCTTGTGCTTCTTGTGGGGCGCGGGCTGGTGCGGCAGCGGGGTTTGCGTGGCGCGCTCGCCCTGGGCGCGCTGCGGCTGGGGCGGCGGGAGTTGCGACAGCTGGGCATGGGAGACCCCGCCCAGGGTCAGGGCCATGGCGAGCATGGCCGCCTTGAGGGTAAGCAGGCGTGATTGCATGGTGGTTCTTCGAATCCTCGGTGCTTGGTTAGTAATATTCCGTCACCATTATCAGCGGGCCGGAGGCGGTGCAATGCAGGACGAAGGCGGATTCGTGCATCGGCGTTGCCGCGCTGGCAACCTTGCAGGCGTGCCGGGTGCCGCCGTGCCCCGGCTCCGGTCGCGTCATGCCCTGCCTGTGCCGCCGGGTGCCGGTTCCTGTCCGGCCGCCGGCAGTGCCGCCCCGGCATGGCCTTCATGCTGCCGTCCCAGCCACCAGCCCAGCCATGCCCAGGCCAGCGCCAGCGCCGCGCCGGTCAGCGCCACCACGGCGGGGTGGCCGGAGAGGGCATCGATGGCTGTCTTGATCCAGGCGCTGATCGCGTCGCCGGCACGGTAGACGGCGGTGTCGATCACGTTCTTGGCCTTGTACTTGGTCTCGGCGTCCACCACGGTAAACAGCATCTCGCGGCCGGGCCGCAGCAGGGCGTACTCGCCCACGCGGCGCAGGACCATTACCGCGGCCAGCACGCCGAAGGCCGGCCACAGCGCCAGTACCAGGAAGCCGGCGGCCACCGAAAGCGGCACCGCGCTCAGCAGCAGGGTCACGCCATAGCGCCGCGCAATGCGTCCTGAGAAGAAGACCTGCACCAGGATGGTCAGCGCCTGCACGATGGCGTCGATGGCGCTGAACACCTGGGTCTGCTGCGTGCGGCTGGGAAAGGTCTGTGCCACCAGCCTGGCCTGCTCGAAGTAGAGGAAGGTGCTGGCGGTAGCCAGCAGGATCACGAACAGGCTGATGCCAAGCAGGTAGCGCGAGCGTGCCACCAGCGTGAGTCCGGCCCACAGCCCGCCGCCGATGGGCTTGGCCGGATCCTGCGCCACCACCGGATCGTCCGCCCTGGCCACGCCCGCGCCGGCGCGCTTGCGCCAGCCGAACAGGAAGCCCGCGCCCGGCAGCGTTGTCGCCAGCAGCGCCGCCGACAGCAGCATCAGCCCGGTCAGGCCGATGCGCGGGACCAGCCAGCCGCCCAGCAGCGGACCGGCCAGCCCGCCTGCGCTGGCGCCCGCTGCCAGCAGCGCGAACAGGCGCCGTGCCTGGCCGGGACGGAATACGTCCGCCATCAGGCTCCATGCCACCGACACCACGAACAGGTTGAACACCGACAGCCAGACGTAGAACGCCCGCGCCATCCAGATGCTGTCAGGTACTGCGCGCGTGGCCAGCGCGAATGCCACCAGGTTGGCCACGAAGAAAGCGTAGACCCACGGCACGAAGCGGCGGCGCTGCAAGCGCGCGCTGCACAGCCCGTAGATGGGGATGGCCACCAGCATCACCACGAAGGTGGCGGTAAACAGCCACTGCAGATTCTGCACGCCGCCGGCGATGCCCATGGTTTCGCGCACCGGGCGCAACATGAAATAGCTGGCGAACAGGCAGAAGAAGAACAGGAAGCCGGCTGCCACGGCGCTGCCCTCGCCGGGCTGGATGCCTAGCCCGTGGCGGGCCGCGCGCGCGGTGCCGGTCATGGCGCGCTCACGCCAGCAGCGCGGCGATCTGCGCGCGCTGGCGAGCGTCGGGCATGCGGCCAAGGCCGGCGCCAAGGTTGTCCTGCATGTTCTTCGGCTTGGACGTGGCGGGGATGGCCGCGGTCACGGCCGGATGGCTGACGATGAATTTCAGGAACAACTGGCCCCAGGAGGCGCAGTCGATCTCGGCGGCCAGCGGCGGCAGCGCGCGGTCCTTGACGGTGCGGAACAGGCGGCCGTCCTGGAACGGGCGGTTGACCAGCACCGCCACGCCGCGCTCCTGGCACAGCGGCAGCAGCGCGCGCTCGGCGTTGCGCTCGGCCAGGGAGTAGTTGAGCTGGACAAAATCCAGCCGCTCGGCGCGCACGATCTGCGCCAGCGCTTCGTGCGTGTCCTCGCGGTAGTGGGTGATGCCGATATAGCGCGTCTTGCCCTGTTCCTTGAGCTGGCGCAGGAAGCGCAGATTGTCGCGCCAGTCGATCAGGTTGTGTACCTGCAGCAGGTCCACGCCGTCGCTGTGCAGGTCGCGCAGCGATTGTGCCCACTGCGCCTGCGCCGAGCTGCCGGCCGAGGTGGAGATCTTGGTGGCGAGGAACACCTTGCCGCGCGCGTGCGCGCCTTGCAACAGGTCCCCGGTGACGGGTTCCGCGCTGCCGTAGCTCGGCGCGGTGTCGATCACCGCGCCGGGCGTCTGCAGCAGCAACGCCAGCACCTCGGCCAGCGGCGCGCGCTCGCTGGCTTCGGTGCCCACGTTGAAGGTGTCGGCGGTGCCCATGCCGATCACGGGGAGCGTGTCGCGCGTGCCGGGGATCGGGCGGCGCAACGGGCCCTGCGCCGTTGGCCCGGTGGCGGTCCACGCGCCGCCGGACAGGCCGAGGGCCGCGGCGAGACAGGTGCTATGGCTAAGGAAACGGCGTCGATCGGGTGACATGGCGATCTCCCTGCAAGGCAGGCGGACATCTTCTCACAGAAGGCAGTCCCCCGTTGACGGCCGGACGCGCGCCGTTCCCGCAGTGCTTGCCTTGGCCGCCGCCTTTGCGCCAGCGGCAACACCCGATTGCAAAATGAAATCCTGGGTCTGACAATGCCGGGCAACAGAGGCCGGGCGCCTTTCGCCACGGCCCGCGGCCACCCGGCCACAGGGGAGACCAGACACCACCATGCGCACCCAGGTAGCGATCATCGGCGCCGGCCCGGCGGGCCTGCTGCTCGGGCATCTGCTGCGCCGCGCCGGCATCGATGCCGTGGTGCTGGAGGACCGCAGCCGCCGGCACGTGGAGGCGCGCATCCGCGCCGGTGTGCTGGAGCAGAACACGGTGGACCTGCTGGTGGCGTCCGGCGTGGGCGGGCGGCTGCAGAGCCAGGGCATGCGGCACGACGGCATCGACCTCCTGTTCGGCGGCAGGCGCCATCGCATCGACCTGTCCGGGCCGACGGGCGGCCGCGCCATCACGGTGTACGGCCAGCACGAGGTGGTCAAGGACCTGATCGCCGCGCGCCTGGCGGATGGCGCGCCCTTGTACTTCGAGGCCGGCGAGGTGGCGCTGCACGACATCGGCGGCAATGCGCCCTTCGTCACGTTCCGGCACGGCGGGCGCGGCCGCACCCTGCATTGCGACTACATCGCTGGCTGCGACGGCTTCCACGGGGTGTCCCGGCAGGCCATCCCGGTCGCCGCGCTGCAGCTGTTCGAGCGCAGCTACCCGTTTGCCTGGCTCGGCATCCTGGCGCAGGCCGCGCCTGCCGCGCAGGAACTGATCTACGCCAGCCACGAGCGCGGCTTCGCGCTGTTCTCGATGCGCTCGCCCGAGATCACGCGGCTCTACCTGCAATGCCGTCCCGACGAGGATCTTGCGCAGTGGCCGGACGCGCGCATCTGGCAGGAGCTGCACGCGCGCCTCGAGACCGGCGACGGCTGGCGCCTCAACGAGGGGGCGGTGCTGCAGAAGGGGGTGACGCCGATGCGCAGCCATGTGGTCGAGCCGATGCAGCACGGACGGCTGTTCCTGGCCGGCGACGCAGCGCATATCGTGCCGCCGACCGGCGCCAAGGGCATGAACCTGGCGGTGGCGGACGTACGCACGCTGGCGCATGCGCTGGCTGCGCACTACCGCGACGGGCGTGGAGATCTGCTCGCCGCCTACTCCGCGACCTGCCTGCGGCGGGTCTGGCGCGCCGAGCATTTCTCGTGGTGGATGACAGCGCTGCTGCACCGCTTTCCGGATCACACCCCGTTCATGGCGCGACTGCAGCGCGCGGAACTGGAGTACGTTGCGGCGTCGCCGGCCGCCGCCGCGGCGCTTGCGGAAAACTACGTCGGCCTGCCGTTTGCCCGTATCGAGGGCGAATAAGCCGGCCCAATCAGCACAACAGGAGGTTTTCATGACACAGCGCGGTTGCCCCGCATCGCCACCGACACCGGCATCGCAGCCACCGCAGCCCGGGGCGGGCCGGCCATGACCGGCACGCTGGCCGGGGTACTGTTCGACGGCGTGGCCTATGGCTGCCTGCTGTTCCTGATCAGCGTGGGGCTGTCGGTCACCATGGGGCTGATGAACTTCGTCAACCTGGCGCACGGCGCCTTCGCCATGTTCGGCGGCTACGTGGCGGTGGTGCTGATGAGCCGGGCCGGGGTGCCATTCCTGGCTACGCTGCCGCTGGCCTTCGCCGGGGCGGCGGCGGTGGGCTGGGTGCTGGAGCGCACCCTGTACCGGCGGCTTTACCGCGCCAGTCATCTCGACCAGGTGCTGTTTTCGATCGGGCTGACCTTCATGTCGATCGCCGGCGCCACCTACCTGTTCGGGCCCGGGCAGCAGCCGGTGGAACTGCCGGGCTTCCTGCGCGGGCAGGTGCGCCTCGGCGGGCTGGACCTTGGCGCCTACCGGCTGTTCCTGATTGGCGTGGTGGTGGCGATCACCGCCGCGCTGGGCTGGCTGGTCGCGCGCACGCGCTTCGGCGCGCAGGTGCGCGCGGCGGTCGACAACCAACAGGCGGCGCGCGGGCTCGGCATCAACGTGGAGCGCGTGTTCAGCCTGACCTTCGCGCTCGGTTCCGCGCTGGCGGGGCTGGGCGGGGGGCTGGGCATCGATGTGCTCGGCCTCGATCCCGCCTTCCCGCTCAAGTACATGGTGTACTTCCTGCTGGTGGTGGCGGTGGGCGGCGCGGGCACCATCCGCGGGCCGCTGGTGGCGGCGCTGCTGCTGGGCGTGGCCGACGTGGCCGGCAAATACTACGTGCCCGCGGTGGGCGCCTTCGTCATCTATGCGCTGATGGTGCTGCTGCTGGTGCTGTTCCCGGCCGGCCTCTACGGGAGGCGGGCATGAGCGCCGTGGACAAGGCCCGCGCCCCCGCCGTGGCGGACACGAAGGGCAATGCGCGCGGCACGCGGCTGCCGGACGGGCGCTGGCACCCCGGCGAGATCGTGTTCTGGCTGCTGCCGGTGGCGGCGTTTTTCCTCCTGCCGGGCTACCTGATCCTCGGCAGCCAGGTGCTGATCACCGGGCTGTTCGCGCTCTCGCTGGACCTGCTGCTGGGCTACGCCGGCATTGTGTCGCTCGGGCACGCGGCCTTCTTCGGGCTGGGCGCCTATACCGCCGGCCTGCTGGCCGCGCATGGCTGGGGCGAGCCGCTCAGCGGATTGCTGGCCGCCGCCGCGGTGGCCGGTGCGGCAGGGTGGCTGGCGAGTTTCCTGGTGGTGCGCGGTGGCGACCTCACGCGGCTGATGGTGACGCTCGGCATCGGGCTGATGCTGTTCGAGGCGGCCAACAAGGCGGCCTTCATCACGGGCGGCGTGGATGGCTTGTCGGGCGTGACCATGGCGCCGCTGCTCGGCCTGTTCGAGTTCGACCTGTTCGGCAAGACGGCCTATCTCTACAGCCTGGCGGTGGCCTTCGCGCTGTTCGTGCTGGTACGCAGGCTGGTGCAGTCGCCGTTCGGACTGTCGCTGCGCGGCCTGCGCGAAGGGGCACGCCGGATGCCGGCACTGGGGGCGAACGTGCCGCGCCGGCTCGGCGCGGTGTTTGCCGTGGCGGCGGCGCTGGCGGGCGTGGCGGGCGGCCTGCTGGCGCAGACCACCCAGTTCGTCGGCATGGACGTGCTGGGCTTTCCGCGCTCGGCGGAACTGCTGGTGATGCTGGTGCTGGGCGGCACCGGGCGGCTGTATGGCGCCTTGCTGGGGGCGGCGGCCTTCATGATCGCGCAGGATGTGCTGGCCGGCATCGATCCGGTCTACTGGCAGTTCTGGATCGGCCTGCTGCTGGTGGTGATCGTGCTGTTTGCGCGCGGTGGCCTGATGGGGGCCATCGACGTGGTGCGCGGCGCCCTCGGGCGCGTCGCGCGCAAGGGGCAGCCATGACCGCGATGCTGCGTACCGAAGGCCTGTCCAGGTCCTGGGGCGGCTTTGCCGCCAACAGCGATATCTCCCTGCGCTTCGCGCCTGGCGCCCGCCATGCGCTGATCGGGCCGAACGGCGCGGGCAAGACCACCTTCATCAACCTGCTCACCGGGGCGCTGCCGCCCACCGCCGGCAGCATCTGGCTCGGCGACGAGGACATCACCAGGCTGCCCCAGCACGCGCGCGTGCGTCGCGGCATGACGCGCACCTTCCAGATCAACACCCTGTTCCCGGGGCTGACGGTGCTGGAATCGGTGGTGCTGGCCGTGGCCGAGCGCAGCGGCGCCTGGCGCATCTGGGGCCGCACCGTAGCCTCGCAGCGCGCGCTGGCGGACGAAGCCATGGCCGTGCTGGCCAGCCTGCGTCTCGACGCCGACGCCGATACCGCGACGCGCAACCTGCCTTACGGCAAGCAGCGCCTGCTGGAGATTGCGCTGGCGCTGGCCACGCGGCCGGCCATCCTGCTGCTGGACGAACCCGCCGCCGGCATCCCGGCCGGCGAGAGCGCGGAGCTGTTCGGCGTGATTGCCGCCCTGCCGCGCGATATCACCATCCTCTTCATCGAGCACGACATGGACCTGGTATTCCGCTTTGCCGAGCGCATCACGGTGCTGGTGGGCGGCCGCGTGCTGGTCGAAGGCACGCCGGCGCAGATCGGCGCCGACCCGCGCGTGAAGGAGGTCTACCTCGGGGAGGCCGCGCATGACTGAGCTGCTACGGGTGGAGGGCCTGGCGGCGGGCTATGGCGACGCCGTGGTGATCGACGACATCGGCTTCACGTTGCAGGCAGGCGAAAGCCTGGCCTTGCTGGGCCGCAATGGCGTGGGCAAGAGCACGCTGCTGATGACGCTGATGGGCCTGACCCGGCAGCGGCGCGGCGGCCTGCACTGGCAGGGGCGCGACCTGGCCCGCATGGCCACCCACCAGCGCGCCGCGGCCGGCCTGGGCTGGGTGCCGCAGGAGCGCTGCATGTTCGCCTCGCTGACCGTGGAGGAGCACCTCACCGCGGTGGCGCGCCCGGGGCACTGGAACGTAGCGCGCGTCTACGAAGTCTTCCCGCGCCTGCGGGAGCGGCGCGCCAACCTGGGCAACCAGTTGTCCGGAGGCGAGCAGCAAATGGTTGCAATCGGACGCGCGCTCATGGTTAACCCGTCTCTACTATTACTGGATGAGCCGATGGAGGGTTTGGCGCCTATCATTGTTCAGGAATTGCAGCAGGTGATTCGCCGGCTGATCGAAGACGGCGGCATGGCGGTGATCGTGGTGGAGCAGCATGCGCGCCTGGCGCTAGGCATGACCCGGCGCGCCATGGTGCTCGACCGGGGCAGGGTGGTACATGAATCGACCAGCGCGGAGTTGCTGGCGGACAAGGGCAAGCTGGACCGGATGCTGGGCGTTGCCTGAGCCATGGCTGCGGGCCAAGCCCATTCCTTTCAAGGCGGGTAGTTCCGGGGGACTATGGAAACCCATGAGCAGAAGCGTCTGGTCAACGCCTATATCAAGCGTTACAGCCGGTATGACCCGGCCATTGGCCGGCACGAGGTACGTTCGTTCTGGGTGTGGCAGGCCTGCGACTGGCTCTGCGTCAACGACCCGGCGGGGCTCTGGGAACTGGTGCTGGCTGTCCTGGGCCGCACCGACAGCGCCCGGGTGCTCGCCGCGCTGGCAGCCGGCGAGCTCGAAGACCTGATCGAGTACCACGGTCCGGCATTCATCGGGCGCATCGAGCAGCAGGCCGCGCGCGACCCGCGCTTTCGCCGCCTGCTGTGCAATGTGTGGCGCAGCTCCACGCCCGAGGTATGGGCGCGCGTGCTGGCCGCCAGCGATGGCAATTTCAACGAGGTGCCGCAGCGCGCGATGTGGGTCTGCTATGAGGTGCGCGTGAATGCCGAGCCGTGCGAGCCCGCCGCGGGCAGCGCCGCGCAGGCGGGGCAGGCCGGGCAGGCGGACGGCGCGGGCAAGGCGCCCGCCCGCATCGTGCCGCCGGCGTTTGCGC